>JAFXKJ010000121.1 GCA_017531765.1 Clostridia bacterium
CTCTTTTCTACCCCTTGAAATCGCTCGCTAAAATAGGGAAAAAGGGGTATTTCGCTTCGCTTCATACCCCTTTTTCCCTATTTCTTTTTTCAACGTTTATTTTGTTTGATTTTTATTTACCCCAACTATTGACATTGAGCCTATTTTATTTAACAACAAATCCAAAAGGTAATTTCCAAGATGAGTTTGTATAATAGAAGGTAACGCTGGTCATGAGATATTCGTCATCATAATACATACATGATGAGCTTCCGCCGTCAAGGTTTGCCGCATTAACGGCTCCGTATTCCTTCATAATGCCTATAAGATCGGCTGCGGATGCCCCAAGATGACCTGATTTTCCGCGACCGTCTGTAACGAGCATGAGAATTGCGCCGTCAGCTCTTTGTCCAATGGCAGTTCTCGGGTTGAGTCCGCTTCCCATACCGTTCATTTCACGTTCTTCACCGTTAATGATAAGCTGAACAAAGTGATTGTTTGCATCACTCGCTTCCTCTTGGAAGGTTACGGCGTCTCTTATTCCCTTTTCCTCAACAAGCTGTATTATATCATCGGAATTCATTTTTGAAATATCAATGATCTGCAAAATATTCTCTTCCGTAAGACCTATCAGAACAAGTCCTTTCCACGACTGAGGTTCATTAAGCTGGATCTCGCCGTTTGAAACAACAACTCCGTAAGGTCTTCCGCCAGAGTTATTGTTTGAGTTGTAAAGTCCTCCGTTAATACCACCGACAGCTCCAACTGATTTGACAAGCTCATCAAGAGTAACACCCTCAGTGCGCCAGGGATAGATCGTTGCAAGGCTAACCCTTGAGGGATCCTTGACTATCATCATTGTACCGTAGAAGGTTGAGCCTGACACCTCATGGATCTCGATGGGATCGGTATTTAACCCCACAGAACCGCCGCTAAAATCAAGATTACCCGAGCCGCCTATATTAATGAGAGTGTTATCAATTTCCTCATTCAGCTCTTTCATAGAGTTGCTGTCTACGATCGCCTGAATTTCCTCTTCACTGAGGAACCATGAAGCAAGAAATTTAAGCTGTCCTGTCTCAAGAAGTGTAGGAACGAAAATCTGTTGCACTGCCGAGATATTGTTTCCATCATTATCATCGCTTGAAGCTTCGTCAAACTGATAATTCGCAATCATATTCAGACATATAAGTAACGTTGCGGCAAGAACGATTACGAAAGTGAACACGAACGCCAAAACCTTAAGTGCCGCAAAACCTATAGCCGTCCAAGTGGAGTTCGGTTCACTTTTCCGCTTAAGGCGCATCATTCTGCGCTTCTTTGCTCTTGCTATTCGTCTTCTTGTTCTTGCATCTAACTCATTTACAGTATTGTCGTTTGAAGTATTATTATTAATATTATTTGTTTTACGCTGTAACATCACCAAGAGCCCTCATTCCGACAAGTTTCCATGAATAAGAATCACTGTTATTGTTCGGATCATCGTATCTGACAAAATAAAGTCTTTCACTGAATATATCCTCTACAGTCTTCCAGTATTTTCCGCCACTTAAAAGATCCATCGGTTTTACCAAATTGACATCCACTGCAAAGCAGTCTGAAGAAATGGGAACATACTTCAGAACAGCTTGACTGCTGAAAATAGGATCTTTCAAAGTATGGGGACTTGTAAATGAGCTGTCTACACCCCCTGCATATTTGGTAGCTTCTTCATACTGATAAGTTCCCGTAACAAGATAATTCTTTATATCATTCATTTTTAAGTCATTTGACATCAAAAGATGGTATTTACCCGCAACGTCAAGAACATCGATCTCTGCGGCAATATCTTCGGGGACAGAATCAGCAAAATCAAGCGCAGTCAGATCTACGATCTTTGCATTCTTATCAAAGTCGACGATATTACCCTCATTGTCCTTGACTGTTACCTCAGCATTATCCTTGAGTATTGCTATCTTATATTCCTTATTCATGGGAATAGACTTAATGACGGCATCAAGAGACTCATCACCAAGCTCAGAAAGCTTATAATATGACTCAAACTCGGAGTTTTTTGTTTCATTGATTACCGACGGGGGAACATCGGCACCGTCAACCTTTACAGTATAACGGCTGTTAACATGAAGTGTGAGATATGTAAGGGGTAATTTGTTTCCGCCTTCATAAGTTATTTTGTTGCCGAAGCAGTCTGATATCTTTACAGTAGGCTTTGTAAGCAAACGGATATCGTGACGAACACTGCCGTCCTCAAGTGTCTCTCCCTCATGGATCTCACCGTTTAGCTCAACGGTAAGCTGTGCAGGCAGAGTAAGTGAGTAGTTATAAAGCTCGGGGATTATCTTGTTTCCTCTGATCTTATAGTTGGCTACGTTACCGTTTGAATCGGAAATTTCGATCTTAGGTATAAGATATATACTCGAAAGCTTATAATCCATACCCGTCTCTCCCACCTTTTCTCCGTCAGCCTCGGTAAGACGTATACCGTTGATCTTAACGGTATAATCCGAAGGCACGGAAAGTGTATAATTATGTGCGGAAATCACAGGTCTGACGCTCTTGATCTTCCAATGCTGAATGTGAAAAACCAAAAGTCTTGACTTCACATCACCGTCAGCCTCAAGAGTCAGCTCTGCCACCTCAAGTTCGTTTACCTGAAGACTGTACACCTTCTCATTTTTGGGGATATCCGACTTTGAGACTGCTTTGTATTCAAGCTCATCTGAAGAAAGAAGCAGCGCATACTGTTCCTTCAGATTTATGTCTTTTTCAAACTCACCCTGATTAATGTCGGGGAAAGTTATATTATTCCAAATTACACCGTTTTTCGCATCTTCTTTAAGAAGTTCGATTGCCTCTTCAACCTTACGAGAGGGTTGGGACATTTCATATTCGTCAAGTAATGACTTCACATAAATAATCGAAGCGATACTTGCAACGATCAAAAGGCAAACATAAATAAAATATACGAACGGAAAAGCACTTCCGGATGAACGTTTCATTTTTTACCTTACCTTATTCCTTAATCTTTCCGATCTCGCTTTCACTGTCGAAACCGAATTTTTTATATACGTAATTCACAATGAGATATCCGAGGAATGCGAAAAGAAGACCGAATACTATTCCTCCGAGAATATCTGTGGGATAATGAACGTAGAGATACATTCTTGAAAAAGCTATCAGAGAGGCAACAACAAGCGCGGAAATGCCGAACTTTTTATTATAAAACATCATGGCTCCCGCAGCTTCAAAGGAAGCAAGAGTGTGTCCTGAGGGGAATGACGGGTCGTGAGGCCACTCAATAAGTGGCTCTATACCTTCAACCACATCAAAGGGACGTGTTCTGTTAAAGAGATTTTTCAGGACTCCGTTACCAAGCGCAAGACCAAGAACAAGGGCAACACCCATTGTGATACCCATTTTGCGTGTTTTACGGAAAAACAGCATAACAACCGCAATAAGTATCCAGAAGATTCCTTTGTCAGCAAGACTTGTTATTATCGGCATCACCTTATCGAGGAAACCGCATTTGAGATTATCCTGTATAAAATCAAGAATCGGAATTTCAAAACTGTTAAGAAAATTCAAAATGATATACCTCCTGACATAATTTATATAACTGATTATTACTTATTCTCAGTTTTACTGTTAAATACCCATTTGTGTTGAATTCTAAAGCTGATAGGATAAATAACAGCCCGTACAAGCAAGTGAACGATACCGTCAAAGAGCCAGTGATCAATAGGAGATAACTGACAAATGAGAGCTACTCCACCCAAACCGACGGCAAGCTGAACTGCCGCAAGTGCATAATACTTCAGCAAAGTCGATTTATTGGCTTCATCTTTGAAAACGACTCTCGCATTGACAAAATAGTTGAACAGAGACGAAACGATCCTTGCCAGAATCTGAGGAATTATAGTATTGGGAATAAGCAATGATGTGCCGGGAACTTTGAGTTTTGAAAACCACTCGGTTACATTAAGCAGGTTGAAAACAGCACAATCGATGATCAGAGCACTGATGGCACTGAGAAGATATTTGATAATAAGTCCGTAAATTCTGATACTGTCTCTGACAACGCGGAAATGTGATGATTTATTCTCCTCTATGTATACGGTAGAAATCTTAACCTCTCCGTAAGGAATACCCTTTTTGTTCATAAGAAAGAGCATATTCGTTTCGTATTCATACCTGTCCCCGTCAGCTTCTGTGAGAGCTGTAATATATTCCGCGGGGAAACCTCTGAGTCCCGTCTGAGTATCACTAATATGCATTCCGAAGAAGATCTTAAACACCGCTGAGGTTATTCGGTTTCCCGATTTACTTCTTGCAGGAACACCGGGAGAAGAAAAATCTCTTACACCGAGAATTACCTTTCCCGAAGATGCAGTCTCTTCAGCTACAGCCTTAATATCACGTGGCAAGTGCTGTCCGTCAGCGTCAGCGGTAACCGCACACCCGAAATCTTTGCAGTTATCTGCAAAATATGAAAATGCGGTTTTCAGTGCGGCCCCTTTTCCGCGATTTACGGGATGAACTAACAGTTCACATTGAGGGATAGCTCTCACTTTATCAAAAACCTCTTCGTAAGCTTCACCGCTGCCGTCATTGACGACAAGTATTTTTGAAAATCCTTCTTCTATGATTCCGGAAATAGTGTCGAGAAGCTTAAAGTCCGGTTTGTAAGCAGGTATAATAATTACAGTTTTTTCTTTGAACATTGATCTTCCTCTTTATAAAGAATTTTCGAACTATACACTATTATTGTATCACTTTTTTAATGGAAACGCAATAGAAAAGTAGGTATAAATTCACTGCTTTTCAGGAAATTTGTTATATAATTTAATCTCAGTTTTGCCAAAATCTCTCTAAGATCAAAGATAGGGTCTGCAAGTCGGAGGTACAAGTGATCTGAGGCCAGAAATCGGGGAATCGCGATGCAATTTCAGGGGAAGACAGTCTATCGTCTATGAGCACCACCACGCCCTTGTCGTTAACGGTACGAATCACTCTTCCCGCCGCCTGTTCTATTCTGTTTATCGCAGGATAGTCATATGCATACAAGTGTCCGAGACCGTACTTGTTTTCATAATACTCACTCATTAGGTTGAGTTCCGAAGAGATACCCGAAAGTCCCGCCCCGACGATTACAGTACCTATCAGGCTGTCACCCGAAAGGTCCACTCCCTCCGAGAACACACCTCCAAGAACACAGAAACCAACTATACTTTTGAATTTTTGAGATTTGAAGGCAGATATAAACTTTTCTCTGTCTGCAAAGGTCATGTCCTGCTTTTGCATAACGGCTTTCACATGGGGACAAATATTCAAAAATTCACGGCAAACCGTTCTCATATACTTATACGACGGAAAAAATACAAAATAGTGCCCTTCCTTGGCTTCAAGAACGTTTGCTATAATTTCCGCAATTTCAGCCGCAGTATCGCTTCTGTCAGAAAAACGTGTACTTACACCGTCAAAGACAGTTACAGACATATTCTCGGGATCAAAAGGTGATTCTGCTCTGATGACGGGTGCACTTGAACACCCGAGCATATCTGCAAAATAGTCGATGGGATCAAGTGTTGCCGAAAACACAACAGCGGCATGGGCATCTTTTGACATTTCCGAGATTATGTGTGACGGATCGAGACAATAATTCTTGCACGTCAGCTTACCGTCATGTATCTCCGCTAAGAATACAAAACCCTGCTCGCAGTAATTTGCAGAGGTAATAAGTGCTGAGGTGATCGAATATATCTCATCAAATACCTCTTTCAGTTCTCCTTTACGTCTTTCGGGTGATCTGCAAAGAGCTTTCAATGAGGATGCGGCAGAAATGAGTGACGGTGGTGGAACCGATGATTTATAATAACCCGATTCGTGATCACCTTTGCTGTCACTGAAAAACGAAAGATTTTCACGGCAAAGTTCACTTATCTCACCAAACACTTCGCGGCAACGGCTTATCGCTTGTCCCACCTCGGGGTCAGAGATCATTTTCTCCGACAAATCAGCTGTAACCTTCTCAAGCTGGTATGGAGAAAACTCAGCAGTATACATGGTTCTGACTCTGTCGGGAAGGTTATGAGCTTCATCTATCAAAAAGGCGTATTTCTCTCCTCTGTCCTCTTCAAAATATCTTCTGAAACGAACCGAAGAATCAAACACATAGTTGTAATCGCAAATTATAACTTCGCAAAATTCACTGAGATCAAGCGCCAATTCATAAGGACAAAGAAAATATTTCTGCGCATACTCCGAAATAATCTTAGAATCATACATTCGGTATTCACTCAGAAGCTCGGCAAGTGCGCCACAGGTTCTCTGTTTATAGCTGACGAAGACACCGTCTTCAATTATGTCGTTTACCTTGGAGCATAAAATACAGTCATCAGATTTCTCTTTGCTTTCACATACAGCCATCTTTGCACGAATTATAATACAACGTAAATCTGATGCTGACTCGCCGAGAATTTTCATTGCATCGTATGCAGCCTTACCTGTGACACCTTTGGCAGTTAGGTAAAATATACGGTCGATGATGCCTGCCCCAAGAGCCTTTACAGAGGGATATAGTGTAGCCATTGTCTTTCCTGTTCCCGTGGGAGCTGATGCTACAAGCCTTGAGCCGTTTCTCAGGGCTTTCATGACACCAAGCATAAGTTCATGCTGACCTGAGCGTATGTCACAATAAGGGAAGCTGAGTTTTTTTATTTGTTCGGGAAGAAAGAGCTTTTTTTCTCTGAACACCTTGATAAACGGTATCATTCTGTCAAGGAGCGCTTCTGTCATAAACTTAAGGGAAGCTGAGTCATATTCCCTTTCAAAGCTAACAAGGTCCGAAGTATCTCGTCTTGTGAATGTCAGTCTTACTTTAACAGACTGCACACCTTGAGACATACAAAGTATATACGCGCTCACCGCGGCATTGGCAAGCATTACGTGGTTATAGGAAGGCACAAATCTTGAGGGAAGATGCTTAACGGTTGTTGTAAACTCCAAAGTAATACCGTTATTTATATATACGGTTCTGTGCGGTATCGAACAGAGCCTCAGGGGCATATCACTTTTTTCGATGACGAAATTATAAGTTTCATTTTCTTTACAGAAAAGACCCGATAACGGATAATGCTCCGCCTTAATAAAACCGCCGTCAGTGGAAGCAACGGTCGGATTTATTGGTTTCTTGATTGCGTATGCTGCAATTTCATTTGAATAAACGGTAATTGTACCGTTTTGACTGTTAAATTCCATCCGTCCCTCCCAAATCATGTTATACTTCACTTTATTATACCATATTTTTCGACAATTTATCAATAAAAATATGTATTTAATAAAATTCATCTGTAAAATAACGCTGTTATTTTACAGATGTGAAATTATTGATTATCGTTAACCGTTAAATTGTATTCTTCCGCAAGGCGATCCCACGTCACAGAGTCAACGTTCCCCGTCATATCAAGCCTGTTAAACTTTTGAAACAGTCTTACAGCCTCAGAAGTAAGGCTATCATATTCGCCGCCAGCGGGAATATGAGGTAAGTCATAATAAAGCGACAAAGCGTTTAACATTATCTGAATAAACATAACAAGCTCGCTGATCTCCCCTAAGGTAAGCACATACTCCTTTGAAGACGGATACGGAACGATCCCCACTCTTCTTTCGGTAAGTTGTACTTTGCTATCATTAAGCTCTCTTTCCAAAATTGTCACCTCATTCCATTACTGTCCGTCGTAAAGACTTAAAAACGTGTCAACTATGGAGTTCCAGGTTACCGAACCTACGACTCCGTTGGGAGTCAAACCGAAAATCTCCTGATATATTTTCACTGCATTTTCGGTTGCTTCACCAAAATCACCGTCAGCGTTTATCCGCGGTATATCGGTGTACGTGTCGGAAATGTAGTTCAGATATTCCTGAATATACCGTACATCCTCTCCCTCTGAGCCCAATCTGAGTGGAAAACCGGGATACAACGCAACACTCGGCGGTAAAAATCCCTCCGGAATAACGTTCAGTATACCTCTGTATACTGAGCTTATGACATCCCAATCCTCAGGCGTAACTTTCCCTGTTACTTCTGTTCCGTAAGCACTCTGAAAGCTTCTGACCGAATTCTCTGTTGATGAACCGAATACGCCGTCAATTATAACAGTGGGAATTCTGTCGTTAAATATTGCTATAAAATTAAGAAAATATTGCAGTTCCCTTACCGCAACGCCAAAATCCCCCCGTTCAAGGCTACTTTCAAAAATGTCTGAAACTTCCTCTGGAGATATACCTTCTGAACGGACGTCGCTTATCCTTTTGACCGCATTATATATTCGCTGTATGCTGTACCAGGTACCACGACCTACAATTCCGTCCTCCTTGAGAGAAAAAATCCTCTGAAACGCCCTGACCGCGCTGTCAGTTTCACTGCCGAAAATCCCGTCTGCACGGGGAATTTTGGGAATAGAGGGATAGTTTCGTGAAATTCTGTTAAGTCTTATCTGAACATCTCTTACATCATTCCCTGCTGAGCCAAGCGCCAAAAATCTTCCGGGGTAACTTTCTGTATTACCCATGATCGGTGCGTCATTTACAAGAGAAATATTAGTTCCGTAATAATTTTCAAGTATCTGAAAAGGGCCAAGTCCCCTGTTTGCCAGAGTTACACTTCCCCATTGTGACAGTCCGTCACAAAAAACCTTATCTCCGTCACAGTAAGTAGCATATAACGGTTCTATACTGCCGTCACGAACTATGTAGTCATTAAAAATATCATCAACAATTTCAGATATATTCTCAAACACATCGCGACCGTTTACAAACGACTGGTCATATGCCGTTGAATTTGTTATATCGAAATCATACCCCCGACTACGGTAATATTCACTGTAAACTCTGTTCAGAGCAAAACTGATCTGCGCCAATATGTTCGCTCTTAACGCACTTTCGGGCCATGTAGGATATATCTCACTTGATGCAACGTTTTTAATATAATCAGCAAACGTAAGAGTTACGTTTTGAGAGGGAGAATCGGGTGGTCCGAGATGAACGGTTATTTCTTCAGGTACAAATGGAAATCTTGCTCCCGTGTTCATATACTCTCCCTCCTTAAACCTTCAACTCCGTCTGAACGAAGATTGCCGTAGTTGCCGTTTTCATAAAATGCTTCCTCGGTGATGTCACCACTGAGAAGTTCATCTTCCGTTAGCGGTACAAGGAAAACGTTCTGTATGGATGTAATTCCGTCAAATATTGGTACGCCAATGAGTTCTGCGGTTTTATAGCCATCTTTTTTTACAATAAGTACGTATTCCGAATACGGAACCACCGCGCTTCCGGGGGATAAAGAAAGACTCCGTGCAGGTGTTGCAAGCTCAAGTGTCTGAGTTATCCCGTCTGAATTGGTCCTGAGAGAAAATGTTTCGCTGTCAGGGGAAACGTTTGGGGTATAAGAAGTAATATAAACTACTGCATCTTTAATAGGTATCGCCCCCTGTGCCGTTGAAACTTTTACTGTAAGCTTACCTTTGGAATTTGGAGAATCCACGCCACTTGCCTCCTTAAAATGAAATCACACCTACATAGTATTCGCGGAAAACATTTTTGACACTGAGGATTCGCGTCTCTGATAAGATCGAACAGAAAAACTACCTGAAAAAGAGTTTTATACTCTATTCTTCAGGTAGTTTTCTTGTGGCTTTATTTATTGATACGTGCTTTTAGCGCTTTGATTCTGATCCCCTGACTTTTGAAGTTTCTTTCATATTCGGTCTCGATATTTCCTTTGGAAAACTCATCTGACGCATCAAGGTCACGGGTATATGAAATAAGTTCGAACTCGCTCTCACCTATACTCTCAAGGGAGAAATCAAAAAAGCTGTCATTGTCGGTTTTTAGCTTAAGCATTCCGCCGGGCATCAGTACACGGGCATATTCCTTGAGAAAATCGGAATGGGTAAGTCTGCGTGAGGTATAACCCTTTTTAGGCCACGGATCACTGAAATTTGTATAGATAGACTCAACCGAGTTATCGGGAAGAAGCGAAAGAAAGCTCTTTGCTTCACCGCAATGAAATCTTACGTTACCACGATTAACGGTGGGAATATCATATCTTTCGCCATCGTAAAGAGTACCGTCGGGTGCAAGCCACGCACCGTGATCGTCAAGTCTTCCAAGACCCTTGGATGTAGCGTATTTCTCAACTGCGCTCATAATAACGTCACCGACTCTTTCAAGAGCTATGTAGTTATATTCGGGTTCACTTTCCGAAATACCGCAAATAAAATCGCCCTTGCCGCAACCGATCTCAATTCTGAGTGGACGTTCATCTGCGAAAATCCCGTCGATTTCTGCGGAATTTTCAGTACAATTTATGAACAAAGCGGAAAGATTTTGAATTCTTTTTGCTCCGTTCTTCTTTTTTCTCATTCTCATGCTTGATTATTTCTCCGATGTTTGGTATAATTAGAGAGGTACATATTTCAGATTACAAATAACCGTACCTTTTAACACTGATAGTATATCACAATTTCTCAGACTTGTCCATAATTTTTTTGATTTTAGAAATACTGCAAGGAGGGATAATTCGTTGAAAAACAGGATTTCCAACAAATTGTACGGTGCACTGCTCCGTTGCGGAACTCCGCCTGAGATAGCGACAATTTTTGCAAAAAACGCAGAATTTCTCGGTGAGTCAAATGATGAAACCGTAGAGCGAGATAACTATGAGATCATGGTTACAGCTAAGGCTCTGTCATCTCTTATAAAACGCCATGCAAACAGTGAGTCGGCTCAGACTCCCGCTGTACAACCGTCTAATGTAAAGCCTACTGCTTCCTTAAATGAAAAGACTGAAGACGGTAATTCTTCCGACACGATCGTTATAGACAAAGAAGACGACGGTGAAACGGAGAAAAAACAGGAGAAAAAGAAAAATGTATTTTGGGAAAAGCTTGAAAGTCTGCCTGTCTGGCTGAGAAATACACTCGCTTTCCTTCTTCCCTCGCTTATGTATCTATTCATGATCCTTCTTACTGTTTTGGTAGTCGTCCTTATTGCAGGGTGCATCCTTGGAATGATAGCAATGACTATTGCGGGAATTATTCTCTTCATTGTGGGACTTCTCTACGGTGTATCACAGATCAACGTTTTTCCCGCGGCGGCATATTACGAGATAGGTCTTGGTCTTATCCTCGGCGGCGCATCGGCGCTTCTCATTGTTCTTCTCTACAATGCACTAACAAAGCTTCTTCCCTTCTCATTAAAATTCGGCATTAAAAAGCTGAGAAAGCTTACGATGGCGTTCAGTAATTTCAGAGCCGAAATGAGAGATAAAGCTGTTTCTTAAAGTCTACAAATCCATAGGGAAAGGAATGCCAACACATGAAACTTGGTTCAATAGTCGGAATTGCATTTTCATGTCTGCTGATCATAGCGGGTATAGTTCTGTGTGTTATGGGAACTAACAAAGCAGAAGAAGCAGGACAGTTTTTATTCACTCAGCGCAGTGAAGAAGGAACTTACTACTGCGAAAAGATAGCCAAAGGCACTAATCGTGTGAAAATACAGTTCAAAAATGCCGATGTCACCGTTATAGGCGGCGCCGAAAAATCACAGATTGAATTTATAAACTTCAACCCCAATCTTTATAACGTTTCAGTAACTCCGAATATTCTGTCCTTCGAAGAGATGCCCAGCCTCACTTCAATAGTTGACATAGGCGAAAACGGTATTAATTTCAAAGGTCTCAGATATCTTCTTGATTTTGATAATTACAACTACGACGATCTTAATAAAAGTGTTGTTATCAGTCTTGCCGATGACAGTGACATCAAGATTCTTGATATTTCGGGTGAAAAGAGCAAGGTAACGCTGAAAAATGTCAAGCTCGACGGTGACCTTTCACTGAAAATCGATTCCGGAAGTATATCTGTCGATGATTTCTCTACCACCTCCACTCTCGAAATAATCGGAAGTAACCTTAACTCAAATATTAAAGGCTTCTCAGGCTCAACACTTCGCTGTAATTCAACCAAGGCTGTGTTGAATATAACCGAAAGCTCAGCTAAAAATACAGAAATTGACGTTAAGAACGGAGCTGTTGAATATATGACACGTGACGTTCTCTCAAACGGATTCTTTAACATTTCCAGTAAAAGCGGCTCTGTGACCGTAAACGACGACAAAATTACCGAAGCGATATTCTCTTCTCCGGAGAATTACGAAACAAGTCTTACCGTTATTACCGAAGACGCTTCAATAAACATTTCGTATGAAGTCGAAACAGCACCGGATACTCCCTCTCAGACCCCCACAGATACCGTAATCCAATAAAATCACCTATAAACAAGGAGAAAATAAAATGACACATTCATACAAAACAAAGGGTACTTGTTCCTCGCAGATCACTTTTGAAATTGTTGACGGTATAATTAAAAACGTTGTATTCACAGGCGGTTGCAACGGAAACCTGAAGGCTATCTCAAAGCTTGTAGAAGGCAGAAATGCCGCTGAGGTTGCCGAAACTCTCAAAGGTAACACCTGCGGTCCCAGGGCAACTTCTTGTGCTGATCAGCTTTCACGTGCCATCACAGAGGCTCTTAATGCATGAGCACTATTACTTAGTTGTAGTACACCAAAAAACCAAGGCAACCGTTTGCTCACGGTTGCCTTGGTTTTTTTAATTTACATTACAAACGAAGAAAGCCGAACCCCTTTACGTTTTTAGTCAAGACTGTTGTAAATATAAATGCTGTCTTCAAATGAAACACCTTCAGAGTCTTCATTATCGGGATGATAGAGCACCTTAGGGGCGTTAAACTTTACTTCAGTTTTTGACGTTAATTCTCCGTCCTCATTATAGGTTGAACTGCTTGCCGACGATAAATTCTTTTTGTCGTCATACTTGTATTCATACCTATATTTTTTGGTCAATTCGTTATTGTCGTCATATTCTGAAAGAACCTCTTTGATAATATTACCTTCACCGTCATACTCACATTTATATTTTGTCTTGCTGATCAATTCATTGTCACCGTCAGACGTTGTAATGCGTGTACCTGTACAGTTACCTTTATCGTCGTACTGATTAATACGTTCGATTACTCTGGTAATTTTAAGGTTTTCATCATAATACACTCGTGAATATTCACTGCAGTTACCATCACTGTCGAATACACACTCATACTTGATCTTACTTTCGAGCTCACCGTCAACATACTTATTCGAAACCATGGAGGTTATCTCTCCGTCATCGTTATACTCGAACTGAAATTTAGTTTCCTCCTTTGACCCATCGTATGAATAGTCCATGTAATACGTTTCATTTCCGTAATTGTCATAAGTAGTTTTATCGGTCAAATTTCCGTCACTGTCATATAGTTTGATTTCTTTAATTTCACCGTCAGAGTAATAACTTTTTTCGCTGAGAATATTTCCATCTTCATCATACTTCGAATAATGAATCAAGTTGTTATCGTCATCATATTCGTAATCATAGGTGTATTCATCAACCTCTACTGTAAGTTTACCCTCTTCATCACAATTACTTACAGTCTGTTTTATCACATTATCGTTTTTGTCAAATTCAGTTTTAGTTTTTCTCCAAGATCCGTCGCTGTAATTATATTTTTGTAACTTAATGTTACCGTTTTCATCGTACTCGCGTAGTGAGTATAATTCTTTTTCACCTGAATCATAATCATATTGTTTTGCGCTTAAAAGTGAACCGTCACTGTAATATTGATATTCATAAGAATATCTGTACGTTACAACTCCGGCACTGTTAGTCACTTCGTATTGGGTACAGTTACCGTATTTGTCATATTCCATAACATATATATTTTTGGT
This sequence comes from Clostridia bacterium, assembly GCA_017531765.1. GTDB lineage: Bacteria > Bacillota > Clostridia > Oscillospirales > CAG-272 > RUG11130. Next base: position 13,822 of record JAFXKJ010000121.1, read on the forward strand.
AACCATCTCACCTTCGTCATTTAAAGCTTTATTAGTAGCTGTTACCTCACCGTAAATAACAGAGAAATCCTTAAGGATCGTTTCGGTATCCTTAAAATCCTCACATTCCCTGAATTGATAATACGCATTTGACGTCATATTAAATTTGAGCATCATTTTACCTACATAATAGTGATAAACAGGCGCAAGAATCGGTGAAAGGAGCATAATGACAAGAGCAATAACAAAAAGTGAGGAAACGGCGATAATAAGTGCTCTTAAAGGTTTTTTAATAGTTTTTTTATCTTTCCTCTTTTTCTTTTCCGACATATTCCTGTCATTGAAATCACTGAGAGTTTCTCTTATTATCTCACCGCAATTATCACAGAAAAACTCAACAGTTTCGTCACCGATAATAATATGATTTCCCGATGTATGCTTGTGTCCCAGAGGAGCTATAGGCTGTTCTTCTTTAATACCGCATAGTTCACAAATGCGGATCTGACTGCCTGCCTCTGTACACGTTGAAAATTTTTGAGTCGACCAATTACTCCATTTATGCCCCGTGTTATGAATTATATCGGTTTTGGTCTCGCTGCAGTATGAACAGCAATACTTTCTATAGCCATTTTCCAAACAAGTGGGGGCGACTTCTTCTGTAAGTACCCATGAATGATCAGATACAGGCTTAAAATTATCCTTGTGTTCATAACCGCAATCACATTTATGTAACGTATAACCTATACTTTTACACGTGGGGGCGACCACAGTTTCATTAAATTTGTGAATATGTATTCCGTTTGATTCCATATTTGTCTCCATCTGACTTTATATACCTTTTTTTGATGTTCTCGACCTTGCAAGCAGTTTTTCAAACCAAAGCTCACCGTTTGGCAACGGAGAAACATTGCAAAGCTCAGATACGCCGCCGCGTGTTACAGTACGTGTAGTTCTCTTTTCGCTGTCTTTCGCAGGCTTTCTGTCAACAAATGCCGAACCGTGTGAACCGATGACCTCGCCTGAACAGATCATCGCCGACAGAACGCTTCTTTGAGTAAGTACCGTATCGTACAATTTGAAAAGACTATTCATTTCATAGTTATCTGAGATCACGGCAACATTGAAAAAATCGTCGGCTAAATAAGAAACCTTTTTGTACAGTTCACGCATCTTGCCGAGATTTCTGTCAAAATCCGCCGCGCAACTCATTTCATGCTGCAATTCTTTCATAAGGCTCATAACATTCGACTCTCCGTACTTGATCTCGGGGAGCTTGTAATCTGTGCTTTCGGGGATCACCGTACCGCGAGAGGCAATGTGTTCAGAAGCACGAATACTGCCCACCTGAGTGGAATTCAGGGCGCTTCCGCCGGGACGGTAAACACCGAAGGTTCCCGCCGCTTCTCCTGCCGCATACAGACCCTCGATCTCCGTTTGCCAAGCTCCGTCTACAGTAACGCCACCGTTACAGTGCTGAGCACAAACCGCAATTTCAAGTCTCTCGGAATAAAGGTCGATTCCGTGAGAAGCATAAAGCTCAATTGCACCCTCATTCATTTTAGAGAGTCTTTCGATTGGCGTACCGAACAAAGCATTTGAATTATTCAAATAATCATATGCTTCTTCGCTTAATGCTTCAAAACCGTTTTCGAGTCCCCGAGGATTTCTTCTGAAATCAAGGTATACCCTATTTCCCTTCTTGGTTTCCTCGGCGCACAGAAGATCCACAATTGACGAGTCATTTGCTTTCCTTACGTCGAATGGCCATTGATATCCTTTAAGGAATATCATTCCAAGGGATCTTTTGCCAAGAGTATCAAAGAGAAACTCTCTCTCTTCGCCATCGGGTGAAACCGAAAATAGGTCGGCAAAACCTGCTGATAAGTACCTGACAGATTCCATCTGAAAGCGGTACTTGCGATACCGTACTGCCACTCCTCAAGGTTAGATAAAGATGCGCCTGCATCAATCGCAAGTGAAGTCGCGCCGTGCTGACTTTCGGGATAAACAGTATTTTCATAAATTCCCGCAGGTCCGCCTGTACACAGAATCACGTTGGAACACTGTAAAACTGTCAGATCTCCGTTATAGACGGAAACTGCCGCGATACCGCAGACCTTTCCGTCTTTTGTGAGGATCTTAATGACTCTCTGCATATCAATGATTTCAACACCCATGCCGATAACAGCACTTTCAAGCGCTTCGGTCATGTATTTTGAAGTAAGAGGACCGCATGATGTTGCCCGTCGACGGGGGTCGTGATCGGTTTTATACCCCGCATATTCACCGTATTCGTTACACGGGAACGGAACACCAAGCTCCACAAGATTCATGAAAGCTCTGACAGAGTACGCCGCCTCTACCATTGCGTGTTCGCCCATGACACCGCCTCCGTCATAGAGTGTCTGTGCCATTTCTCTGACACTGTCAGCATCTTCCCCGGCAAGAGATAGCTTATAATAGGTCTGCTTATCGCTTCCTGTGTTTCTTGATGTTCCCATGAAGCGTCCTTCGGTTATAACGGCAATATCAGAGACACCAAGGCGCATTAGTCTGTATGCCGCGTTATACCCCGCGCAACCTGTACCGATGATCAATGTGTTATAGTACTTTTTCATAAGCTTCTGATATGCATACCGCCGTCTACGACGAAAGAGGCACCTGTGGTATATCCGAAGGTTCCGTCGCAAAGAGCGAGAACAGCCTTTGCAACATCCTCAGGCATACCCCAACGTCCCGTGGGCACAAGTCCGTCTGCTATAAGCTTGTCGTATTTTCCCTTCACCGCTTCAGTCATTCCCGTATATATTATTCCGGGACAAACTTCGTTTACAAGTATACCTTCTGAGGCAAGTCGGTCTGCAAAAAGCTTGGTGATCATTGAAACGCCCGCCTTTGAAATGCAGTATTCGCCTCTGCTCGGTGAGCTTGTGTATGCGGAGCATGAAGAAATATTCACTATATATCCACGAATACCGTCACATTTCTCCTGAGCGAGCATATAATTTGCAACCTTCTGTGTAAGGAAAAGCGCGCCTTTGGTATTGATATTCATTACCTCATCGTAGCTTTCCTCAGTCATTTCAAGGATATCTCGTCTTACACGGGGGGCGATACCTGCCGCATTAACAAGAACGGTGATCCTACCATTGCCTTGTGCGGTATCAAACAAACGGCATCTTGCGTTTTCATCTGAAATATCTCCGCTGACGTACGTTAGACTGTACCCGTCGAAATCCGAGAGGTTGGGCTGAGTGCTTCTGCCCATTCCGACAATTTGATAACCTTTATTTGCAAGAGCAAGAGCGCAAGCCTTACCGATTCCTCCCGCTACACCCGTTACAATGGCAACTTTGTTTTCAATATTCATATTAATTTACCTCAGAATTATCACTTATTCATACACGTGCGACGGTAAAGATCTCTGTAATACTCATTAAATACAGCACAGCCCGACACCTGATGTGCTCTCATAAGAAGAGTACACTTAGAGCAGGCAAGACAGCATTTTTTAGCGTTGAACTCACCCTTGAGACTGTCGCGGTAAAACATGGGGTATGCAAGGCTTACACGTCCGTAGCCTACAACGTCGCATATTCCCTCTCTGAGCATTCTCTCCGACTGAGAGATAAGATCGTCTCTATAGTATGAGACTCCCGAGCCGATTACGGTAAGCGAAGGAAATTTTTCCTTAATGTGTCGCTGTATAATCTCAAAACGTGCAAGACCTTCATCAGCACTCTCAGGCGGAACATATCCACCTTGCCTGTAGGGGCGGTTTACATGAGGATTGTAATAGGGATTGCCGACGGTAACATTCAGAATTGATATACCCTCGTCACAAAGGATCTCTATAAGTCTGTCAGGCTCGGTAAAATCAAGTCTTCCCTCTTCGTCTGTTCCGAATCCGTAAGGTTTAGGAATCATATCGGACACACTGAGACGGGTAGTTAAGAGATAATCATCACCGATGACCTCTTTAACCTCGCGAATGCTGTCGATATACAGCTTGGTACGGTTTTCGAAGCTGCCTCCGTATTTGCCCTCGCGGGTAAATCCCGAAAGGAGCTCCTGAAAGAGATAACCGTGGCAAGACTTAACGTCAACACCGTCAAAGCCGGCTTCGATTGCAAGGCGCGCAGATTCAGCATATTTTATTGGGAGAGTGTCGAGATATTCATCTGTAACGATAGCATCATCGCTTACGGGACGACGTTCCTCGTAAACGGGATTTCTGTAGACTATCATAGGTTCGATGCTCTGGCGACCTGAATGAGTAAGCTGAAGAATGAACACGGGAGAAATATTCATTTCTTTCTCAGCGATAGCTCTCATATCTGAAAGAAGCTCCTTGAACTTCGGTAAATTATCCGCGGTAAGCATCATTTGTCTCGGATTTGTACGACCTTCGGGGCAAACCGCATTAGCCTCAAACCATACAAGTCCTGCACCGCTTTTAGCCGCTTTTATATATTTTTCAATGGTAAGTTCACTTGGTGAGCCGTCTTCATGACAGTCACACCCTTCCATGGGTTGAAAGCATACTCTGTTTTGAAATTTAACCTTTCCCTTTACAAAGGGGGTCGCAAGAGGTTGAAGAGGTGCGAATTTTTCAGTTTCAGATATAATCATTTATACAGATCTCCTTGGGAATTTTACTTAATTACATTATAATACACTACTCCGTTTTTGAAAAGAGGGTTTTCGGTTTTTATGTATTTTTTAGGCGATATTTATTCATATTCTGCGGTAAAGAAGTAACTTTTACATAAAACAAATTATGTCCTCGGTATTGAAAATTCAGTTTCAGTGTGATAGAATGTTAAAAAATGTGCTAAACGAATAATGACGAAAGGAGCGCGGTATGTATTTGAAAGCAGTAATATGTGACGACGACGCGTGTATGCGGGAATTTTTGAACTCCGCGGTAAAAGAGTGGGCGGCAGGCTCCGGTTACGCGGTCACGGTCAGCAGTTTTCCCTCTGCCGAGGCTTTCCTTTTTGAGTTCAGCGAAAACAAAAGTTACGATGTACTTCTCCTTGATATTGAAATGCCGGGAATGAACGGTCTGGAGCTTGCACGTAAATTGCGGGCTGAAAACGCTATGCTGCAGATAATCTTTGTCACGGGGTATTCCGATTACATTTCCGAGGGGTACGACGTTTCTGCACTTCACTATCTTATGAAGCCCGTTTCACGTGAAAAGCTGTTTAGTGTGCTAAGCCGTGCGGCGAAGCTTTATGAAAAGAATTCAAAGAGACTCCTTCTTGAATGTGCGGACGGCGTATTTCGCGTGAGCCTTCCCGAAATCAGATTCATTGAGGTCGCGGGAAATTACGTGACCGTTCACGCCGACAGAGACCATACGGTAAAGAGCACATTAGGTGCCATTGAAAAACAGCTTGACGAATCCTTTTACAAAACGGGAAGGTCATTTATCGTAAACCTTGATAAGATCAGGCAGGTAACAAAAAAAGAAGCTATTCTCACAAGCGGAGACACAGTGCCGCTGTCACGTGGAGTGTACGAAAAGCTTATTAGTGAGATAATTGGGAGAAAGTGAGGTGGAGACGTGTCAATTTTATCGTTCTTTATAGACAGGCGGATAGAAAAGTATCAGAAAGAACTGATACATACACATTACGAAGAGGTCGAGAATATGTACCGTAACATGAGAGCGTGGAGGCACGATCTCAGAAATCACCTGCAGGTGGTGAAAACCTACGTTGACAGCGGAAATATTGAAGCAGTGGGCGAATATCTTCAAAAGCTTGAAGTTGACCTTACTACCGTCGATACCGTTATAAAAACGGGAAATATGATGACGGATGCCATACTTAACAGTAAGATATCCCTTGCGAGAAGCAAGAATATCCCCGTCACCGCAGATGCGAATATCCCCGTGAAGCTTAATCTTTCGGAGATCGACCTGTGCGTTATAATCGGAAATCTCTTTGACAACGCCATCGAAGCAAGCCTGAGCCTTCCCGAAAGCGAGAGAATGATACGAGTCTACATGGATATGAAGGGTACTCAGCTTTATATTTCATTTACAAATCTTACTGCAACAAAGAAGCAATCCGCCTTTACTACTTCAAAGGGAGAGGGTCACGGCTTTGGACTTATGCGGATAGACCATACAGTTGAAAAGCTTCACGGTTACGTCCGTCGCGGAAGCGAAGACGGGGCGTTTACGACCGAGATACTTTTACCGCAAGCGGAAGTTTAATACATTTCGTCACCCGAAATCGACGTTTCGTCCCCGAAATTACATTTTCGGGGATATTTCATTTATAATTGAGGCGTAAACCAAAGAAAGGCGTGGTCAAAATGAAAAAAGAAAAAGTGAAAAAAGAAAAAAAGCCAAAGGAAAAGCCGAAGTATAGTGTTTTATCGAATACTGTGTGGATGTGCGGCAAAGCGTGGCACAAATGCAAAAGTGTTCTCGGAATACTGATCCTTCTAATTGTAGCAAGGTGTGCTCTCCACCTTATCGGTATATTCATGACGCCGTCGATCCTTGCCGTTCTCGAAAACGGCTCGTCTCTCACCGCAGTGCTGACAACGGTGCTTGCATTCCTTCTCGGCTCGCTGGTACTTGAATGTATTGTCACGTACCTCAATGAAAACGCCATGTACGGTAAGATCGAGGTAAGAATGTCCATCGTTGGTGACGTAAACCGCAAAGCCATGACTACATCTCACATCAACACCGTTATCACAAAGAAAAATGAGATAATTAATCAGGCGTTTAATAATTGCGGAGGAAACAACGGCCCCTCGGAAGCCATCTGGGGTACACTTCGCGAAACCGCAGGACATACTATTGCGTTTATTATCTTCCTTGCGATGCTCTCCTACGTAAACCCCATACTTATGGCTGTGTCTGCCGTGACCTGTCTTATCGAGTTTTTTATGAACCACCATCTTAATAACTGGTGGTACGAAAACCGCAAGGAAAACGAGCGATATTCCCGACATCTCGGTTACGTTACCTTCGTAGGACGCGAGGTAGAATATGCAAAGGATATACGTCTTTTCGGCATGAAGCGCTGGCTTGACGATATCTACACCGCCAATATGCTCCTTCGCCGTCGTTTTCAGCTTCGCGGTGAAGTGAACGGTCTGAAGGGGGATTTTCTTCGCATAGCGCTGGCACTTCTCAGAAACGGTGCGGCTTACGGACTGCTCATAATGCAGACCTTGAACGAAGGGCTTACGGCATCGGAGTTTCTCCTTTACTTCACGGTCATCGGTGAGTTCACGGGTATGCTTTCCACCATATTCGGTGATTTTTCGGGACTCCACCGTCAGTCTATCGAGTTATCTAAGCTTCGCGAGATGCTTGAGATGGATGAGCCCTATAAGTTTGAGAACGGCGAGGCGCTTCCCGTCGATAAAAACGGCAAATACACCTTTACCTTTGATAACGTCAGCTTCCGTTACCCCGGTGCCGAAAGCGACACTATCAAAAACTTGAATCTCACAGTAAACGCAGGAGAAAAGCTTGCCATCGTAGGTCTCAACGGTGCGGGTAAAACGACCCTTGTGAAGCTGATGTGCGGACTTTTCGACCCCACAGAGGGACGAGTGCTCATAAACGGCGAGGACCTCAGAAAATACAACCGCCGTGATATATACCGTCATTTCAGCGCGGTCTTTCAGAGCTTTTCAATTTTAAGTGTGACACTGGAAGAAAACGTAACGCTCCTTGAAGAAGGCATCGACTATGACAAGCTTGATGACGTTATCGAAAAAGCGGGACTTACGGATAAGGTTAAGTCTCTTGAGCACGGCTACAAGACACAGATAGGCAGAGACGTGTATGAGGACGGTGTTCTTCTCTCGGGAGGAGAAACACAGAGGCTTATGCTTGCGCGCGCTCTTTACAAGGATGCTCCTGTTATGCTTCTTGATGAGCCTACAGCCGCCCTTGACCCCATCGCGGAAAGCGACTTATATAATAAATACAGCGAAATGACGTCGGGACGGACAAGCGTATATATCAGCCACCGTCTTGCTTCAACCCGTTTCTGCGACCGTATTATTTACCTTGAGGACGGACGCATAGCAGAGGAAGGCTCACACGCCGAGCTTATGGCGGCAGGCGGAAAGTACAGAGAGCTTTTCGATATTCAAAGCAAATACTATAAGGAGGACGTAAAAGATGGAGACTAAAAAAGAAAAAATGACTCTGAAGCGCTCGGTCAAGCTGAGCTTCGGAGCTTTGAAGTTCATCTGGCGGAAATATCCCATGATGGTGATAACGAAGCTCGTGCAGAGTGTATTTCATTCGTTGACGCCTTACGTTAATATCTATCTTTCCGCGCTCCTTATCGGTGAGCTTGCAGGTGGCAGAAGCATTAAACGTCTCTTGACGATCGCGGGAATAATAGTAGCCTCCGAGGTGCTTATTTCTCTTGTAAGTAAAGCCATTGATATGTGGAAAAACTATCACACGACGGACATCTGGGAGCAGTATCAAAGAATGTACGCCGAGAAGTTCCTCGAGATGGACTACGTTGACGTTGACAGCGCCGAGCTTCAAGGCTTGTGGTCCCATATCAGACAGATACGCAACTGGCAGGGTGAGCCGTTGATGAGGGTTAACGATACGGTGAGCGACATCATTTCATCATTCACAGGTATATTCGGTGCCGTTGCCTTGACCGTCGGACTTTTCATAAGCAAGACTTCAAAGGGAAGCCTTATAGGAACGTACCTCGACAGCCCCATATTTATCGTCGCTTTAATTACAGTAATGCTTGTTTCCACCGTTCTGCCACCCATTCTTGATACTAAAGCACAAACTTACCGTTCAAGATATGCTGAAGAAGCAAAGTTCGGCAACAGATATTTTATGTTTTACTTCCACGGTTCCAAGCTTGAACGCGCAGTTGACATCAGAATGTACGAGCAGGAGAATATCATTAGTTCTGTAGCTGACAAGATTCCGTCATTCACCACAACGTCGCAAATGGCTAAGTGGTCGAGAGGCCCCAAGGGACTTTTACACGTTGCGGCAAGTGCGGTTTCGGGAATATTCACGGTGCTGGTTTATCTTTTCGTTTGTCTCAAAGCCTATGCGGGCGCTTTCGGTATCGGTCAGGTAACACAGTACATCAGCGCAGTATCTTCCCTTTCCGGCTCGGTAAAGAGACTCGTCGGAGCTGTGGGAAGCATGAAGGTAAACGCGGAGTTTATTGAGCCCTGCTTTAAGTTCCTTGATCTGCCGAACAATATGTATCAAGGCTCACTGACCGTTGAAAAGAGACGGGACAGAAAGTACGAGATCGAATTCCGCAACGTCTCCTTCAGGTATCCGGGCACTGAGACCTACGCACTTCGCCACGTAAATATGAAGTTCACGGTCGGCGAGCGCCTTGCGGTAGTGGGCATGAACGGCTCAGGTAAGACGACATTTATTAAACTGCTCTGCCGCCTCTATGACCCGACCGAGGGTGAGATACTCTTAAACGGCATAAACATCCGCAAGTACGATTACGCGGAATATATGAATATATTCTCCGTTGTGTTCCAGGACTTCAAGCTCTTTGCCTTCAGTCTCGGTCAGAACGTGGCAACGAACGTTGAGTACGACAGCGAAAGAGTTACCGCTTGTCTTAAAGAGGCAGGATTCGGGGAGAGGCTTGAGACTATGCCAAACGGGCTTGACACGGCACTTTATAAGCATTTTGAGGAGGACGGAGTTGACGTGTCGGGCGGTGAAGCGCAGAAGATCGCCTTGGCACGCGCCCTTTACAAGGATTCACCGTTCATTATCCTCGACGAGCCTACAGCGGCGCTCGACCCAATTGCGGAATATGAGATATATTCAAAGTTCAACGATATTGTAGGCGACAAGACCGCCATCTACATTAGCCACCGCCTCTCAAGCTGTCGATTCTGTAATAGGATCGCCGTGTTCGATAGCGGCTCGGTAGTGCAGACAGGCTCACACGACGAACTGCTCGCTGACGAGAACGGAAAATACCACGAGCTGTGGCACGCTCAGGCGCAGTATTATAATAATTAAACAGTATTCTATTATGTACAGAAAAGCCGTGTCTTAGAGAAACGGCTTTTCTGTTACAACAAGACGCGTTTTATGGTATAATGAAAGACACCGTGTGAATTTTTGAAAGGAGCAAATAATGAATATTGCTATAGTTGATGATGATAAAAATCAGCGTGATCATTTAACTTATAAGGTCAAGCTATGGGCACGAGACAGAGGACAGACCTGCGCTGTTACAGAGTTCTCATCTGCAGAAGCATTTACATTTGAATTTGCCGAAAACAATGATATTGATATTTTGCTCCTTGATATTGAAATGCCGGGAATGAACGGTGTAGAGCTTGCCCGTAAGCTGAGAGCTGACGGTGAGGAACTACAGATCATTTTCATTACAGGATATTACGATTTTATATCCGACGGTTATGACGTATCAGCACTGCATTATCTAATGAAACCTGTTGCTGATTCTAAACTGTTTGAAGTGCTTGACAGGGCACTTGATAGATGTGAACGTTCTGTCAAAAGGATCAAGGTCAGCTTTGACCGTGAAACAAAGCTTATTCCCGTATCTGACATTATGTACCTTGAGGCGTAAAAACAGTACGTTATCATTCACAGTAAAGACGCCACGTATAGAATGAAATGCTCGCTTTCGGAAATCGAGTCACAGCTTGATGAGTATTTCAAGAAATGTCAGCGCTCCTTTATCGTTAACCTTTCGTACGTGACGAGGATCAAAAACGATTCTGTTACGCTGAAAAACGGCGAGTCAGTACCGATAAGCCGCGGCATGGCAAATGTCATAAAAGATGAGATAATACGGTTGTTTTAAGCTATGGATTTATGAAAGGTAAAACGTGTTTATGTTATTTGATAAATGGATCAACAAGCGGATCGAGGCGTATCAAAGTGACCTTATGGAAAAATACTGTGATGAAGTACAGTCCATGTATACAAAGATGCGTGGATGGCGTCACGATTACCACAACCACATTCAGGCTCTTCAGGCAAGCATGGCAATGGGACGTTATGATGAGGTCGTGTCATACCTGAACGAGCTGAACTCTGACCTTGCAAACGTTGATACTACGGTGAAAACGGGCAGAATCATGGTGGATGCCATACTCAACGGTAAGATGAACATTGCCGCACAGAACAATATTCCCGTAAATGCCAAGGCAACTATACCCGCTGATGCAAGAGTGTCTGATGTTGACCTTTGTATTATAATAGGTAACTTACTTGACAATGCTATAGAGGAAAACAAGAAGCTCCCGCGTGAAGACAGATTCATCAGAGTTTACGTTGCCCTTAAAAACACACAGCTTTACCTGTCGTTTACAAATGCGGCAGGAAAAAGAAAAGAGCGCAGGGGCACATTGTTCAGCTCTACAAAGGATTCGTCACACGGATTCGGACTTGCAAGGGTACGTAGTACCGTTGAAAAATATGACGGTATGTTTTCAGCCGACAGCGAGGACGGCGGCTTTACCGCAGAAATTTTGATACCTCTGACCTGACGATAATAATCAAGGACGCATTTCGTTCACCCAAAACAACGTTTGGTTCACGAAATGCGCCTTTTTTCGCGCAGTGTGATATAATGTTTTCACCGCGAAAGGAGGATTTTGAAAATGAAAAAAGAAAAGAAAGAGAAAGAGTCCCGCAGAAAGCCGAAATACGGTATGCTGTCCTGCGTAGGATGGATATATAAGCTTCTTTGGAAATACGATAAGAAACTTGTTTTTGTGGGACTTGCAATAATACCTATTAATCTTATAATTACAACAATAAACCTATACGGCCCGCCCCTTCTTTTGAGGACCCTTGAAGTTTCCGAAACGTTCGGTTATATAGCGGCAGTCATTATTGCCATCAGAGTTTCATGCTCCCTTTTGGAATATGCCTGGCGTATTACAAATCGGGCAACCGAAAACATGAAGCTTTACGTATCGGGCAGACTAAAGCTGATTCGTAAAGAAAAGCTTTATTCAAGAGACTATCATCTGCAGTTTAAGGAAGAGGTGCAAATACTTGACGAACGTTCAGATTCGGGCGCGGGGATTAATTTCCCAACAAGCTTTTCGGAGATGATTTTAGACGTTTTACAATTTGTTATGTTCGGCGGCATAATATCTACTCTAAGTCCTGTTATACTGCTTCTCTTGGCAGTGGGAGCCGTAATAAATTATTTTACGGGTATCCGGGTGTCAAAGATCGATTACAATGATCAAGACGTAAGACACGCCATAAACAAGAGGATCGATTATATAACCGGTGATATGTCACGCGATTTTTCCTACGCCAAGGATATAAGGCTTTATTCAATGAAATGGTATCTTGACAGACTGTTGAAGCGCCATTTGAAGGAATATAATGCGGAAAAGCGAAAGATAGTGGACAGACAAACACTGGTGTCAATGGTTGGAATGCTTGTAATACTTATAAGAGACGGTACTGCTTACGCTTTTCTTATTTCAAAGGCACTCCGAGGTGAGATTGATGCCGCATCGTTTACTCTTTATTTTTCTGCCATAAATTCCATGTCAGGCTTTATGGAAGGGATAGTCGGTACGTTCAAGGGGATATTTAACGGTGCACTCGGTGTTTCGGATTTCAGAGAATTTCTGGAGCTTCCCAATGAAATGAATCACGGAGAGGGTGTCCCCGTTCCCACCTCAGCATTTTCTGTCGAATTCAAAAACGTTACGTACCGTTATCCCCTTGGTGACGTAAACGTAATTGAAAACGTGAGCTTCAAGATCGAAGCAGGAGAAAAGATTGCCTTTGTAGGACTTAACGGCGCGGGTAAAACGACCGTTACTATGATAATGTGCGGACTCTTGCCGCCTACCTCGGGAGACGTACTGATAAACAGCAAAAGCATTAAGGAATATAATTACGAAGAACTGAGAAATGCATTTGCTCTTGTACCGCAGGAATATCATCTTCTACCGTTGTCAATAGCTCATAATATAGCATCCGTCGGTGTTGACGGCAGCTTTGACAGAGAGAGGATAATATCGGCACTACGCACAGCGGGACTTGAAGAAAAGATAAACTCACTCCCTATGGGTATTGACACTCCCCTTAACCGCGAGGTCAACCGTGATGCCATTACACTTTCGGGCGGCGAGACACAAAAACTCCTCATGGCGCGCCTTATTTACAAAAATGCTCCGTTTATTATCTTAGACGAGCCTACAGCGGCGCTTGATCCCATTGCGGAGGACAAAATGTACCGAACGTATAACGAGATATCTTCAAGTTCTACATCTGTATTCATATCTCACAGACTTGCTTCAACGAGATTTTGTGACCGTATATTCTTTCTTGACGGTACTTGTCTTGCTGAGGTGGGAACACACGATGAGCTGATACGGGCAGGCGGGAAATACAGCGAGCTTTTTGAGGTTCAAAGTAAATATTACAGGAAGGAGGATGCTTCAGATGAAGAATAAAAAGCGCACGTTAAAAGAAGATATTTCAATGATCAAAAGAGCAGTCAAAATAGTATATAAGATTTGCCCGCCATACTTCAACTGGAAGCTGGCTCAAGCTGTTACGGATATAATCATACCATACTATTCATTATACATGACGTCCGTTATGCTAAATGAATTGTCGGGTGAATGTAACAGCAGAAAACTCACATTGTACGCCCTCATAACGGTAATCGGATGCTTTATAACGTCTCTTCTGAACCGATTTGTCAGCGCAAGGTGCGAGGTGCATTCAGCACATTATAATAATCTGTTGAACTCATATTATATGGAACAGCAGATAGGTTTTCAGTTTGAACATCTTGAAAACCCCGACGTGGTCTTGATGAAATCCAAGATCGACAACTATGCAAATGTAACAGGCAACGGCTTAAACTTTGTAGCAAACAAAATTATTGACATATTCAGAACGATACTTCAGTTATTTGTAGGCTCTTCTTTTGCAATGCCCCTTGTTTTCAGAGGAGAATGGAAGCTCACCGGCGGAATTCTCGATATGTTAGCATCCCCTATAGCAGGTATTGCAGTAATCGCTATTTACATTCTTTTGATATATTTCGATACTGTCGTGCTAAAGAAGTTACATAAAAAAATGAAGACTATAATAGATGATAGGGCGGAATTGTCCCAAAAGAATGATGCGTATGAAGGACTTTACGGAGCCGACACTTTTATCTTCGGACTTAATAAAACCATTTTAGCTGAAGAAGCAAAGTTCAGCTTGAAACCTATATGGATAAAAAAGCACTTTCAGTTAACTGCCAAAGGGACAATACTATTACATCTAAAACAGTTTTTAGGGGAAGTCCTTGTTTTCCTATACGCCGCTGTAAAGGTATATACAGGCAATATCGGAATCGGTGATTTCGTACTGTTCTACGGATCAATATTCAGGGCACTTGGGAACGTTAATATATTCACTGAGTTTACAATACAGCTATTGAATAACAACGACTACTTAGAAGCGGTTTTCGAGTATATCGACCTTCCAAACAATATGTACAAGGGTACGCTTGCAGTTGAAAAGCGTGACGATATTGACTACGAGATCGAGTTCAGAGACGTAAGCTTCAAATACCCAAGCACAGACATATGGGTGCTGAGACACGTGAACATGAAGTTCAAAATCGGTGAGAAATTAGCAGTAGTCGGAATGAACGGCTCGGGAAAAACCACCTTTATTAAGCTGATGTGCCGTCTTTATGATCCAACGGAGGGGAAAATACTCCTGAACGGAATAGACATAACCCGTTACCGTTATGACGAATACCTTGCGCTGTTTGCGGTTGTCTTTCAGGATTACACGGTATACGGCTTTCCTCTCGGTGAAAACATTGCCGTGTCAGAAAATTACGACCGTGAAAAAGTACTTGACTGCGTAAATCGAGTTGGACTTTCGGAAAAGCTGTCAACGTTAGAGAGGGGACTTGAAACACCGATAGGCAGAAGCTATGAAAACAACGGTGTGGACTTCTCAGGCGGTGAAAAGCAAAAGATCGCATTAGCCCGTGCACTTTACAAGGGCGCACCGTTTATAGTCCTTGATGAGCCTACCGCCGCACTTGATCCTCTTGCCGAGGCAGAGGTTTATGCTTCATTCAATAAAGCCGCCGTGGGTCATACCGCCATCTACATCAGCCACCGCCTTTCAAGCTGCCGCTTTTGTGACAGGATCGTCGTGTTTGACAGCGGCTCGGTAGTGCAGACAGGCTCACACGACGAACTGCTCGCTGACGAGACCGGCAAATATCGCGAGCTGTGGCACGCTCAGGCACAGTATTACGATTAAAAACAACTCAAAAAACGAGACAGATTTCAGCCTCGTTTTTTTGAGTTATTCAGTTACTCTTCCACACTCTGGCAGAATCTCATGAGGATGGTTGCAACCTGAGCTCTGGATGCTTCACCCTTAGGATCAAGAGCAATTTTGCCGTTTTTAGTAGCACCTGTTATAAGTCCAACACCGTTTGCCCATGCCATAGCATTGTACGCCCATGAGCTTACTTCACTACCGTCAGGGTAACGAGTAAGATCAGCAATTGGAGATTAAATATTTAATTTTTACTTACAACTCTTCCCTTTTCCGAACCCCCTGTCAAAATCAGGGTTCCAGCCGTAGAAGTTTTGTGCATCAAGGTCGTCCTGAGTGAGTCGTAACGCTTCACCGAAACGCTGATAATGAACGAGTTCCCTTTCACGCAGGAACTTGATCACATCGCAAACATCAGGATCATCGATCAGGCGCAGAATATTATCATACGCAAGTCTTGCCTTTTGCTCTGCTGCAAGATCTTCGTGAATATCTGCAAGTGCGTCTCCGTTCGATGCAATATACTTCGTATCAAACGGAACTCCTGTAGTGTCTGCAGGATAAACTCCTGCTGTATGGTTAATGAAGTACCCTTCAAATCCTGCTTTGATGATTTCCTCACGTGTCATGGATCTTGTTAACTGGTGCATCAAAGCACTGATCATTTCCATATGGCCAAGTTCTTCCGTGCCAACGTCGGTCAGAATTCCGACCACTTTTCGGTTTTTTGTAGAATACCTTTGATTCAGATACCTCATCGCGGCACCGAGCTCGCCGTGGGGACCGCCTAACTGTGCGGCTACAATTTTAGCGTACAAAGGATTTGGTGTTTTGATTTTAACCGGGTACTGCAGTTGTCTTTCATATATCCACATATTTTTGCCTCCTTAAAGCGAATCGATTTCCCACGGCCAAGGGCATTCAACCCATTTCCAGGTACCCTGCAAATTACCGAATGATGTCAGCGGTCCGTACTTATCCTCGTACGCCTTTTTCATTTCACTTAACTTGCAGTTATATTTCTTATAGAACTCAAGAGCCTTTTTATCGCAAGGGTGTCCGTCAAGATACAAGATCGTTTCGTGGACGGCAAATTTATAAAGCTGAATCTGTCTGAATAATATTTTCTGTTCTGTCATCTTTTACCTCCAACATACCTATCGCAACCGCAGTCGCAGGAAGTATTTCGAAGTCCTCTGCATGATTCCATATAGAACGGAAAGTCTAAAAGCTTGAAAATCGTTCCTCTTTTGAAGCCCTCTTCCATTTCGTAAAGCTCATCGAAGCTTTGGTAAGGCGAATAAACCATGGCCAAAGGAACACCCGAAAGAGGAGTTACCGTGCTGTGTCCTTTACATTTGCAGTTAGTTTTATAACTGTCGCAAAAGCTCTCCGCCGAATGATCATTTACGTTTTTATCGCATTTATCACTTCTTTGGTTTTTACAGCTCGGCTTTTGAGATTCAACCGAATCGTTTTCATAAGCTCTGCAATTCTTTTTACCGCATGAGTTAACGTTGTCGAGCTCTGACAGTTCCTTCATCAATATTTCATCGATCCTATCGATCGGTGTTTTGTTGTAGTTATGATATTCCAATTTTGATTCTTTTCCTTTCGTAATTCACTGAGGAGCAGTCCTCACGATCAGTGTATGTGCCATTCTCCGATACGGTTACCGAAGTTGATCAAAAGTTAAGATCAGCTGCCCAAGCGACAAGAAAAAATCATCATGATATTTGTTCATTTTACTTGCAAAATATTACATTATGTGATATAATTATGCAAACTTATTTAATCACCGAATATCGTGTTTTTTTCGATATAATTCCATCGGTCGATAACGGAAAGGCTTGGTAGATTATGAAATTCTCTGCCTCAAACAAGCTTTGCAGATATCTCATTATGATGCTTGCAATGCTAACTGTGATCGCCTCGGTTTCGTTCACTGTATTTGCAGATTCTACAGGAGAAGAAAATGAACCTGCTGTAAACACTGAAGAAGCCGTTGATGAAGATCTTCCCAAATGTGAAGAATGCGGAACACTCTTCACAACCTGTGAACACTGCGGAGAGCCCGTTATTTCTTGTAAGGAATGTGACACAGCAGTTGAATGCGGTTGTACTCCCCAAACAAGTAAATTGGCTGATACCGCATGGTCACTTCTTCCTCCGGTAATTGCAATCGCCCTTGCACTTATCACAAAAGAGGTATACTCTTCCCTCTTTATCGGTATCCTTGCAGGTGCGCTTATGCACACAAACTTCAAGCCCCTTGACACTGTTGATACAATAATCAACAACGGTTTTATTGCTTCCCTTCAGGGATGTGCGGGAATCTTTATATTCCTTGTGCTTCTCGGATGGCTCGTTGCCCTCATTAACAAAACCGGAGCTTCTGCTGCATTCGGACGTTGGGCTCAGAAGAACATTAAATCCCGTACAGGTGCAATGCTTGCGACTTTCGTTCTCGGTGTCCTCATTTTCATCGACGACTACTTTAACTGTCTTACAGTCGGCAGCGTTATGAAGCCCGTGACCGATTCTCACAGAGTATCCCGTGCAAAACTCGCTTACCTTATTGATGCAACCGCTGCTCCTATCTGCATGATCGCTCCCATCTCTTCCTGGGCTGCTGCAGTAACCGAGTATTCAGAAGGCACCGATTATTCAGGCTTCCAGCTATTCATCAGAGCAATTCCCTACAACTTCTACTCACTCCTCACCCTCGTTTTCATTGTTGCCATCGTTCTTATGAAGTTCGATTTCGGTCCCATGAAACGTCACGAGCTTAATGCTCTTGAAAACGGCGACCTCTTCACAAGCGGCGAAATCAAGCCTCAAGAAAACCAGTCTGAACAGAATGCACGCGGTAAGGTTTGGGATCTTGTAATTCCCGTAATCGTTCTTATCGGCATTTGCGTATTTGCACTCGTTTACAACGGCGGTATTCTCGACGGTGCTTCCTTTATTAAAGCATTTGGCAAAACTGACGCTACAGTCGGTCTTCCCTGGGGAGCAATTATCGCGATCTTTGTTACTATTATTTATCTCATCTGCCGTCGTGTTATTACCTTCAAGGGTGCAATGGCTAGTCTCCCCGAAGGCTTCAAGGCAATGGTTCCCGCCATCACCATCCTCACAATGGCTACATCTCTTAAAGAAGTTACAGGTCTCCTCGGCGCAGATACATTTGTTGAGAATCTCATGACAAATGCGGCTCCCGGTCTCAGCAATTTCCTCCCTGCAATCATCTTCGTAGTTGCTTGCTTCCTTGCATTCTCTACCGGTACATCTTGGGGTACATTCGGTATTCTCATTCCCATTGTTGTGAGCATCTTCCCCTCTTCCAGCGAGCTTCTCTACATCGGTATGTCCGCTTGCCTTGCAGGTGCTGTATGCGGCGACCACTGCTCACCCATTTCCGATACAACCATCATGTCCTCTGCAGGTGCTGAATGTGACCACGTTAACCACGTATCAACTCAGATTCCTTACGTTGTAACAGTAGCGGCTGTATCTTTCGTTTCCTTCATCATTGCCGGTTTCGTAAATTCTTGGTACATCGTACTTCCCATCGCTATCGCTCTTATGATCGGTACACTCTTTGCTATCAAGGCTGTAACAAATAAGGCGAAGTAATTTACATACCAACCACAAAAAAAGAAGTCACCTATTTCTCTGATATAATCCCCTTAAAGTAGACACTTGAAAAAACAAAAGTTTTCAAGACTACTATAAGGGGGTTATTTTATGCCAAGAAGAACGCGCAAGAACAAGAAATACAGCGCAGAATTAAAGTTGCAAGCAGTACAATCATATC
>JAFXKJ010000122.1 GCA_017531765.1 Clostridia bacterium
AAAGCTTTCTATTCCGTGATTGAAAGCACACTTTATATCAATAAACGCTAAAGGAGGTATAGTAAGATATGACACTAATAATGTTCATCGTAAAATCATTTATCATTCTTGCTATGATCCTTCTGATGGCGTCTCCGTTTTTGATGGAGTATTTCAGCTTTACCCGCGAGAAAGAGAAGAAGATCAGCTTCAGACGTACGAGAATGCTGGTATATGCTCTGGTATATACCTTCGTTATTACAATTGTACTTAATCTGATAGTTTCATTTTTCGGATGGCTTGAGAAGCTCAGCTTTATTGTATGGCTTGCAGGTAAGTTTGCATTCAGTACGAAGGTCGAATACTGTACGACTCTTTTCGTAACTATTTTCATCAACTTCGGTATCGGTTTTCTTTTCTGGTTTATCGGAAGATTCGTCCGTATCGGATATGGCAAGAAAGATATTACCAAAACAAACGAAAAGGGAGAATTTACGTTCTTCCAGAAGTTTGAACGTAAATTTATCAAGTTTTTCCACAACGAAACATGGTTTTTCGTTGCAAGAATATTAAAATATCTGAATATCCTCCTTTCTGCAGCTTATGCAGTGATTTTCGTGCTGTATCTTATTACCGCATTGTTCGGTGCGGCATGGTTACCTTACGAAATTATTCGTAATATCTTTAAGGCCGGATATATCTATCCCACAATCACTCTTATTACACTTTGGCAGGCGTATTTCTTCATTGAGGGTATAAAACGCCTTGAGGACGAATGTCCCGAACTGCTTTATGACGGATTTGACAGAAAAGATAAGGTTAAGGTAGACCTTGAAGCTATTGATGAAGAAGTTAAACGTCAGTTCAAGGACTATTATTCCTGTGACGTGGCTCTCTCCGAAGCAGTTGAAGAAGAGCTTTCGTCAACCGATCATAATCCAATAACAGAGTTTATCGCAAAGGCTATAGAAAACGATAAGCGTAATCCTCAGATCAGAAGAGAAGCTTATCTTGACTGTCTCGATAAGCTGGTTGAGGGAAATTCCGGATTACTTATCAACGGAAACTTCTTCTCTGAGTTTTCCATGTACTTCCTCCGTTACTTCTCTGCCGTAGTGGCAAGAGGAGATAACGTTGTGTTCGTTTGTAACAACGATTCTCAGATCGATTCGGTGTACGATTACATAAACCGCGCATTTTCCGAAATATCAAGCCTTTACTGCAAGGGCTTCCGCGACGATGCTGTGGATCTCGATTATCCCATCTGGCGTGCGGTCAAGGTAAGCGGCGAGCATAACGTGGTGGAGGAAGCCTCTGTTGATGAAAACAGTATTCTCGTCACATCCCTTGCGTACCTCTGCTCAAACAGATTTGAATCCGAGCACAGTAAGTTTATCTCCCTTATAGATGCGGTTGTTTTCGTTGATTCCCTGAACACGGTCAATACCTATACAAGACAGCTTGCGGTGCTTAATACGAGACTGAAGCATCTGACTAAGCAGAATGCACTGGCTTCCAAGAACGGTAAGGTCAGTGATATGTTCAGAGTCAGATATATGTCCCGTCAGATACGCTATATCTGCTTTGACGATACCCGTACTCCCGGACTTGACAAGGTGCTCAAAAATCTCCTTGCCGTTGAATTTGATTCCGCGGATGCCATGACCTATAACCCCTCGACGATCGTACGTTGCTATAATTACGAGGGCAAGGTGGACGAGTACGGCAGAAGGTCCTATCCGCAGTTCTTCACCTCTGAAGAGGAGGTAGGCGCCATTATGAACATGGCGGTGCTGTGCCTTGCCAAGGGAGCAGGCACCGTTACGGTGTTTGCCGATGACGTGATCCCTTACGGAAACCTTGCGGAGACCATCAGCGCCAATATGGGTCAGATTTCAGTAAAGGCAGACGGAAACAATATCAGGATCAATAAGAAGTTCTATAATCCCGACGATTATTCCGTTGTCATCGCTATGGATTCGGGAAACAATCTTCCCGCAACGCTGAGAAGATATACCTCCATGGTATCCGACAAGCCGGCGCTGATCATTGTGTTCTCAAAGCCTTATATGATGCGAGACTACTTCATGAGCGACGTGAATTCCATGTGGAGAACAAGTCAGCTTGAAAGGATCCCCGTTGAGGAAGGAACCAAAAAGGATATTGCCCAGAAGATCATCGTAAAGGCAAATGCAGGCGGAATTTCCAAGACTGAGCTTATGCGCCTTGCGTCATCCGTTCCTCAGTTTGACGAGTACGTTGCGAAAAATGACGTAAACGCGGTTCTCCGCGGAGTGCTGCAGGTATTCGGTGTCCCTCAGGAGGACAGAATCGACTTATTCAAGTATTTCGAATATACTTCATCACAGTTCTTTGACACCGCAGGTAAATATAATTCCGAGGTGCGGATCGTGCTTCGCCGTCAGGGTCAGCTCTTTGATATGATCAACGGCAGAGACATGATCGTTATGGTAACGGGAGACAGTGAAATTACCCTTCCTCTTCCTCAAAGCCGCATGACTCAGAATTTCATCGTCGGTCAGAACCTTATCCATAACGGAAACATCTATTATATTCAGAAGATCGATACCGCCGCAGGCAGGATCTACACGAGATTCGCCGTTGGCGGAAAGAACGACGAGGCTTACCGTTACGTTCAGTCACGTGAGTATCATGTTGAGCTGAAGCCTGAGCAGATAGAGTCTGTGTTCCCCACAAAGCACGTGGTCATGAAGCGCAGTGAAGATAATATCAGCGTAAACGACGTCTACGTGTCCGTATTCAGAGCGCCGATGGAGGTCGTGACAGACGGATATTATGAGATCGATCCTCATACTCTTGCCGTCAACAGCGGGGATAACGAGTATCACAGAATAAACGATCCCGGCAACGACTCCCTTGCAAAGCAGACCTACCGCCGTTACGGAAGTCTGGAGTCTCCCGCTTATTCCTCCGAGTCCATCATTCGTTCCACAAATCTCGTGGCAGACGAGAAGGGCGCGCTTATGATGTCAGTTCGCATTTGCGGAGAGTTTGGTGAGAATGTTGACCGTATCATGTCTCTTTCTGCGGTAATGCTCAATGAGCTTATACATACCATGTTCCCGTCTGTGGCAGATTCAGTCAGCGTTTGTCCCGTGCTTCACGGTGAGATGCCCGACGGAGAAGCGAGGGAGGTCATGTGCAAGCAGCCTCGGGTCAGATTCACGGGCGAGAGTGAGCTTGTGTCGAAAACCGACTTTAACCTTTTGATCATCGAAGACTGCGCAAGGGATCTCGGCGTGGTATCAGTGCTTATGTCCGCAGGTGACGACGTGCTTGCCACACTCTTTAACCCCATCTTCAACTATCTCAGATGGTATCAGAGCACGGACCTTAAGAGCGATTATCTCTACTACGGTCTTGACCATGAGCCTGAGTGCTTCGACTTTGATTCTCTTGCGAAGCTTTCAAAGATCCTCGGCGACGATAAGCACGACATCAGATTTGTTGACATCGGCACGGTTACAGAGTACGCAGTTTGCGACTTCTGCGGCAAGAAGTACGCTAAGGGAGACGACGTCATTGAGCTTGATGACGGTCGCAAAATGTGTAAGACGTGTGCCGAAAATCTTGTGGGCAACAATAAGGCGATCCTCAAAAATCACCTTGACCGCGCTAAGATATTCCTTGAGAGTACGTACGGTATACAGCTTGGAGACGACTTTGAGTTCTGCTTTGAGTCCACGGTTAAGATCGCAAATACTCTCAGACAGAATCGCGAGCTTCTCAGACGCGGTACAGACGTTCCTCTTAATTCCTACGTGGATGATAAGCGCAGAGTACACGTTGAGTATGATCTCCCGTCAGTCAGCCTTTCCGAGCTTCTCGTAAGAGAGCTGACTCACACATGGCAGATCAAGCGTTTGCCCGAGCTTGCGGACGATCTCTGTGAGGGACACATTGCACTTGTCGGTGTTCAGTACCTGAGATTCCTCGGTCAGAGTCACCTTGCAAACACAAGAACCACATACTACGAGACAAGCCGAAACGAATCGGGAGAGGGTTACAGAAAGCTTGTTCGCGAGCTTCTTGAAAAACCGAAGTTCAACAACAATCCCTTCCTTTATCTCCTTGATATGGCGGGTATTTCAGAGCTTGACGACACCGATAGATCCGATAGGGAAGAGCTTGGACCGGAAGATTACGGTCTGCCTCAGAATCTTGAGACCTCCGACAGAATTACCGACGGAGAGCTGACCTACTTCTACTATCCCAGACTTACGGGAACGATGCAGCTTGCATACGACGCGCTTTTAGGTGCGGTTCGCAGTCATGCGGAGCGTGTTGAGATCATTGGCTGTACCTTTGAAGATATGGTCAAGGTAAGCGATGCGCTGTCCTACGACCATCCCGAGCTGTTCTGGTACAATACATTTTCAATGAGTGGTTCATTTGTTATGCCTACCTACGGAGCGACTGCCGAGGAGGCAGCAGTTCTTCAGAGACGCATCGATGAGGTAGTTCCAAGGTACCTTGAAGGTATCGATGATACAATGAGCGCATATGATGTTGCTCTGAGACTTCACGTCAAGGTCATTTCGACAGTTGACTATGATACCATAGCACTTAATAAGCAGATGAGCGAAGGCGGACCTGCAAGGGAGAAGATAGATTATCTCAGAACCGTCTGCGGCGTATTCCTTGAAGGAAAGGCTGTTTGCGAGGGCTATGCGCGGGCAATGCAGTACCTGCTCCAAAAGTGCGGTATTGAGTGTGCCGAGGTCTGTGGTCACGTACGCAAGGAAAACGGAGAGCGAAGCGAAGCTCACGCATGGAACATTCTGAAGATCGACGGCGATTACTACTATCTTGATACTACCTGGGATGACAGCTCCAACACGGTACAGAGCGTAAAATCCAATGATCTCGGATTCAATTATTTCTGTATCACCACGGAAGAGCTTCAGAGAACGAGAGATATTGATCTTTCGCCCGCCGATATGCCTCCTTGCATCGCTACCCGCGGTAACTATTATTACCACAACGGTTACGTGCTTGAGAGCTACGACGTAGGCAAGATCAAGGAAATAGCGCAAACTGCGGCAAAGAATAAGAGCAAGTCTTTTACTTTCAAATGTAAAAACAAGGCTCTCTTCGACCGAGCTCTGAACCAGTTCTGCGCTGTCGGTCAGGATTGCCTTGAAACCTTAAAGTCCGTTTCTAAGATAGACAAGCAAATTGTGCCTAACACTTATTCATATTCGTATGATAAGAATATCTTTACCGTAACCATCAGATTTAAGTATAAATAATCAATGCTTCTTATGTGAGTTGCGGTCACATCCCAACGGACAGCTTTCCGAATAAAAAGGAGCTGCCGCAAGTCGGAGAAAATTCGACTTGCGGCAGCTTTTTTTGGGCTCAATGTCAATAGTTGGGGTAAATAAAAATCAAACAAAATAAACGTTGAAAAAAGAAATAGGGAAAAAGGGGTATGAAGCGAAGCGAAATACCCCTTTTTCCCTATTTTAGCGAGCGATTTCAAGGGGTAGAAAAGAG
>JAFXKJ010000123.1 GCA_017531765.1 Clostridia bacterium
ATGTAACCAAGGAAGGTATCAACGCTGCTATGAAGGCTGCTGCAACTGCTTCCTTCGGTTATAACGAAGATCAGATCGTTTCTTCCGACGTTATCGGTATCACCTACGGTTCTCTCTTCGATGCAACTCAGACAATGGTTGCTAAGATCGACGACGATACCTACCAGGTACAGGTTGTTTCTTGGTACGACAATGAGAACTCCTACACAAGCCAGATGGTTCGTACAATCAAGTACTTCGCTGAGCTCGCGTAAGTTTTTCGCTTAAAACTGAATCAAAAAAAGCCTTGGAGAAATTCCCCCAAGGCTTTTTTGAGTAGTATTTATCTTATTTGCCTAAGTTATTGCCATTAAGCCAAATAAAACCGCATTGAGCCTTTTTAGGGCTTACCAATGCGGTTTTGTTTTTTATTCTATAGGAGTACCAAAATCGTTGATTTTTACAGATCCGATCATCAGTTCAATATCATTACGCAGACTTTCGAAGGTATTGTCTTCAAGATTATTCAGTATTATAAAACTGCCTTCATCTCCTGACGTAATATAGCTCCAATAACGGCTTTCAGGGAGGTATATCTTAAGCGCGGGAAGATCGCCGAGTGAATACTCTTCCTTTGTAGTACCCACGGGTAATGTAAAGTCATATAAGATGTTCTGCGGGTCTGTGTAGCTCAGTATCAGCTCACCATTGCCGTTTTGAGGAATGACAGTAATGGAGAATCCGGGTCCGTATAAACCTTCCTCTTTGATTTTATACGACCATCCTTCGGTCACGCGCAGGGAAGCTGTAAGATTTTTATAATTACAACTCACTTCTTCAGTTGAAACACTTTCATGTATTTCACGGTTGTTCTCTTCATTGGCGTTGTAATCTCTTTCCTTGATCCATCCAAGCTCAGATAAGCTATCGAGAATTTCACGGGGAATGTCGTAAACGTTACCGTCGCGTAACTTTTCAAGAGAGTAGATAAACACTTGTCCGGGAAATGATTCAGCGACGGCGTAATCACGCTCTATTCTGATTACGTCTCCCGTTGTAAGTCCGTCAAAAATTGATTTGTCACCTCTTGTGTACATTTGGATAAGTGAAGTGTCTTCGATTATAAGATAGCTTCCGTCATTTACAACAACGACTCCTTCTGCAGTAACTCTTTCATCAATAACGGACGAATCCGCGGTCTCGCTTTCGCTGTTTGAAGAGTTTTTTACATCTGTGTCTTTTTCATCTGAGCAAGCCAAGAGAGATAGAATCAATATAAACAGAAGTAAACATGATTTAAGTTTTTTCATATATAATTTCCTTTTCATATTCAATGCGTTCAGTTCACACTGCTTACGTTACCGATAAAGAGAGGCATATTGTTTTCACAATCGATTATCATGTAAACGAACGGTCTGTCGAGATTTACAGACTTTGTTTTTTGCGGAGGTGAAGATCCACACACTAAGTCAAGAATTGTTGCAGCCCCCGCTTTTGTTCCTCCTTCATCGACTTCAATAAAGGTTTTGTGAATTGCACGGCTTACGAATATATTTCCCATGGGAGATGTTCCGAGTGAAGAAAGGTCCGCAAGTTCCGTGTCAAAAACATCGGTAATACCCATTGTTTTAAGCGTTTCGGCAAGGTCACATTCAAATTCTTTTTTGAACTTAGGCATCCTGGTGTTAACATTGGTGTTTTGCATAGTGGCTAAGAGATTCATAATCTTTTCGCCGCTTAAACTATCGATGTACTCGTTAATACTGATGCTTTCATCTGGAAGGAGTGCTACGAATGCGTAATTCCTGCCTTTGTAGTATTTTACAAACCCCGTTGTGTTTTCATCTTCGAGGTAAAGACCTTCGGAACCTTCTAAGAACTCACATACTTCACCCTCGCAGTCTGAAATGTTGAAGATGTCTTCAGTGGTAGATCCTTCGAAATATTTATCTTCCCATTCTGCATCAAAAGTCAGAGCATTGATAAGAAACATCACTGAATAAGGGGAGATCTCGTTTAAGATATCCTTTATCATTCCGTCTGTCTTATCTTCCACCCACTTGTTGATATCGTAAAGTGTTGTATCGTCAAAGGAAGCTGAGAAAATATCTGAATTAAAATACTCAGAAGTAGTTTTGAGGAAACTTTCATTTACCTGAAAATCGTTTTTGTCGCTAAACCAAATAGAATTGGCAATCTTTAATTTTGCAGCTTCGCTGTCTTCAAGGGTATTCATATAGGAGTGGATAAAAGTGTTCAGCTCTGCTCCGGTCATGCCGAGAGCTTCTTCAAGCTGTACGAGAGAATTACCCTCAGCACCGTTTGTGAGCATCGCAAGAGCAATATAGACGGAAAGCGGTGACACACAGGTGTTACTTGCGTTTTGACTTTTACGGAAAAGATCTGCGCTGAAGTTATAGTAATAAGCTTTATCTGACTCAGTGATATTTCTTACCGATATATGAGAAGCATTCACGTCACCTGAGTTGTTTTCTGCTTCGCAATTCTCTTTTTCTTCGGATGAAATGTTTTTACTTTCTTCATTTTTGTCTGTATCTTCTTTTTCTTCTGTATTTTTCAGTGATGTTTGAACATGGGTGTCAACTGTTTCTTTTTCTTCACATCCGAAGAGCAGGGAAGAAGTACCGAGAAGGAGGACAAGGCTGAGTAATAATGATATTAATTTCTTCATAAAAATCTCCATTCTGCCGCTAAAGCGTCAGCACAAATAGTGATGAAAGCTGACGGATAGCGACGAAATTTAATATTTTTGTTGTATACTGTTTGCGAGGAAAGACAAACTACAACGCACGGTTGGAGGAGTCGTAGAAGTACTTCTTGCTGAAAACAGTATATCAATCAGTGTTGGAATCATCTTGTCAAGCACAAATAAGTGTTGCCTTCGAGCACGTACGCTAAGAATTGTTTTAACACCCGTTAGATTGTGTGATGATCCAGTCACTGTCTTTTCCTCGTATTTTAATCCGAAGAGGGATATTTTTGAAAGTTGTTTATCCGATTGCAAAAAATGACTTGTTGCAGGGCTTTTTGGTTTTGCCTTTATTCGGGAGAGATAAACATTACTTTCACGCTAATCTCCAAATATCTATTTTATCGTTATTTTTACTGTACCGGATCATTTAATGTACCTATAAAGAGGGGCAAATTGTTTTCACAGTCGATTATCATGTATACAAAAGGTCTGTCGAGAATAACCGAAGAGGAAGGGGCACACTCTGCTTCGATCTGAACTGAAGTTACTGCACCTGCCTTGGTGCCTACCTCATTAACCTCGATCACCGTTTTATGGAGAACCGAGCTGACAAACAGATTTCCAAGTGATGATTCACCGAGAGCTGAAAGATTCGCTTCATTTGACGAGAACACATCACTTATTCCCATGTCGGAAAGTATATCTTTAAGCTCAGCATCGAATTCAACCTTGAACTTTGGAATGCAAGTGTAGGTTTTATCATTTTTCTTACTGTTTAAGAGACCGTTGATCTTATCACTGTCAAGCTCTCTTACGTAATCGTCAATGCTCACGTTCTCAGCGGGCAGAAGAGCAACGAAGGCGTAATCACGTCCCTTATAGTATTTTATAAATCCTTTGGAGTTAGAGTCTTGCAGATATGAATATTCGCTTCCGTACATGAATTCTACAGTCTGAACGTCACCGTTTGCAGTTTTGAATTCACCTTCTCCGACGTCGTATTCTAAGTACTGATTTTCCCACTCTGCTTCGAAGGAAAGAGCGTTGATAAGATACATTACAGTTGTCTCGGATATTTCATTAACAATTTTATCTATCATACCGTCAGTTTTTTCTTTGACCCATGAGTTAATATCATTCACAGTTGATTGATTAAATGGAGCCTTGTAGATATCGGCACTGAAGTAATTTGCATTTGTCTGTAAAAAAGAATCATTTACCTTAAAGCTTTCAGCATCTCTGAACCAAACCGAATTAGCAATTTTCATTTTACTGTAAGTAGTATTGGGGAGGGAAGACATATATGATTTAACAAAGAGATTCAACTCGTCTGAGGACATACCGAGTATTTCCTCAAGCTGTGCTAAGGTGTTTTCCTCTGCACCGTTTGTCAGCATTGAAAGAGCAAGGTAAACCGATAAGGGGGAGATGAGAGTGTTTTCGCCGTTTTTGTGAGATTTTGAGAACAGTTCCGTTGTAAATGAGTAGTAATTACTTTTGTCGTTGGTGTTCACATCACGAAGCGAAACTTTTAATGGCTTAAAGGCTATACTTAAGTTTTCAGTCTTGTTGTTGGTGTTATTTGGCAGAGCGGATGAATCGGGAGTTTTATCATCTGGTTCATGTGTGGTATCTTTCTCAGTGGTAACTTCAGTTTTTTCGGGTGGATCGGTTATGGGATCTGCATCGGTTCCTGTGGTAACTTCAGTTTTTGCTGGGTGATCGGTTATGGGATCTTTATCAGTTTCTGTGGTAACATCAGTATTGGGGATGGTTCCGGATTCTTCATCGGTTTTACTATCAACTGTATTACCATTTGAATCGGGTGTACCGGCATATAATTCAGAGCTTGTATTCGTCTGTTCGGGCGTTTGCTCTTCGTCGGCTTCGGAGAGTATTTCGTCCTCGTTTGGGTCACTTTCGGTTTTATAAAGTGTGTTGACTTCGGGAATATCCTCTATCTTAGGTGCAGTTTTTGAATCGTTCATTATGGCGAAAACAATCAGGCTTCCGATAATTAAGATACAAAAGCAAGCCGCCGCAGAAGCATACTTGGTGAAAACAGAAAGCTTGTTTATGGACTTTTCACCGGTTCTGACCTTGGCTGTTTCCGTAAGCAGGTCATCGTCGAGATTTTCGATGGCTTTTTGCAGTTTATCCATTTTCATACGTTAAAACCTTCCTTTTTGAGATAATTTTTAAGTTTTGTTCGAGTACGAAACAATAATGTTTTTACTTTAGATTCACTGACACGACAGTAAGAAGCAATATCTTTCAGAGAATCACAGTAGTAGTATCTGCCGACAAAAACAACTCTTTCGGTTTTGGGAAGCTTTTTGAGAAAATCACCGATCGACTCAGATAGTATACGCGCCTCAATCGTATCATCAATGGAAGAGCTTCCCGAAATCACTTCTTCAAGCTCGCTTAGTGAAGTTGCATACTCACTGCTTTTGCGTTTGTCGCGGTTATTTTTCCTGAAAATATCAATTGAAATTCTTCTTGTAAGCTTGGCAAGATACGTCTTTAAAACCGTAGGCCTTTGAGGCGGAATTGAGTTCCATGCGGCAAGATACGTGTCGTTAACGCTTTCTTTGCTGTCTTCGTCGTTCATAAGTATGTTGTAAGCGATCTTGGTGAGATATGAGGAGTATTTCTTTTCAGTCTCTTTTATGGCTGCTTCGTTTCTTTCAAAGTACAGTTCAACTATTACTCTGTCATCCATTGTTAACCTCCATTTTGTTTCGCCTTCAACATATATCTCGTCAAAAAAAGGAAAAGGTTTCAGTTTTTTTAAAATAATTCAAAAAATCAGATTTGCACACCGAGATTTAACAGATCATGCGTATCAGAGTCATCGCAGGCTGTCCAGGCAACGACTCTGTTTTTATCGGGGATTATTTGAAGCATGGAGCCTCTCATACCGCCTTTTGCATAATAAGTGCCGCGCCATGTCAGTTCGTAACCGTTTTTTAATACAGTTTCAACTGCTTTTTCGGATAGTATACGTTTGCCCTTATAAACTCCGCCGCTCAGATATATCTGACCGAGCTTTGCCAAATCGTCAGTACGAACGTAAAGTCCTGTTGCACCCATAGCGTGACCTTGAGGACATTTACTCCATGCCACTTCACGGAAACCGCATGGGATAAATAACTCTTTCCACAAAAAATCATCCATAGTCATTCCGATTTTTTCTGCAACTATTCTGGAAACCATATAAAACGCAGCATCACTGTAGGTATGTTTTTCACCGGGTCTGCTTATTAACGGAGTAGAAAGCAGTAATTCCAGATAATTATTATTACCGAATTCTCTGGAGTCGAGGCAGTCAATATCAAGCTGACCTCCCGAAAAACCCGCACGATGTGTTAAGAGATGGTCTACTGTTACATCATACCATTTTTCATCAATCGAAGAAGGTAATTTATTTTTGAAAATTTGGCATACCTTTTCATCAAGTGAAATAATACCGCGATCATAAAGAATCATAATGGCAGTCGTTGCAAAGACTTTTGCAACTGAATATACGTTCTGACATGGATTGGCGTACTGGAGTTTGAGGGTTTCTTCAGTTCCGTTACAAATCTCGGTAATACGGTAAATGTTTAAATTGTTATCTTTTATATATTCCTTGGCTTTTTCCAAAAACAAACTCATGATTTTCTCCTTCAGAAATTGTTGGAATAATTTAAAAATGTGTAATTCAGTATTATGTTGTTAAAGGATGAAATCCACCGCAAAACGGTGGATTTCTGAATATATTAAGTCTTATAGCATCTAAACGAAAATTAGTGAGCCATTTCCTTAAGGAGCTTGTAGCTGTCTGCGAAGAACTTTCTCTTCTTAGCAATGATTGCATCCATTTCTGCAAGTTCTTCAGCTGTGAAACTCTCAAGAGTGCCTTCCTTAAGGGGCTTGTTCTTGTACATTTTATCAACTGTCTGAGCGAAGAAGATATCGCTTGTGCAGATCTCACCGTTCTTTTCGCAGATAATGATCTTGTTGTTACCTGCAAGAAGTTCTTCAACAGCACGTGAACCCATTCTTGTAGCGAGAAGTCTGTCTGCAAGTACGGGTGAACCGCCACGTGCGATGTGACCGGGGCAGCAGAATCTTGCGTCAAGTTCAAGATCAGGGTTGCCTTCCTTCTTTGCAAGTTCAGTAGACATTTTCTTGAATTTTGCAGTAAGACCGGCGCCGAATGCACCATCATCTCTTCTCTCGGAAATAACAACGATCATGTTACGCTTACCATCACGACGGAGCTTCATCATATTTTCAAAGCAAGCGTCGGAATCAAAGGGAAGCTCGGGGATACATGCATCAACAGCACCGCCTGCGATAGCAGTGTTGATAGCAAGTCCGCCTGCACCATTACCCATTACTTCAAATACGTTGCAACGTGCGTGTGATTCGCATGTGTCACGGATCTTATCGATGAGTTCAAGAAGAGTCTGGAGAGCTGTGCTGTAACCGATGGAAGTTTCAGTACCGGTGATATCGTTATCGATCGTAGCGGGGATACCGATTACGGGAATACCGTATTCAGCAAGGTCAGTAGCACCGCGGAAAGTACCGTCTCCGCCGACACAGATAAGACCATCGATCTCGTGGCGCTTGATGTTCTCAACAGCTTTCTCAACTCTGCCGGGAAGCTCGAACTTGTATCTGTCAGTGTAGAGGAAAGTACCGCTGAGAGTGATCTTATTTCTCACAGCCTTGGAGTCAAGCTTGATCATAATATCTTC
>JAFXKJ010000124.1 GCA_017531765.1 Clostridia bacterium
CTCTTTTCTACCCCTTGAAATCGCGCGCTAAAATAGGGAAAAAGGGGTATTTCGCTTCGCTTCATACCCCTTTTTCCCTATTTCTTTTTTCAACGTTTATTTTGTTTGATTTTTATTTACCCCAACTATTGACATTGAGCCAAATTTCCTCATTTTGCTTACTATATTTTGTTTGTGATTTTCATGTTATACATTAACACAAGTTAAAAAAAGTTCATATCATGATAAAGAATTCAAGTTTCGGAGGAAGATATGAATTTAATATCAAAATATGAATGTGTACCAACGGAAAAGAATGTCTGCGGTTTTGTGGGAATGAACAGCGGCAAAGGCTTTGTCGGTTTGTTGGGTGAAATTTTTGATGAAAGTGTACTGCAAAAGGTTTACGTAATCAAAGGTGCACCGGGTACGGGAAAAAGTACCTTTATGAAGGAGTTGTCGAAAAGAGCCGCAAGTTGTAGTCATAATGTACAGGAATATCTTTGCAGCTCGGACTACACATCTCTTGATGCGGTAGTTATTGATTCCAAAATAGCCGTTGTTGACGGAACCTCGCCCCATTGTTATGAGCCGATGTACCCCGGGGCTGTTTCGGAAATTATTGACTACACAAAATTTTGGGATAATTCTAAACTTGAAAATGCTAAGAATGAAATAATTGATTTGTCAGGAAAAAAATCAAGAGCTTACGTTCAAGCTTACTCTAAGTTGAAATGTGAAATGAATTTGCTTTACGAAAGAATCAATTCTGTCAGAAATTTAATAAATTTTGAAAAAATGAGATCACAAATCAAAAGGCAAGTTTCCATAATATGCAAATCAAATGACAGCGGGAAAATACATAGATGTGTTACACGGTCTGTTGGCATGAAAGGAAGGGTAATGCTTGACTGTATCTGTAACAGTACACTGAATAAAATCAAGGTTTCGGATGTTTACAGTTCGGCATATATTTATATGTCTGAATTGCTTAAAGAGCTTATACTATCAAAAAAAGAACTGTGGGTTTCTTATGATCCGATCTGTCCCGAGCTTGTTTGCGACATAATAATTCCTCAGGAAAACATTTTAATAACGGTTGGAGATGTCGCTGTATATGATAAAAACGTTAACATGATGAGATTTGTTGACCATGACTCGCTGACTGACATTCGCGGATTTTTAAGACTGTCTGATAAATGCTCAGGGCTCTTTGCCTGCGAAACGGATCAGTATTTATCTTTTGCCGGTGAAGCTCATTTTGAACTTGAAAAAATTTACGGGGAAACTATGAATTTCGATTATCTCAAAACTTATTCAGACCTTAAAATTCATGAAATACTCGAAAAACTGTAAATATTAATATTCGTTCATATTTTACATTAAAAAAATTCAGTTTCAATTATTATTAGTTTAATAAAAATAGATTATAATACTCGTGTAATGATTCTGAAGGAGTTGTAAGTGTTTGACTAAGTTTAAGAATTGGCTTGTTAGATTTTTTTCCGGTAGATACGGTACGGACAGCTTTGGCTGTTTTCTTCTCATTTTGTACGCTGTTTTGTGTGTATTTAACGCAATTTTTCATTTCTTCGTAATTCAGGTAATAACACTTTTAATTGCATTTTATTATCTTTGGAGAGTGTTGTCTCGGAATCATTATAAGCGTAGTCTTGAAAACAGAAGGTTTTTACGTGTTTGGCAACCGGTAAAAACAGAAGTAAAGCTCTTTTTTGATAGGATCCGCTACTCAAAAACCTCACGTTTCAGAAAATGCAAGCATTGCAAAGCGATCTTAAAGCTACCCAACAAAAAAGGGAAACATTCTGTCAGGTGTCCTAAGTGTTCTAAGCTTTTTGATGTGAAAATATAAAAAAAGGTTGTTACGGCTTTCAAATTGAGGTGTCTGTAACAACCTTTTTCTGACTTAATGAGCATCAAACCATGTTGCGCCCACTCCGGCTTCCGCTATAAGAGAAACCTTTAGCTTAACTGCATTTTCCATTTCTCTCACTAATATTTCGCGGGCGGTATCAGCGCAGGATGTGTGGGATTCAACGATCAGCTCGTCATGTACCTGCATAATAAGACGTGCATCAATTCCTGCTTCTTTAAGTGAGCGTGCGACCCGTATCATGGCTATCTTGATTATATCTGCGGCAGCCCCTTGAATCGGGCTGTTCATAGCAACTCTTTTTCCGAAAGCAGCAACGTTTTTGTTTGAAGATTTGATCTCGGGTATCATTCTCATTCTGCCGAACATTGTAACGGTATATCCGTTTCTTTCCGCATCGCTGACGGTATCCTTAAGGTACTTGTCAACCAAGGGATAAGTCTCGAAATAACTGTTGATATATGCATCAGCCTGTTTTCTTGAGCATCCTATATCTTGTGACAGTGAAAATGAACCGATTCCGTAAATAATTCCGAAATTTACAGCCTTTGCGCGGAGACGCAGATCTTTGGTTACGTTTTCGGGAGAGACTCTGAAAACCTTAGCGGCTGTCATTGTATGAATATCAGCCCCGGAGTTAAAGGATGAGATCATGTTATTGTCCCCTGAAAGGTGAGCAAGAAGTCTAAGTTCGATCTGTGAATAGTCGGCGTCGATAAGCACGTGTTCATCATCTGATGCAGTGAAGAACTTGCGGATCTCACGTCCAAGCTCGCCTCGAATTGGAATGTTCTGCAAATTAGGATCGTTAGAGGACAGACGCCCCGTTGCAGTTCCGCACTGATTCAGACTTGTATGGATCCTGTCGTTTTCATCAGCTATATCGGCAAGGGCATCTCCGTAGGTTCCGCGAAGCTTTGCAACTTGTCTGTAGGAGAGAATTTCGGAAATGATCGGATGGTGGAATCTCAGCTTTTTAAGTGTTTCTGCATCGGTTGAATAGCCGGTTTTTGTCTTTTTTCCGCTTGGCAGCATCAGTTCTTCAAAAAGAACGCATCCAAGTTGTTTCGGTGAGTTAATATTGAAATCGTGTCCGGCAAGCATATAAATGCTGCTTGCCAGCTCGTTTTCCATTTTCAGAAGCTCACAGGCATAGTTCTTTATTCCTTGACGGTCTACCTTAAAGCCGACGCTTTCAATGTCGGCAAGAACTGCTGCAAGGGGTATTTCAATATCGGAAAGTAAGCTGAGCGATCCTGTCGCTTTCAACTCTTCAAAAAGCTTCTCGTAACAGATGTGTACGATTTGAGCATAGTTTTCTTCGTTTTCATCAAAATCTACACCGAGAGATTCCGCTGTATATTTAAGAGTATAAACGCTTTTTCCGGGTTCGGTGAGATACCTCGCAAGCATAGTGTCAAAGTTACATTCGGGGCGAATGCTATATGACGTGAGCTTTTTGCAGATCTGCTTATAATCGTGGCAAATAATCCTTTTGGAAAAAACGTTCAAAAGGGAAGCTCTGTCTGCGTTTCGGCAAACGTAATTTATGCTTCCGTCAAAAACGCACAGCATACTATCCTTTAACCATACAGCAACGGTATCCTGTAAAGAAAGCTCTGCCATCTCTGCGGCAGTTACACTTTTTACTTTATATTCAATGCTTTCCTTCTGAGTTTCGTCTCCACTCTCAAGATCAGCCGCAGACAGGCGGAATTTGTTTATGAGATTTGTGAAATCAAGCTCAAGAAAAGTTTTGTATAGTCCGGACTTATCTAAAGTTCCGGTAACATATTCTTCTATTGACTGACCAATGGGGGCACAGCGGCAGATCTCCGCAAGCTCACGTGACAGATAAGCGGACGCCTTGCCTTCGTCAAGCTTACGCCTTACCGATGGGGTAGATGAAAAATACCCGTTTTCGCTGTCTGCATAAAGCAGGTCAAGACCACCTGCCAGAGCGATCAGCTTAAGAGCCGTTTTTTCACCGATTCCAGGCACACCGGGAATGCAGTCGGAGCTGTCTCCCATAAGAGCCTTAACGTCAACAAACTGTTCGGGGGTAACACCGTACACGTCAAAGAAGTGCTCTCTGTCGAAAATCTCATCCTCTTTGTTCCGCATGAGAATAACCCGTGTTCTGTGGGATATAAGCTGA
The DNA here is from genome assembly GCA_017531765.1 of Clostridia bacterium. Lineage (GTDB taxonomy): Bacteria > Bacillota > Clostridia > Oscillospirales > CAG-272 > RUG11130. Next base: position 4,032 of record JAFXKJ010000124.1, read on the forward strand.
AGAGAGTCTCTGTCACCTGTCAGGATATAAGAGTCGATGTCTCCGCGTGTGTCTGCCGCGCCGCAGACCGTGCCGATAATGTCGTCAGCTTCATATCCCGGAGTTTCAAGAACAGTAAAGCCGAGGTAAGATACTATCTTCTTGGCATAGGGCATCTGAACTGCAAGCTCATCGGGCATTCCTTTTCTGTTACATTTATAACCTTCGTATTTTTTATGTCTGAACGTGGGATGGTGCATATCAAAGGTACAGACAGAAAAATCGGGTTTCAGCATATCAGTGTAACGCTTTACAATATTAGTAAAGCCAAAAAGAGCATTTGTGGGCATTCCCTTGGAATTCGTAAGATTACGAACTCCGTAAAAAGCTCTGTTAATTATGCTGTTTCCGTCTAAAATAAGTAATTTTTTCATATTGATCTCCAAATAGTATTAGTTACAATGAAATATTTACCGAAATTAATTAAATTTATATAGAATTATTCATTAATAGTCATGTACCATAAAGGATAGGAAAGATAAGGGAGGGAAACGCAATGTCTAAAATTTTCAAACTTTTAATGAGCAGAGTTGTAATTGTCGGTGTTCTGATAGCCGCCCAGCTTTCACTTATTGCAATATTCCAAATATTCTTCTACGAACATTTTTCAAAATATTATCTTGTCTCTGTATTTATAGCCTTGATCCTTGTTTTCAGAATCGTGTCGCGGAGAGATAATCCTGGTTATAAGATTGCATGGATCATACTTATTCTGATAATTCCCACCTTTGGTGCAGCGGTATATCTGATATTTTCGGGAAACCAGCTTACACAGCATCAAAGGAAGAAGCTTGCGGGAATGTACAGTACCATGAAATTCCTTTTGCCGGAGTATACGGAAAACTCGGACAGGTTGTTTTCAGACAGCAGTGCAAAAAAACAGTCGGACTATATTACAAATACTGCCTACTGCCCTCCGTTCAGTGAGACCTACACCCAATATATCCCCACGGGAGAAGAATATTTTGATATACTTTGTGAAAAGCTTGAAGATGCCAAAAGCTTTATATTCCTTGAATACTTTATAATCGATAAGGGGCAAATGTGGGATAAGATTCACGATATCCTCGTGCAGAAGGCAAAGGAAGGGGTGGAGGTCAGGATCATTTATGATGACATGGGCTGTATCAATCACCTCGACACGGGATTTAACAGGTATCTCGAAAAAGAAGGTATAAAATGCCGCGTGTTTAACAGATTTATTCCCGTTTTGTCGGCGAGACTCAATAACAGAAATCACAGAAAGATATGTGTCATTGACGGGATCTGGGGCTTTACGGGAGGTATAAATATTGCCGACGAGTATATCAACGTAAAGAGTCCCTTCGGGCACTGGAAGGATAATGCTGTGCTTCTTCAGGGAAAGGGCGTGTGGAGCTTTACCATGATGTTCCTTTCAATGTGGGAGAATCTTGACCTGAAAAACAAGTGCGACCTGAGTGAATACCAAAGGTATTTTCCGTCCGAGTTTGACGTAAAAGCGAACTGTTACGGTATAGTACAGCCCTATACGGACAACCCCCTTGACGACAATCCCGTAGGGGAAAATATTTATCTCAACATCATAGCATCAGCGACTAAATACGTATATATCACAACCCCGTACCTGATACTTGATTACAGCCTTGAGGAGGCTCTTTGCAGTGCGGCAAAAAGCGGAGTTGATGTCAGGATCATAGTACCGGGAATTCCCGACAAGAAGCTGGTATACGAAGCAACAAAATCAAACTACAAAAAGCTGCTTGATTCGGGAGTAAAGATCTATGAATACACACCCGGCTTCATCCATGCGAAAACCTTCCTCAGCGACGACGAATACGGCACGGTCGGCACGGTGAACTTGGATTACCGAAGTCTGTATCTCCACTTTGAATGCGGCATATGGATGTATAAGACTCCCGTGCTTGAAGACATAAAGGCGGATTTCAATGATTTGTTTGAGGTAAGCCGACGTGTAATGTACGATGACGTAAAAGCAAATATTCTGCGCCGTGCGGCAAGATCAGTAATGGATGTTATGGCACCCCTTATCTGACAGTATCAAGATAGTCGCTTTCCGACATTTGACCTTCAAAGCCGTGCTGCCTTAAAACCTCGTAAACGCCGATAGCGGCGGCATTTGAAAGATTCAGACTGCGTATGCTTTCTCTCATGGGAAGGCGTACGCATCTTTCATAATTGGCAGTGAGGAAATCCTCGGGAAGTCCCTTTGTTTCCTTTCCGAAGAAGAGAAACACGGGATAGGCGTAATCTACCTCTGTGTAACAGCGGGGAGCTTTGGTTGAAAAACAGTAAAAGTTTGCATTTGGGTTGCTGATGAAAAAATCATCAAGTCCGTCGTAGTAGGTAATGTCAAGCTCATACCAATAGTCAAGTCCCGCCCTTTTCAGCTTTTTGTCATCGATGGCAAATCCCATGGGTCCTATTATGTGAAGGGCTGTACCCGTTGCGGCACAGGTTCGTGCAATATTACCCGTGTTTTGCGGGATCTCGGGCTCGTGAAGTACTATGTTAATGTTTTTCATAAAGGTCTCCGTTCTGCCTGGGGCTTACAATTGTACATAACAAGTATATTATATCGCAAAATGGTGTTACGTTCAAGTTTTTTGCCGATAATTATCACACAAATTCAATTTATTTACAAATCCATATTTATTTTCTCGGCATAATGTAGTATAATATGATTATAAGTGTAATTTGGCTATTTGCGCCGTCTAAGCGACGGGACAGTATAAAGATGAAAGGTATCCCCACGTTTGGGGATTGTGTAAAAGTAAATGGGCATAATCAGTAAAGTTTTCGGAACCTACAGTGACAGACAGATCAAGAAGATCACACCGATCCTTGAGAAGATAAATTCTCTTGCAGATAAATACGGAAAAATGAACGATTCAGAGCTCTCAGCCATGACCTCTGAATTCAAGAAGCGCCTTGCGGACGGAGAGACCCTCGATGATATTCTTCCCGACGCCTTTGCTGTGGCAAGAGAGGCGGCAGACAGAGTTCTCGGTAAGCGTCCATTCGACGTTCAGGTGCTCTGCGGAATCCTTCTCCATCAGGGAAGAATCGCAGAAATGAAAACAGGTGAAGGTAAAACTCTTGTTGCGGTACTTCCGTCCTATCTTAACGCTCTTACGGGCAAGGGTGTTCACATCATCACCGTTAACGACTACCTTGCAAGACTGGGCTGTGAGGAAATGGGAAGAGTACATGAGTTCCTCGGACTTACCACAGGTCTTGTAGTCCACGATGAAAACCGCGAAGAAAAACAGCACGCATATAACTGCGACATTACTTACGGTACAAATAACGAATTCGGCTTTGACTACCTCAGAGACAACATGGTCACCTATAAAGAGGACCGTGTTCAGAGAGGTCACAATTTCGCCATCGTAGACGAGGTTGACTCAATTCTTATCGACGAGGCGAGAACTCCTCTTATCATTTCAGGTCAGGGAAGTAACGTTGATCCCCTTTACGAAATGGCTGAGAGATTTGCAAGAACTCTCAAGTTCCACGTGATAAAGGAGATAGACAATAAAGAGGACCACGATACTATCAGTGTGGATGCCGACTATATCGTTGACGAAAAGGCGAGAAACACCACTCTTACCAGCTCAGGTGTAAAAAAGGCTGAGGAATTCTTCGGTATCGAGAATCTTTCCGATCCCTCAAACGCCAATATTTCTCACCATATCTATCAGGCGATCAAGGCTCACGGTATTATGAAGCGTGATACTGACTACGTTGTAAAGAACAACGAGGTCCTTATCGTTGACACATTTACGGGTCGTCTTATGCCCGGCAGACGCTATTCCGACGGTCTCCATCAGGCTATCGAAGCTAAGGAAGGCGTGATCATCCGTAAGGAGAATCGTACCATCGCTACTATCACCTTCCAGAATTACTTCAGAATGTACGGTAAGCTTTCGGGTATGACAGGTACTGCACTTTCCGAGGAAAACGAATTCCGCGAGATCTACAATCTTGACGTCGTGGTTGTGCCGACCAATAAGCCCATGATCCGACTTGACCATTCAGACTCCGTCTATAAGACGAAGAACGGTAAGGACATGGCGATCATTCGTCAGATAAAGGAATGTCACGAGAAGGGTCAGCCCGTCCTTGTCGGTACTGTTTCCATTGAAAAATCCGAAATGCTTTCGGCAAAGCTTAAAAAGGCAGGAATCCCTCATACGGTTCTTAACGCAAAGTATCACGATAAAGAAGCTGATATCGTAGCTCAGGCAGGACGTCTGGGTGCCGTTACAATCTCCACAAATATGGCGGGACGCGGTACGGACATTCTCCTCGGCGGTAATGCAGAGTATCTTGCAAAGTCACAGATGCGTAAGGAAGGCTACGACGAAGCGATCATTGCTCTTGCTACAGGCTACTCCGAGTCTGTTGATGAGACGGTAATGGAAGCAAGACGCTACTTCAGAGAGCTTTATTCAGGATTCCAGGAAAAGATCAAGCCTGAGGCAGAGAAGGTTTGCGAGGCGGGCGGTCTCTTTGTAATCGGTACAGAGCGTCACGAGTCACGAAGAATCGATAATCAGCTCCGCGGACGAAGCGGACGTCAGGGAGACCCGGGTGAATCACGCTTCTTCCTTTCCTTTGAAGACGATCTTATGCGCCTTTTCGGTGCCGACAAGATCATCGGTATCGTTGACCGACTTGGACTTAAGGAGGACGAGGCGATCGATCAGCGAATTCTCTCCAATCAGATCGAAAACGCGCAGAAACGTCTTGAAGATCAGAACTTTAACAGACGTAAGAACGTCCTTGCTTACGATGACGTAATGAATCAGCAGAGACAGATCATATATAGTCAGCGCTCAGAGGTACTTGACAACGGTGATCTCAGAGCTAAGATCATTTCCATGATCGAGGGTACTGTAGGTGATGCTGTGGAAAATGCCCTTCACGATCCCGAAAGGGCAAACTGGGATATTAACGGACTTGTTTCCCGTTATAAGGGTCTTCTTTGCACAGAGGACGATTTCAAGGAGCTTCCCGATAATGCCGCAGATGCTATTGCAACCGTAAAGGATACGCTTATCACCCGTGCTATGGCTATCTATGAAGATAAGGAAAAGAATGTCTTCGGTGAAGAACAGATGCGTGAGCTTGAGAGAATCTCTCTCCTTATCAACGTTGACAGAAAATGGATGGATCACCTTGAGGCTATGGATTCCGTAATGGAAACCATCGGTCTTCAGGCGTATGCACAGAGAAACCCCATTTCCGAATACCGGATCGCCGCGGCTGATTTCTTTGACGAAATGGTGCTCAACATCCGCGACGATACAGTGAGAATGATCCTTTCAGCAACTCCCAAGCCCACCCTCAAGCGAGTTGAGGTTGCAAAGCCCGTTTCCTCAGGATTTGCAGGCGGTGAGGGCAAATCTGTTCAAAAGAAGCCCGTTGTAAATAAGACCGCTAAAGTGGGAAGAAACGATCCTTGTCCTTGCGGCAGCGGTAAAAAGTATAAGAAGTGTTGCGGAATGGGTACGCCGTCCGCAGACGGAGACTAATTTTCGGAGGCAGTTATGGGATTCGGATTACTTTTAATCGGATACTTTTTAGCTTTTGTCCCGTCTTTGTCTAATGTGTATTTCTTCATGGATGTTGTCGGTGCTCCGCTTATGGTGTATGCCTTAATGAAGCTGTCCCGTTACAACGATAAGTTTAAGCAGTCGCTTCCGTCTGCATTCATCTATACGGGAGTAACCTTCGTTGCCGCCATAACCTCCCTGATGAAGCTTGGAACTGTTGTCTCTTCCTTGATCGATGCCGTGCTTGCCGCATCGGTGCTCATGTTCCATGTGTATTCCTTTACTGCAATTGCGGATATGGCCAAAGGTGCTGAGGATGAAAAGCTGGCATCAAAAGCAAGGCGAAACCTTGTTATAGTTTGCGTGTACTATTCCATATATATTGCTGTATTGCTGTTTTCGCCGGTAATGGACAGTGTTTTGAAGGTGTATTTCAATAACATTCTTTATTTCTTCAGAATGGTTTGGATAATAATGAATCTGCTTTTCATTCACAGCGCATATTGCCGCCTTTATATCGAAGGTACCGAAGAACGCTATGCTGAGACCGCAACGTATAAGGAGACCCGCTTTAAGTTTATCAATAAACTTCAACAGAGCTTTATCGAGTCGCAGAAGAAGGCTAACGCAGAAAACTATAAAATGATGAAGGATACCAAAGACTACGTAGATGCAAACCGACATAAGATCCCCAAAAAGAAAAAGAAAAAACGGTGATTACGAAAGGGTACTTTTATGGGACTGAAATTGATTACTATTGGATTACTATTTCTCTTTAACCCAAATTTTAATGTTATTGATGTTTTCCCCGACGTTATCGGTCTGTTCCTCGTGGTTTTGGGAATGACTAAGCTATCCCGTGTAAACGAGGATATGAACTATGCTTACGGAACGTTCATAAAGCTTTGTGGACTTGAGTTCTTGAAGCTCCTTTCCATTACGCTTATTTCAAGCCAGGATATTACGTGGTATCTGCTTCTTTCATTTACTTTCGGAGTAATTGAATGCTTACTCTTCATTCTCGCAGTAAATCATTTCTTTACAGGGTTTGAAAACCTTGCAAATAAATATAATGCCGAATACATTCTGAGTACATATACTTCCGGAAAGAAACGCGGTAGCTCTGCAAAAAAAGACAGGATCGACAGAGTAAAGAATACTTTTATCGGCTTTTATTTAGTCAGAACAGCATCAGCCACACTTCCCGAATTCACTCAGCTTATAAAGGAAGATCTGTATGTAAACTACAACGCATTCAGACCGCTGTTATATATTTTGGGTGCTTTGATCACTCTCATATATTCGGTATTCTATATTTGCAGACTGATCTCATTTATGAAGGGTGTAAAGAATGATAAACCCTTCATTGAAAAGATATCCGCAGAGCATGACCGTTTCCTGCAGACAAATGCAAGATATTTTTCTTCAAGACGAATGAGAACGGTATTTATCTTTTTGTCACTTGCCATAATTCTCACTGCAAATCCCACAAATGACGGCCTTTCGGTGATCCCTCAGAGTATCACTGCGCTGTTTGTTGCGGTATCTGTGATCATTTTGGCGAAGGAAAGCAAAAAGGTGCTTTTTGCACTTATCCCCACGGGGATTGTCGGCGGCCTTTCGGTTTGGGTTGCCATCCTTAAGAAGGGCTTTTATAACGTAAACCTTAACGTAAAGTTTGAGGATATCTTCCACCTTGGTTTTGAAGATAGACGCTGTAAGTTTATGCTGATGTCAGACATTAACCTTCTTATATTCGCCCTTGAGATCGTGGCTTTTGCCATACTTTCATACTACCTCTTTAAGACTGTCAAAGGTCATATTTCCGCCGCTGCGGAAGAAGCCGCATTTACTGAAGAGCGCAAGCTCATCATTATTTCGGAAAACGAAGTTAAAAGCAACAAATTGCGTAAGCAATTTAACGTGTTCATGTACATCGCGCTGGGACTTAACCTTGCAATAAACAAGCTTGCAATTATCTTAGGTGACTTCAGTGCGTATGTTCCCGAAGGGTACTTTGATATTGCGGGAACAGTATACTCATGGCTTGTGGTTGTAAGCGTTGGTATGGTCGTACTGTGGTTTGTCCGTGCAAGAATGGCAATAAGCTTTGCAAAAAATGAGATATATCCCGTAACCTATACATGGATACTCAGTGATAAAACTAACGAAAACAAATAATAAAAAAAGAAAACTGGCTCAATGTCAATAGTTGGGGTAAATAAAAATCAAACAAAATAAACGTTGAAAAAAGAAATAGGGAAAAAGGGGTATGAAGCGAAGCGAAATACCCCTTTTTCCCTATTTTAGCGAGCGATTTCAAGGGGTAGAAAAGAG
>JAFXKJ010000125.1 GCA_017531765.1 Clostridia bacterium
CTCTTTTCTACCCCTTGAAATCGCGCGCTAAAATAGGGAAAAAGGGGTATTTCGCTTCGCTTCATACCCCTTTTTCCCTATTTCTTTTTTCAACGTTTATTTTGTTTGATTTTTATTTACCCCAACTATTGACATTGAGCCGTATTTTTTTAGTATCTGATTATCTCACCGATATTCGCCTCGGGAAAGAGCGCGCGCTTCACGTTACCCTTAAATTCCTCCGGCAAATACAGCTTTTCAATATAGCTTTCCTTGAACTGTCTGCCTCCAACCTCGACTACTCCCGCCTCGTCAGGCTCGTCGTAGCCGCCGCGGATATTTTCTCCGAAACCGCGGGGAACAATAAGCTCTCCAACAGTGCTTCGGAGAAACGCTCCGCAGGAAATTCCCCGAAGCTCGCGAGGGAGGGTAAGTCGTCCGATCACCGCCCCCATGAAAAAGTGCATACCAATGTATCTGAGACTGTCGGGAAGCATCAGCTCCCCTTTTACCTCGGAGTCAACGAAAAGTCCGCTTTGAAGACTGTACGGATCGGGCTCGTTGAAGCTCAGAAAGTATCGCCCCACCTTGCGAATTCCCTCAGGCACGGCAAAGGCGCCAAAACTCTCCCTGTAGCCTGAGTACGAAAGTCTGTCCTCCCCCGTCATCCCCCGAAGGAACGACACCACGTCCGAATTGTACGAACTGAATCCCACAAGGCAGTCTCCTTCACAGAAAAAAGCACCGTTTTCGTTTGAGATTTTATTTATTCTTTTCATAACTGCTCCATCCTGCAAATACTGTAGTTTACTTTGCGTTTTCCGTCTTCCCTACGGCAAGAGTCTTCCCCACGGCAAGAGTCTTCCCCATGGCGAGGCTTCTCAGTCCGTTTGCGATCGGGGTGAGAATAAGTCGGAAGACTCTCGCAAGCAGGTATGCGCATACAAGGTTGCAGGCCCAAGTGATGACCAGCGCGTGGGACGTGAGCCAACGGATCCCGGGAAGTTCAAATGCCATAGTCCACCAATAGTAAAATATCTTGTCGGTGAAGTATGATATGAGGTACATTTCAAAGGAGCAGACGGATATTTCCCTGACCACTGCGCCCATAGGTCGGGGCAGCTTCTTCACCCTGTAAAGAAGAAGGAACAGCGCCGTTGCCGCGACAGCGTGAGTCACCGCCGAATACTGAACGAACAGCCACCATGCGTACTCCGTCTGTGAATAGTAGTAGCTGAGCGCCGTTTCAAGTCCCACCGTGCCAAAGAACACAAGGGCGCAAAGAACGGGCGACGGCTTCGGCTTGTATCTCGCAATGTACGCGCCGATCAGGTAGTAGCCTACGCAGTAGATCCCCTCAAACTGCTCGGGGAAGCCGTTAAACCATATTCCCGTCACGATAAAGCTCTTTCCGAATGACGGCAGGAAGGTCAGCGCGCCAACAATTAGTGTCAGCGCAAGATGGGTGCGGCGCGACATATTGTCAAGGGCGATGTTTATGTACGGGATCACAAGAAAGAGGCACAGGTACATCTCAACGTACCAGGTGTAGCCGTAGCTGAAGCTGAAAATGTTAAGTATCGCACGGGGAATACTTATCGCCGTGGGAGCGAAAAAATACCACTCCGCCACGTTTGAGATCACCGACAAAACGAGCCACGACACCATAACGGAAATAATCGAGGTAAAATGCTTGCGGTCAGGCTTGCGGGTGCTGAGGAAATACCCCGTGAGAAGAAGGAATATGGGAACGCAAAGTATGACCGTGAAGCGGATAAACACCGTCACCGTCCACGTGGGCGAGCGAATGTCCGTGTGAAGAAAATACGCGGAGTTATAATTGATAAGGTGGGTGAGCATCACCAGCACGATGGCAAGGGTGCGCAGTATGTCGGGACCCACAAGTCTTTCTTTTTTCATGATTGTGAACGTACCTTTCTCAAAGCTATACAGTATCATTTTAATATGTCTCGGGTGATTTGTCAATAGTTCCCGCCCGAAAGCGGAACATATCCTGAGTTTTATGAATAAAAAACTTGTAAAGCCGTGATAATTGTCGTATAATGTAGACAGCAACAAGCATCATCAAAGGAGTTACTATCGTGAAAAAACTAATATCCCTGATTTTGGCACTCAGTATGCTCATGTCCGTGGGGCTCACCTCCTGCGTAAAAAAGGAGGATGGCGGTAAGACTGAGGAAGCAAAGACCTCAGAGACCGCGTCTTCTGAAGTCCACGGCGAGTGCAAAAACGGCAAAGACCACACATTTACCACCGAAACGGTAAAAGAGGACTGCACCTCCCGCGGATACACGCTGAACACCTGCAAGACCTGCGGCTACGTGTACCTCAGCAACACCAAGGCAGCTCTCGGACACGACTTCGGAGAGGAAGTGACGGTAACTCCTCTCAGCTGCACCGATGACGGCGCGGCTAAGAAGACCTGCGCCCGCTGCGGTGTGTCAAGTGAGTCCGTGCTCCCCCATACGGGACATAACTACGAACTTACAAGCGAAGAGAGCGCAGACGGAGACGTTTACGTGTGCACCCTCTGCGGAGACACCGTGACCCTTGGCGCAGACGAGACTCTCCCCGTGGAAATGGAAGACTCGGTGTACCTCCCCGACAGACCCCGCGACTTTTCCTTTACGGTGCGCAGCGAAAGCCTTGACACCTTGAAAAGCAGTCTCACCATTTCGGGAGACAATGGAAACGTAGCGTATAACGTTACCGCCGCAGAGGACGGAAGCTTTACCGTAAACCCGAAGAAAAGCTACGACGAATACGGCGTCTACACCGCAACTCTGACAGAGGACGCAAGCTTTGAGGATTATAACACCCGTACACTTGAATTCAGCATCGTTGGCCCCGACCGCGCCGACGTGGATTTCAAGGATGATATCGTGTTCCTGAAGAAGCTCGCAGAGAAGAACAGCGGCTACTCCCCCGAAGCTGTTGAGTGGGACGAGGCGGCAGAGAGGTATTACGTGACCCTTTCGGGAAAGGTGGATTTCGACAGAGCCTACGTTGGCAAGATCATCGCCGCAGGGGACTACACAAGTACGGAAGAGATCGTGAAGGATCCCACAAGGGAGCTTGTTTTCGGAAAGCTTGCGGGAGTGACGCACAACGCAAAAGGGAAAACGGTGCTTGAGATGACTGCCCCCGAAATTTCCGACGTATTCTCCGAGTACGACCTATACTTTTCGGGAGGTGCGGACAGTGCCGAGCCACTGACACTGCTTGCATCCGACGAGGAGCTGGAGCTTGAGTTTGCCGAGGCGGTGGTGATGTCCGACGGATTTGCGGAATATATGGCGACAGTACAGCTTGCGGCAGGAGACTACGCCGACAGCCACGGGCTTGAGATCGTCCCCCTTTCCTCGAAGAAGGAGGATGACAAGTTTGAGTTCAAGCTGGAAGAGCCCCAGCTTAACGAGCTGCCCAACGGCAATGGCGGTCATCTGTGGCTGAAGGGCTCGGTCACTTACAAGATCGACTTGGCGGAAAAGGATAACAAAGCCTTTGCAGGCTCAGTTGCAGTAACCTGTACTGCCGAAATTGACTCAAACATCACCTTCGGCGGTGAAGCAGAAGACGAGAAAAAAGTAAACCTGTACGTTGTAAACACAACCAAGACCTCCCTTGAATTCAAGGTTGAATTCAAAATGAACTATAGTGCAAAGTACGAGGAAAAATTCTACGTACATAAAACGACGCAAAAGATCCATACCTCAAGCTGCCGTATCGCTACAGAGCAGACAAACAGCGCAAATCTCGTAAGCTACAACGCAACGGAGCTTGCGGAGCTGTTCGGCGGTGATAAGGAAGCCATGAAGAACAGCGAATGTAAGGCTTGCCGCGCTGTAACCGGTCTCGACGGAACGGCTTACGTATACAACGCGGAAAGCGGTAAGCTTCACTGCATGAACTGCTTGCACGTCACTACAATGAAGGACTGTAACGTATATACGGTATACCCCGACAATACGTTGAAATTCGACACGTGTGAGACCTGCAAGCCCGAGGAAAGGCAGAGCAAGGATTTTGAAGCGCGTATGATCAACAAGTTATACGGCGCAGACATGGCAGATGAGGTAAATAAATTCAGGAAAACCACCGAGGAGATTTTCGGCAAGAGCAAGCTTGACAACAAAGACAAGCCACTTGTGTCTTTGCCCATAAACGTAGCAGGTGTGTTTAATATTGAGTTTGGTATTCAGCCTGTGTTTGAGCTCGACATCAAGGCATCCGTTAATTTCAAAGTAACGGCTTACTCCTCTTCAACGGTGGGAATACGTTCTCGAGGTGGAAAGAACGACGGATATGTGACCTATAAAGTTAACGAGAATGCCGACGTTACTTATGACCTGAGTTTTGTGGGTGAAGCAAAGGCAAAGCTCGGAATCGCGATCAGCGTAACGGCATATCCCGTAGGCTTTGATAAAGTAGCACATATCAACATCACGGGAAACATCGGTGTGTACGGTCATCTTACAGGCGCGATCAGCGTATCGGGCAAGCTTGGCGGCGACAGCGATGCTTACTGCGGAGCAAGACTCGAGGTGGGAATTTATTACGACCTTGGCGGATATTGGAAGATCCTTTGGTTTGATAATGATTTCACCATAATCGAAAACACGGAGGTGCCGCTGAAAAAATGGGGCTATGACAGGATCTACTACAGTTACGAGGATGATGATCCCGAAGTTGACATGAGCGACAGTAGTTTCCTGAAGCTGTCGGATTTTACAAAAACAAAATATCTTGACCTAAATACGCTGGAAGAAAAATCGGGAAAGATCACAATACTTCACAAACCAAAGGTGAAACTCAAGGTTGACATCAAGAACGAAGACGGAACTCCTTGCGATTATTTGTATTTTATAGACAGTACTTGGTTGTTTATGAAGAAATATAACGCCCCGAAGAATTTTACCGCATATATTCATATAAATATCGCGCCTGTGTGCGAGATCGATAGTTTCAACGATTTCATAAATTCCTCAACTAAGAACGCACTGTATGGTTATTTCCTTGATGAGCTTGTGGTGAAGGTGAATGTGGGAACTCGTCAGTTGACTCCCGAAGAAGCGGTAAAAATCTATCTCGACAACAGAGAAGTTTGGGAGATGGACAACACCTATAGCGCATGGTGTGGCAAAACATACAGCTTCATTGACATGGACTTTGACGGTATACTTGAGCTTTTAACCTCATCTTGTGATGGAATGGAAAGACATTCAATAAACAAATACTACAGAATTAATGTTGATACAATGACAGTTGAAAACATTCCGACTACTGAAGATTTATCTTCGACTGATTATAATCTAAGCAGTCCTATATTATCCACAAGAGAAGACGGTAGTTATGCATATGTGCTAAATGACGAGATTTATCTTGGTTTCTCTAATTCAGTATACTATACTGTTGCTGTTTATTTAGAACACGGTATAGTAAGCTATGATTATCTTCTGAGCTATCGTACTTTGGAAGATACCTATAGAAAAAAAGATACAAATGGCGAGTGGATAGATATTACCAAGGAAGAATATGACAATTTGAGAAAAAATATAATAGAAGATTCAAGTCCCGGAGTTTTGAAAATTTCTTCAGTTGATATAGATTCGTATGAAAAATTAACTGATGATGAAAAATACAATACCTTCTTAAAATTATATAACGGATTTGAAATCAGCTTATATAATACTCCAAAATACAAATGGGACTTTTCAAGCAATCTGGATGAGATCAATGGATTACATTCTGAAATTTTTGGAAACACGTCAATTACTGCAAAAGACGGAGCACCTAATAATACTGCGGCTTATTTCGACGGAGACGGAGACTATATTGAGTGTGGTACCGAAATAAACATGGGAGAAGAATACACTTTTACTGCTTTAATTTGCAGTACTGACGTTAACAAAAAATATTCCAATTTTTTTGCAAAGTATGAGGTTAACCATTTTGGTTCCTATGCTTTTTCGATAAAATATGGGAAAATTAATTGTTGGATAAGTCAAAAATCAGGAGGTTATATTGAACTTGAAAGCAAAACAACGCTCAAAGATAATGAGTGGTATTTCATAAGTTTTGTAAAAAGTGGAAGCGATATATATCTATATATAAACGGAATGTTAGAAGGTACCATGAAAACCGATGAAGTCCCTCAAACTAATGATAAAGTCACAATAGGTAGACAAGCATTAATGTTTTATCCGGAGGAACAATTGCAATATACCGGATACATCTCACACATAGCTATATACGATACAGCTTTGACTCATGATGTAATAACATTACTATCCAACAATATCGCCCTTCCCACAAGATAACCCAAAAAGGAACCCTCGCGGGTTCCTTTTTGCATGGGGAAAACAAAGCATATAACTAAAAACATATACGAGGCAGATGAAGTTTTTTACCTCATCCCCCCCTCATCAATTCATGTCCGCAGGACAATTCATGTCGCGACAGCGACCGTCCCCCTCCTCCTCAAATCCGTTCCACACATCTGAACATATCTTCAAACACAAGGTCTCGCTTTATCTCGTTTACGTAGATGATCTTGTGTCTGGTACTGTCGAATGCATAGAGCTTATTGTCGCAGAACACGGGCGCGGGGATCACTTCAAAGCCGAACGCCTCGGGAACGCTGAGAACGGCGGGCGCCGCAATGTCGTAGATGGACCTGACGGGTCCCGTCCAGTCCCCCGGTCTGTAGGGTCTGCCCTCGGGGATGAACTCACGGGGGAACTCCTCGCGGAAGAAGCGCTGAACCTTCCCATCTCCGCGGATGCCCTCAAAGGTCTCAAGTCTCGCCCAAAGGTTGCACGTTCCTCCCTTTGACCCCTCGTTGGCTCCCGCGGGAAGCATCACAAGAGGCACTCCGCAGTTAATGAGTATCTGCCCCGCCGCCCAGTCCTGAGACAGATTGAACTCGTGGCAGTCCTTGAAGTCAAGCTCGTGTCCGCCAAGCCAGATAACGCAAAGCTTTTCCTTGATCTTCGGCTCCATCAGGATCGCAGAGGTGATGTTTGAACAGCATCCCGTTGCGAGAATGTAGATAAGCTCATCCGATTCCATCGCCGTCTTCACAATATTGCGTGCGGCGGGAGTGTCGATGGGCGCGTAGCCGTTGTCGGGAGTAAATTTCGTGCGCGAGCCCTCGTAAACGGGAATGTCCTCACGTCCGCATAGCTCAAGAATACGGTGGGACTCCTTCACGCTCTCTGTCATGCCCGTTTCAAAGTCAACGCATCTGCCGTTGTAAAAGGGCTCCGCATTTACTGAAAGGACTTCAAGTCTTTCCGACCCCAGCGCGTGGGCAAGGGCGTACTGGTCGTCTATCTCGTTGTACATATCGGCGTCAACGATGCACTTTTTCACTCTGTCCGAGCGAATATCGTCTAAAATTTCATAAATTGTCATGTTTGCCTCCAATTAGTCTCAAAATGTTTTTCTTTATTCTACTACCACCGAGGGGGCAAGTCAATTGGCACTTTTCACTAAAGATGCCGTCGGGTTTTGGCACAAATGACAAATTCTCCCCCCTCGCCCATATCCTGTGGAAAAAGCTTCCGCAATGTGGTATAATCTGTGGTATAATTAATGTAGAGTTTGACGCTCACGACGATTTTTATCGGATTTTATCGGATTTTATCGGATTTTATCGGATTTTATCAGTACAGTATATAAAGATACCGAATGGAGATTATCATGACAGACTTACGAAGAAAACTTAATTTCAGATGGCTTTTTGCCGTCCTTGCCGCGCTGATGGTCACAGTGGCACTATCCTCCGCGGGAGTGGTCTCGGCAGATACGGCACCCGACGTGCAGACTCCCGTACTCCTCACACCGGAGATTGAAACGGGCAGTATCACGCTTGCTCCGCTGTCAACGGATGACCTTTCCGTGTACGGAACGGTGGACGAGGCGGTAAGCTTGCTCCGCGAGGGACTCACGGAACGCCGCGCCGTCACAAACGTTTTCATAAAAAGCGACGTTACCATGGACACCTACGATTTCGGAGACATCTACTACCTTGCAACGGAGCACACGGGACGTCCCACCGAGGGAGATTACATAAAATATAACACGGGCGGCGTCAGCTACTCGGGCTCCTACACCGTAGTCGACGGGGTATACTATTATCAGATAAGCTACTCCCCCGCCTGGTACTCCACCGCCGAGCAGGAAGCGGAAATGGACGCGGCAGTGGCAGCTCTCCTCACTGAACTAAATCTTGACGGCAAGGACGACTATACCAAGATACGCGCCATCTACGATTATATGTGCGACAACATGACCTACGACTACGACGGCCTTGAGGCGGGGACCTCAAAGCTCATCTACACCTCCTACGCGGCGCTTGTCAAGAAGACCGCCGTCTGTCAGGGCTTTGCTTCTCTTTTCTACCGTCTCTGCCTTGAGGTGGGGATTGACTGCCGCATTGTCACGGGATATTCGGAGAGCGAGCGCCACGCGTGGAACATCACCCGTCTCGGCGACGTGTACTACAACATGGACACCACGTGGGATCTCGGAATTACCGTTTACTACAGATATTTCCTCTGCACGAAAAACAATTTTGTCAATCACGCACGGGACCTGAAATTCGACACTGACGAGTTCAACGCCGCGTACCCCATGGCAGAGCTCCCCTACGGCATCGAGGCGGAGGCCTCGGGCAAGCTTTCAAGCGGACACACCTGGTATCTTGAGAAAGACGGTACCCTCACCGTTGAGGGCGTGGGCGCCATGACGAATTTCGGAAATCTCGGCGCGCCCTGGTATCCTTACGCGGAAAGTGTACGGAAGATCGTCCTTTCCGAGGGGATCACCGCTGTCGGAAACTATTCCTTTGTGCGGTGCAAGAACGCTACCGAGGTGGTCTGGCCGTCTACCTTGAAGGAGATCCGCTATTACGCCTTCGATAACTGCCGTTCTCTGAAAACTCTGGATCTCCCCTACGGAGTTACCACCCTCGGCACCAAGTGTTTCTCCGAGTGTATGGCTCTGACGAGAGTCGAGCTTCCCGACAGTATCACTACTGTTGACGGCAGTGTATTTGCCCTTGACCATAACATCACTTATATCAAGCTTTCAGCGGGAATGTATGAGATCCCCGACAGTATGTTCTTTGCCATGAACGGACTGAAGACCGTTATTATACCCAACGGTATCAAGAAGATCGGTGACACGGCGTTCAGACGTTGCGGAGGCATTACCTCCATCTCCATCCCCGCACAGATCTCCTATATCGGAACCGCCGCCTTCTCCGACTGCACAAAGCTTCAGAATATTTACGTAGACAGTGCAAATCAGCACTTCACCTCCGTAAACGGAGTCCTTTACTCAAAGGATATGAAGACACTCGTCTGCTACCCCGGAGGCAAGTACGGCTCGTACACCATTCCCGAGGGCGTGACAACACTTGCTTACGGCTCCTTCGGAAGCTCGGGTGTTACAAGTGTCACCTTCCCCTCCACGCTTAAAACCATCGGCACTTACTCCTTCGCGTGGTGCAAGTACCTCTCGTCGGCGTACATCCCCAAAAGCGTTACCACGGTGGGCGACTCCGCCTTCGGCTGGTGTACCAATCTCCGCACGGCGGTCTTTTACGGCGACAACGTGACCCTCGATTGGCACGTTTTCGACGGATGCACCGCCCTCACCTCGGTGGTACTGCCATCTAAGCTGACCGAGCTTAATACGGGACTTTTTGACGATTGCACATCTCTCACGAGCATCAACATCCCAAGCACCGTCACCCGCATCGGAGACTCAGCCTTCAGCGGCTGTACGGGACTCAAAAGTCTGACCCTTCACGAAAACATCCACTACATCGGCTACGACGCATTCTGGAAATGCACGAAGCTTGAAAGGATCACGTACAAGGGAAATATTTACGAGATCGACTTCCGCGCGTTCTACGGATGCACTTCTCTTTCCGTCCTCCGCTTCTGCGGAACCCTCAGCGGAGTGGATTCCACGGCTTTCTCGGATATTACGCTGAAGGCAGTGTACTTTGACTCACAGTCCGCAGTAAACGGAATCTACGGAAACGGTGCCTTCGGTGGACTCCTGAAAAACGCAAAAAGCATCGGGGTAGCGCAAAGTGTTAACACTATCCCGTCCTACGTTAAGAACAATTTCACCTACAAGAGTGCGTTCTCCTACGAAGGACAGAGCTATTATCTCTATTCCGATCACAAATGCTCATGGTACTCCAACAAATGCTACTACTGCAAAGCTATCCGAGACTACGAGCTTTGTATGCACACGTACACCTCCACGAAATATCTCCCCTCATGTACCGGCTGGGGTTACACCTATTATTACTGCGCCCAGTGCGGTAACGGCTACGAGGACGAATGGGTAAGTCCCACGGGACACGATTACAGATACCACATAGTCCCCCCCACCTGCTATTCATGGGGATATACGGAATATACCTGCTCGTACTGCGAGGATTGGTACGAGGACAGCTTTACCGAGCCTGTCGACCACGATTATTTTGTAACCGTCACCCCGCCCACCTGCACGGAGATGGGATATACGACCCACACCTGTGACGCGTGCGGGGACAGCTATGTGAGTGATTACGTATCGCCACTTGGCTTTGACAGTGTCGATGCGGCGGCGGATTATCTCAGAGATCAGCTTATCCTACGCCATGGAAGTGATACTGTAAAGCTTCGCGGAGGACACTTCACCTATTCGTACATGGAGCAGATATACACCCTCGCTATAGCGCACACGGGCGTACCTTATGAAGGTGATTATATTCGAAAAAACTGCACATATCCGCTGATTCCAAATCATGTTCATGGTGAAGACGAGCACGGTCTCTACACCGAGATCACGTTCATACACAACTGGTTTACCACATACGAGATGGAGTGTGAGGTGGACGAGGCGATAAACGACATTATTGCAGGTCTCGATCTCGCCGGCAAGACCGATTACCAAAAGATCCGCGCCATTTACGATTACGTTTGTCTGAACGTAACCTACGACCATGAAAATTTATATAACGATGCATATCTGCTGAAATATTCGACCTATGCCGCCGTAATAAACAAAACAGCAGTATGCCAGGGTTATGCGACTCTGCTTTACCGCCTTATGCTTGAAGCGGACGTCGACTGCCGTGTTATCAGTGGAACTACGGGGACTGAGAACCACGCATGGAACATCGTTCGTCTCGGTAACGTGTACTATAACATGGACTCCACGTGGGACAGGGGAAGCGCAGACTGGCACAGATATTTCCTATGTACAATGTACGCCTTTGAGGATCACGTCAGATCAAGTGAATATTCTTCAGCTTCGTTTAATGCATCATACCCCATGGCAACTCTTCCCTACGTGGAAAACGTAACGGCATCGGGTATGATTCCCGGCGGACTTCAGTGGATACTTGACGGAGACACCGGTACCTTGACCGTAACCGGAAAAGGTGCGATCCCAAATTACAGTACCTCGTCAACACCTCCCCCGTGGGCAGCCTACAGAGACAATGTCAAGGCGATAGTCCTGTCAGAAGGCATTACGGTTGTTGGAGAATACGCCTTTGAGTGGTGTAAATATGCAACCTCACTGACTCTCCCATCCACACTGAAGGAAATAAAGCGCGAGGTATTCAACAACTGCCGTGCTCTTACCTCAGTTACCCTTCCCGATGGACTGACCGCTATCGGAACGAGTGCTTTCTCCGAATGTGCCTCACTGAAAACGGCAAATATCCCCGCATCCGTGACCTCATTCGGCACGTCTATATTCTCAAACTGCAGTGCGCTCACGGAGGTTAGTCTTCCCGAAGGACTCCGCACCATTCCCGGCAGTATGTTCGGAGGCTCAGGTCTCACAAAAGTAACCATTCCCTCCACGGTTACCGTGATCGAATCCTCTGCATTTGCCGACTGCGACAGACTGAAGACTGTGCATATTCCCGCCAACGTCACCACTCTCGGCGGTGCGGCATTTACAAGATGTAACGGACTCACTGAATTCACTGTTGACCCGGAGAACACCGCATTCTGCACCATTGACGGAGTTCTGTTCAGCAAGGATAAAAAGAAGCTGATATATTTCCCTGCAGGAAAGACCTGTACCTACGGCAGATATACCGTCCCCGAAGGCACGGAGATCATCGGTGATGCATCCTTCTACGAGGCAGTAACCCTTTCATCCGTCATCCTTGCGGATTCGGTAACCACAGTTGAAGACTACGCATTCACCTACTGCAAGATCAGCGCCATTAATTTCGGCAAAAACGTGACCTACGTAGGTGATACTGCCCTTGGATTCTGTACAAATCTTAATACGGTAACCTTCGCAAATCCCCACACCGAGCTCGGTTCGTACTGCTTTACCAATTGTGTAAATCTTAAAAATTTCAGTATTCCTTCCGGTCTCACTACGCTTCCTTCGGGAATGCTCCTCTCATGCAAGGCGTTAAAGAGCATCACTATTCCTAAGGGAGTAAAAAGTATTCCGTCGGCGTGCTTCCAGATGTGTGACGGACTTACGGAGGTTGAAATACCGCAATCCGTTACAAGCATCGGATATTGTGCATTCTACGAGTGCCGGGGTCTGAGCTCTGTAACAATTCTCGGTAACGTAACGAAAATCGACCGCTATGCTTTCGAAAATTGCGCATATCTTGAATTTGTACACTTAAAAGGTACCTTCAGCGGTATTGACAGTACCTCCTTCGACGGATGTACAGCTCTGAAAACCGTATATTTCGGTAATTCTTCGACTGTATCAGGCATCACGTCAGCTACGGCAATGGGAAACGTCTGTGCCAATGCGAAGTCTGTTGCTATTCCCGCAGGCACACCCCCCACAAGCTACATAAAGAACAAGTATACGAAGGTTACGTCCATCACGTTTGACGGTGCAGATTATGACCTATATGCAGATCACAGCTGTAGTTGGATATCAAGCGGATCGTCCAAAAGCGACTGTAACGTGAAGGAATCTTATTATTGCAGTGTCTGCAAGGCGAAGAAGGACGTGACGTCCGTGTCACATACCTACAGTTCTACAGTAACTCAGCCGAGTTGTACTGAAGGGGGATACACTACGTACGTTTGCAGTGTATGCGGATACAGTTACGTAGGAAATCACACCCCCGCAAAGGGACACAGTTTTGGCAGTTGGATAGTCACAACCGCACCCACCTGTACCTCCACAGGTACAGAACGCCGTGATTGTGCTAACTGCGACCACTACGAAACCCGTACACTCCCCGCACTCGGTCACACCGAAGTGATCGACAAGGCGGTTGCCGCAACTTGCACCGAAACGGGACTTACCGAAGGTAAGCATTGCTCGGTTTGCGGTGAGATTCTCGTCGCACAGCAGACGATCCCCGCGAAGGGACACAGTTTCGGTAACTGGACTACCACAAAGGCTCCCACCTGCACCGCATCCGGTACAGAACGTAGAGATTGCGCGAATTGCGACCACTACGAAACACGTACACTCCCCGCACTCGGTCACACCGAAGTGATCGACAAGGCGGTTGCGGCAACTTGTACCGCTACGGGACTTACCGAAGGTAAGCATTGCTCGGTTTGCGGTGAAATACTCGTCGCTCAGCAGACGATCCCCGCAAAGGGTCACTCATTCGGCGAATGGGTAATCACCAAACCCGCGACCGAAGATACTGAAGGTGTCAAAGAGAGAACTTGCTCCGCTTGCTCACTCAAAGAAACCTCAAACATTCCCAAACTCGACCACGTACATAACTATTCTTCAACCGTTACCGCGCCTACTTGTACCGCGCAAGGTTATACTACCCATACCTGCCGCTGTGGCGACAGTTATGTGGATTCTTATGTAAATGCAAAGGGTCACTCCTTCGGC
>JAFXKJ010000126.1 GCA_017531765.1 Clostridia bacterium
GGTGGAACGGATGGTAAAACAATTCAAAGGTGCGGCAACAAAAAAGATTGGTGCATCCATTTGGCAAAAATCCTATATTGAACACGTGATACGAAATAAGAAGGATTACGAAACCCGATCAAATTATATTTTCGAAAATCCGCTGCGATGGTACTACGACGAATTATATGCAGAAGAATAGGGGTATGGGCTTTGCCCTGTGCCGGCTCGGATGAAGTAAACCAAATCTCTGCGAAATCGGGTGAAATGGGTGACGATTGCCTTTTCCGTATTGGACATCTGATCAAAGCAAAAATCCTCACTACCGTAAAACAACGTTAGCGAGGATTTTTATTGTGTTTTAAAGATTGTTACCTACCCAGGTCATGCAGAGCTCCTGGTCGGGTTCAAACGTACCGTCAATGTTTACCGCGATGTCAACGGTAACCGCACCGCCCACACGGGAACACGCGCGAATAAAATCACGCATATATTCCTTTGTGTGTCTCACACCGCGGCTTGCCCAGCCTCCGCAGTCTAACATCGTTTCGCTGTCGTAACCGAGAGGAGCAAGAATATGCGCCTGAGCTCCCTCAATAGAGTGGCTGTAGGGTACTACAAGGAAATCGTTGAATTCTCCGCATACGAATTCTTCCTCGGGATATACCCTCCAGAATCCCGGCTTTACGCCGTTGTTGAAGGCAACCGCCGCGTTCGGGTTACCTTTCTTTATCGCCTTGTGATACATTCCGCGAAGCTCATTTGTGTAACCGAACTGCTCGTCGTAGAATCCGTCAAGCCACCATGCCTTTACCTTGTCACCGTAGCGAACCGCGTACTCTTCAACCACCGCCGCCCAGCCTTTGCAGAACTTTTCGTCCACGGGACGCTTTTCCTGATACGGACCGTCAAAGCAGTCGAACTTCGCTGAAAGCTCGGGATCGTTGTGCGGACCGTCGCCCGTATAGTAGAGGCAAAGGTCGATACCGTACTTTGAGAGTGCATCGTAAAGCTCAAGAGGCAAGTCTCTAGTGGCGCAAGCCTCACCCGGCTTCGTACCCGCGATCCTGTCGTAGGTCGCGTTGGGCGCCAGCATATGGCGTGTCCCCTGCATCAGGGTTATGAAATAATAACCCACATTCATCGTATGAAGAGTATACGCAAGACGTTCAACGTCGAACATCCGTACCGCCGTGTCCCAGTCGGTAACCCCCGTACCTCTGTTGTGAAAGTTGCCGGGAACGCAAACCTCGTGCCAGAGGTAGTGATTGAATATTCCCCATTTCTTGTCTCTTAAAAACTTAGCGCAGTTTTCCATATGATAGTCTCCTTTTTGTCAGATATTTACTTTCAGCCTTCGGTGAGCGCCATCGGCCTTTCTTTTTTCGGGAACCATTCTTTTCTGAAGCGGATGAGCGCAACAGTGCTTGAAATAATGTTAAAGGTCTCGCAGAGTATTCCGCCAATGGAGAATGTGATAATGTTACTTGTCATCCACGCGGGGGAAATATATCCTATCTGTACCAGGCGTATGATCTTCGCGTTTCCGATGTACATGGTCACCGTGTTTGCAAGCTGTGCTATGAGAATAAGTGCTGTGACCCACAGCGCATCACTCGGCGAGTACGTAACCACCGCGGCGCCGATGTAGCACGCCATGACTATCCCGACGAGAGGACGTCTCCACGACTCAGGCGCAAAGCCGAACGCCCAGCCGCGAAGGATGTTGAACATATTCAGCGCACCCTGCACCGCGTTGCCGAGAACGAAAAAGTGCACCGTAAAGGACAGTCCGCTGAAGGTCTGAAGGGCGCAAAAGACCTTGATATTCTTACATTGAAAGGAGATCATGGCAAGTATCATCCCGATGATGCCGAGAGCTTGCCCGATTATCACCGCAGGTCCTGCATCAATGATCATTTCTATTATTCTGTTCATTTGCTTCTCCCATATTTCCACTCGTTTTAATATCAGCATTATATCATGAAAGCTCTGACTTTTCAAGTACTGCATGAAATTTACGGGAAACGAGAAGGCGGACGCGCCGTGTGAAAAGTATCAAAAAAAGTCATAAAACCTCATGTGACAAGACAAATTCTGTTTACAAAACAGTTTTCTTATGCTATAATAAACTTGGCGGTTTGTAATCATTCACCAAAAAGCCGCAAGTTATGACACGAAAGGTATTTAATCATGAAAATCGTTGTATGTATAGGCAGCTCCTGCCATCTTAAGGGCTCACGTTACGTTGTTGAAAGACTTCAGCAGCTCATTTCCGAAAATTCTCTTGACAGTAAGGTAGACCTTGGCGGAACATTCTGCGTCGGCAGATGCCAGGACGGCGTTTGCGTTACCGTTGACGAGGAATTCTACTCCGTAAGCCGCGAAAACGTTGACGAGTTTTTCCGCACCGCTGTACTTGAAAAGCTCGGCT
Organism: Clostridia bacterium; assembly: GCA_017531765.1. Classification (GTDB taxonomy): domain Bacteria; phylum Bacillota; class Clostridia; order Oscillospirales; family CAG-272; genus RUG11130. The sequence continues at coordinate 2,414 of JAFXKJ010000126.1, forward strand.
GATTACAATATAAAGGTCAGGTAATTTGGTATGTTGATCCAGATATGTGTCGGAAGCTCATGCCATCTCAAGGGCTCCGGCAAAATTGTTGAGTTGATGCAGGATTATATTGCAAAGAACGATCTCGACGCAGAGATCACTCTCGCAGGAAGCTTTTGCACGGGAGAGTGTAACCGCGTGGGTGTCACAGTTCAGGTGGATGACGACATTTACACCGACGTGACCGTGGAGGGCTTTGACAGATTCTTTGAAGAAAAGATCCTGAATCCTCTCAGGGGAGGTTCACTGTGAGAGAACACCTTACCCTAAAGAAATCAAACTGTAAAAACTGTTATAAGTGCATACGCCACTGCCCCGTAAAGGCGATCCGCTTCTCGGGAGACCAGGCTCACATCATTTCCTCGGAGTGTATCCTCTGCGGACAGTGCTTTGTGGTCTGTCCTCAGAATGCCAAGCAGGTGAACAGCCAGCTTGAGAAGGTCAAGGTCCTCCTTCAGTCAGAGCCGAAGGTGATAGTAAGCCTCGCCCCCTCATTCGTGGCATCCTACGACGGTGTCGGTATCAATTCCATGAGAGAGTCCATCAAAAAGCTGGGCTTTTTTGACGTTGAAGAAACCGCCATCGGCGCTACCATCGTCAAAAAAGAATACGAGCGTATTCTCAGAGAAGATAACAGAGATATCGTTATCTCCTCCTGCTGTCACACGATAAATCTTCTCATTCAGAAGTATTTCCCCCTGGAAATGCAGTATCTCGCTGACGTTATGTCCCCCATGCAGGCGCACTGCCTTGATATAAAGCGCCGTTACCCCGATGCAAAGACCGTATTTATCGGTCCGTGCGTGTCCAAAATGGACGAATCCGACAGATACCCCGGTATCGTTGACGCTGTCCTCACCTTTGACGACCTTTCCGAGTGGTTCAGAGAAAAGGGTATCGTCCCCGAGCAGAGCGCCATCGCCATCGAGGAAAGCCGAGCAAGGCTCTTCCCCACTGCGGGTGGTATCCTTGCAACAATGGAAAAGGATGCAGAGGGCTACAGCTACATCAGCGTCGACGGAATAGAGAACTGCATTGAAGCACTCAGCGACATCGAAAGCGGAAGCGTACATAAGTGCTTTATCGAAATGTCTGCCTGCACGGGAAGCTGTATCGGCGGACCTATCAGAGAAAAATATTCCCGAGCTCCCATGAAGGACAGGCTCCTCATTGACCGCTATGCGGGCAAGAAGGACTTTGTCACTGAGGACGTTGATCCCATACATCTGAAGAAGGGCTTTGACCTCATCCCGAGAAGCTTCCAGGTACCCACAGAGCATGAGCTTCTCATGATCCTGAGACGAATGGGCAAGTTCAAGCCATCCGATGAGCTCAACTGCGGAACCTGCGGCTACAACACCTGCCGCGAGAAGGCTATCGCCATCTATCAGGGCAAGGCGGAACCGTCAATGTGCCTGCCCTTCCTTAAGGACAAGGCAGAGAGCTTCTCGGATACCATCGTTAAGAATACTCCCAACGGACTCATCGTTCTCAACGAGGAGCTTGAGGTACAGCAGATAAACGATGTCGCGCGAGGTATCATGAATATCCGCAGTGCCTCCGATATTCTGGGAGATCAGGTCATTCGTATCCTTGATCCCGGAGTATTCATGCAGGTGCTTACCACCAAACGCAACGTATCCGCCCAAAAGGTATACCTTGCCGAGTACAAGCGTTACGTTGAACAGTCCGTGGTATACGACAGAGATTCACACCTCCTCGTTTGTATCATGCGCGACATCACCGATGAGGAAAATGAGAGAGAAAGAAAAGAACATCTCAACAGTCAGACCGTTGAGATAGCTGACCGCGTAGTAGAACGTCAGATGCGTATCGTTCAGGAAATAGCATCCCTTCTCGGAGAGACTGCCGCTGAGACGAAGATCGCTCTGACAAAGCTGAAGGAGTCTATATCCGATGAATGATCTCTGCGCCGATATCGGCTATAAAAGTATAAACCACTACGGAGAGCAGCTTTGCGGAGACCATGTTGACGTGGTTGAAGAAAGCGAAAGCTCCATTATCATCGTCCTTGCAGACGGTCTCGGAAGCGGAGTTAAGGCGAGCATACTGTCAACCCTCACCTCCAAGATCATCTCCACCATGATGGCGGCGGGACTCCCCGTCGAGGAGTGCATAAACACCATCGCAGCTACTCTGCCCGTGTGCTCGGTGAGAGGCGTGGCTTACTCCACCTTTACCATCATAAGGCTGATAAATAACGAAACGGCAGAGCTTATCCAGTACGATAATCCCCATGTTATCCTCCTGCGCGACGGTGTCAACTGCGACTATCCCAAGCTTGAGATGACAGTCGGGGACAAGAAGATCTTCCGTTCGGAGATCCCTCTCAGGGAAGGGGATATTTTCATCGCCATGAGCGACGGCTGTCCCCACGCAGGCATCGGTACCGCTTACAACTTCGGTTGGAAACGAGAGGAGATCGCCTCCTTCATGGAGACCTTCGCGGGAGTCGGCTTTACCGCAAAGACCCTCTCCACCATTCTCGTGGACGAGTGCAACAGACTGTACGGCGGTAAGCCGGGGGATGACACCACCTCCTGCGTGGTGAAGATCCGCCGCCGCGAGCCTATGAATATTCTCTTCGGACCTCCGAGAAATCGCGACGACTGCGACAGAATGATGTCTCTCTTCTTCTCAAAGGAGGGCAAGCACATCGTCTGCGGAGGTACCACCTCAACCATCGTCTCAAAGTATCTCGGCAAGCCTCTGAGAGCAAGTCTCAACTTTGAAAGAAGCGATATCCCCCCCATTGCGGAAATTGAGGGCGTTGACCTTGTAACCGAGGGTGTTATCACCGTCAACCGCGTTCTCACCTACGCCAAGGACTATCTTGAGGCGAACGGGCTTTATGAGGAATGGAGCATGAAGAGAGACGGAGCCTCCCTCATCAGCCGACTGCTCTTTGAAGAAGCCACGGATATCAATTTCTTCGTGGGACGTGCCGTAAACCCGGCGCATCAGAATCCCGAGCTCCCCATCAACTTCAACATTAAGATGAATCTTGTGGAAGAGCTGACCGCTTGCCTCAAAAAAATGGGTAAGCGAATCAAGGTAAGCTATTTCTGATTTAGCTTGCGCCATAAATTAACCAATTTTGATCGGAGACGCAAATGAGAAAATTTGATACCAAAGTTCAGCATCTGAAATATAAGATACTGAGAGAGGTGGCACGTCACGCTTGGGACGATTCCCTTCTAAAGTGTGTGCTTGACATTCCAAAACAGATCTTTCCCGGCCCCAAACCCACAATGAGATGCTGTGTATATAAGGAAAGAGCCGTAGCGGCTGAGAGAGTCAAGCTGGCAATGGGCGGTGACTCCCAAAACGACAATGTCATTGAGGTCATAGACATTGCCTGCGACGAATGTCCCGTAGGCGGCTACGAGGTGACCAACGCCTGCAGAGGCTGCCTTGCTCACCGTTGCGAAGACGTTTGCAAGAAGGGCGCCATTACATTTGACTCCAATCACGTAGCTCACATTGACAAATCAAAATGCGTAGAGTGCGGAGCTTGCGCCAAGGTGTGCCCCTATACCGCCATAGTCAGCCGCAAGCGTCCCTGCCAGAGCGCCTGCAAGATCAACGCTATCTCCATTGACGAGAATCTCTCAGCGAAGATCGACAACGACAAGTGCATCGGCTGCGGAGCCTGCGTTTATCAGTGCCCCTTCGGTGCCATTACCGACAAGTCGTATATCACTCACGTTATCGACCTCCTGAAGAATAAGGAAAGCCGCGTTTATGCGGTAGTCGCTCCCTCCATCTCCAGTCAGTTCACCTACGCGAAGCTGGGTCAGGTCATAACGGGCCTCAAGGAGCTCGGATTCCATACGGTGGTTGAAGCGGCACTGGGCGCCGACATGGTGGCTCTCAGCGAGTCCCGCGAGCTTGTGGAAAAGGGATTCCTCACAAGCTCCTGCTGCCCCGCCTTCGTAAAATACGTAAAGTCCGCATTCCCCAAGCTTGAAGAACACATATCCCATAACCCCTCGCCCATGGTGGCTATCTCCAAGTACATCAAAGAGACCTCCCCCGGTGCCAAGACCGTATTCATCGGCCCCTGCACCGCGAAGAAGTCCGAGGCGAGACTTGAGGGCGCGAGAGAGTACGTGGACGAGGTACTGACGTTCGAAGAGCTTCAGGCTCTCTTTGACAGCCGCGACATGGACATCACCACTCTCCCCGAGGGCGTTCTTGATAACGCGTCCTATTTCGGTAGGATCTTCGCCCGCAGCGGAGGTCTCAGCGATGCCGTGTCTCAGGCAATGAAGGAGCAGGGACTTGACACGTCGTTTGTTCTGAAGCCCGAGGTCTGCGACGGAATTGAAGCCTGCCGACTTGCGCTTCTCAAGAAGAACAAGAACGTGCTCAACGCCAACTTCATTGAAGGTATGGCTTGCAGCGGAGGCTGTATCAACGGCGCGGGATGTCTCACCCACGGCGAAAAGAACAAGTCCGAGGTTGACAAGTACGGCAGAGAGGCACTGGAAAAGACCATCGGAGATGCCGTTTCCGTGCTTATGTAATTTTACAATAAAGCTTCCGATCGTTTTTACACAGTCGGAAGCTTTCCGATATGGAACAGTAAAAAAAGGATGGTAACAAATAATGAAAACAAGTGCAAAAATACTCTCTCTCGTCCTCGCGCTCATCATGGCTCTTGCCGTATTGTCAGCTTGCGGAGGCGAGGAAGAGGAAGAAACAAAAAAGAAGAAAAAGAAAAAGGATCCCACAGAGGCTACGGATACTGTTCCCGAAACAGAGGAACCCGATCACGAGCACGAATGGGACTCGATTCTCACCCGTGAGCCTACCTGCCGGGAGGTGGGTATCAATACACTCACCTGCATCACCTGCGGCGCAACGAAAGAAGAGGAGATTCCAAAGAGCACCCATGGCTTTAACTATGCTGACGGTATAATCGTTGAAGCGGCTACTCCCGAGAAAGACGGACTCAAGTTATATCGCTGCAGCGAATGCGGCGAGGAGATCGAAAAAACAATAGAGCGTGTGGATAAATGGGTCCACCACGTGGATTCACTTGGCTACTGCAGCGGCGGCGGTACTATCGACGGTGTATACCGTGACTATATTCTGGATGCTTCGGGTTCAAGCGTTTACGTTAGTGAGAGCGGTGAAGATATCAAGATGTACGCTAACGGACTTTTCATTTCCTCCCTTGGCGAAGTTCAGTATCTCAAAAAAGTTGACGGCACGGTCATCTGCTCTACCGAGTCTCTCGGCATCAGCGGCTTCGGTCTCACTAACAACAACGAGGATTACTGCCAATTCTTCGAGGACGGCTACATTTTCGCATACGACGACTCGGATGACATGAAGATCGGTATCCTTGGCACTGACGGAGAGTGGATAGTCCCCATTTCCGAGGATAATCCAATCATAAAATCGGGAGTGTCATGTACCGTAAAGCAGTTTGTTAATACCCACTATTACTACTATATCGGCGACGGCGTACTTGTACTGCCCTCAAGCAAAGCAGACTACGATGTTGTTCTTTACAATATCGAGGATAACAAGATCTACGACATTAGCGTTAAAGGCTCAGGCGTTGACGTTGACTACATTATCAAAGAAAAATGTATCCTGAAGGACAGCGTGGCATTTGCGTTCTCAAAAAGCTCCCTTTGTCTTCTGTCGTCAAACGGAGACTTTGAGATAAAACGCCTTGATGAAAAGGGCGTGTCAGACGTTTATGTCGACAGAAGCAGTGATTATTATTTCCTTACCGAATCGGCTGTTTACAAAAACGGCGAGGTATATATAGAGCTTGAATACAAGATCACAAGCGGCACATGGATCGGTGAAAACTGCCTTGTTCTCATGGAAGATCCCTCAGGTGACGGATGCTTTGGCTACATGACAAAGGACGGCGAGTTCCTCTTTGATCCCGTGAAGACGGATGCGGTATATGCTTGCGACGTCAGCGGTATCGGCGCGGGAAGTAACATCAGTGACGGTGAAAAGATCGTAGTTGATGAAAACGGTACGGTCTACTACACAAGTGAAAACGCAGGCGCGTACATTTACGTCAACAATAATGTGGTAGAAGAAGAGTTAAGAGGCGCGATTTCCAATGACTACAAGTATACTCCTATTGACGTTAAGTAAAAAACATATAAAACATCAGGGGTTGTCGCATTTATAAGAATGATCGGCAAAACGCCAAATAATGTGTAGGGACCGGCGTCACTGTTTGCGAAGCAAACAGTGAC
>JAFXKJ010000127.1 GCA_017531765.1 Clostridia bacterium
GCTGTCGCATTTAGCGCCGAACAAAAGACACGAGGAAATTAATTGTCAAAGCTTCGGAGGGGGCGCAAGCAAATAGCCATTAAAGTGGAAATCCGCCGATTTTTTTCGGCGGATTTCTCCATTTTATGTGTCTTTTTAGCCACGATTTTGCTCTCTACCGTACCGAGTACGCCGACGAGAACAAAATCACGACTTCTGCATCTAAATGCGACAGCCCCTTCTGTAATTATTTCATTTTCTCAAGGATATCTTCTCTGATGCCAAGTGCTTTTTCGTGATATTCTCTGTAGCTGATAAGACCTTTGGCATTCTTGATCTCTTTTACAAAAACGGACGGGTCAAGGGACGCGACTGTAAATATATTATCCTCCGACAATGTCTGAACCAAGACCGCCTCTCCGAAATCACGTCTTATCTCGCTGATCTTCGGAATCTGATCGTCTATATGGAACAACTCCATATCAAGGTCAACGTCACAAAGACACACATTATCCCATCTTGCGCTTTCCGCGACAGTACGTCCCGCAGGATCGATTACCCTTGAACGAAAGGTCCGTACGGAGGAGATCACCCAGTATCCGTGTACAACGGCGTAAGCATCAAGAAGATTACCACCGTCGTATGCGGATGTCCATATTACTGCCTGTGCTCCCATATCGGCAAGTTTTTTCCAGAAGTCTCTGAATCCGATATCAAAGCAGGTTGCAATACCTATTTTACCGAATTCCGTATCAACAACAGTGTGCTCCACTCCGGGAACGACTCCGCTTGCCATTTCACCCTCGGTGGGATACATTTTTCTGTATTTACCTGCAATTTCGCCGTTTTTGTTGATCATGATATTCGATATGTACCGTTTCTCATCATCTATCGGTTCGTAAATATTGAAGACCACATATGAATTAACCTCACGGGCTACCGATTTCATCCCTTCAATTGCAAGAGGGAAAAATTCCGCATAGCTCAGCGGCTCGTTCTGAGGATACATGATAAACACGATCTCAGGAAAAATTATCATATCGGGAGACTGACTTTTCAGCTCTCTGCACTTTTCGGTGCACCACGCAAGCATCTCACTCTGTGTACGTCCGATAAATCCTCTTTCGTTTATGGCAATAGTCGCAATTTTCATTCAAAAAACCCCGTATTTTTAAGAATTTCTTTGTATTTTTCCAGAAGCTCAAGGTTATCCGCGTAGATCTCTCCAAGGTACGGATGCCAACGGGATTCCCATTCAAGAGACAGATAACCGTTATATTTTATCTTTTTCAAATTGTCCGCGAGACGTCCGAAAGGAAAGCTTCCCTCTCCGAGAGCACATAGTTTATATTCGGTTTGGCCTTCAACGTGAACTCCGTCCTTCAAATGCACGTGTGCGACAAGGTCGCCGGCATAAGACAGTGACGTCTCCAAGGCTTCACCGTATTCAATACTGTGAAGCACGTCCCAAAGAATCTTGATGTTATCTCTGTTCACTTTATCGTAAAGCTCTCTGCAGGCGGAGAGGCGGGATAGTTCACTGTGATTTTCAAGCCAGATCTCGATCCCGTATTTCCCTGCTATGTCGCAAAGTAGTCTAAGGTCGTCAGCAATAGTGTCAAGGCTTAATTCACCGTCGCTTCCGCAGGAAGCAAAAACCCTCACAGCAGGAGAGCCTATCACGTAAGCAAGTTTTACATATGACTCCCAATCGGGTGTCTCTCCCTCGCCTCTTATAAATATGCTTGAAGCTATGTCACAAACAGCAACTCCCTTTGCGCACAGATTATCTGTTTCTCCGCTGTTACTTAAAAGCTCTTCAAGAAGTACGTGATCCACGCGCAGCTCAATGGCGTCAATATTTGCTTTTTCAGCAAGCTCTACAATCTCACTCACTGACAATTCGGTACAGCAGAGTGTGGAAAAAGCAGTTTTCATATCAATTTCACCCATGCCTCGTCATTCTTTCCGCGCTGAATCTGTCAATTTCATATTTCAGCGCATCACCTTTTAAGTAGCGTACCGCATCTTCCGAAAGACAACGGCCGATATATCCTCGAAGATCAAAGGTAGGACCTGCCTTATGGGGAATCAGATATACGTTGTCCATTCGTCTGAGAGGACTGTCAGGTGAGAGAGGTTCATGCTGGAACACGTCAAGCACCGCGCGAAGTCTTCCCGCAGACAACTCGCCAATCAGTGCCGATTCATCGATTATTGGACCTCTTGACGTATTAACGAGAAGCGCGCCGTCACGCATTAAAGAAAGCTCTCTCTCTCCGATCATACCTCTTGTATTTTCATTGAGCGCCGCGTGAACTGACACCACTGTACTTTTCCTCAGTACCTCTTCAAGAGAAGTCTGAACTGCATTAACGGAGACAAGATAATCTTTATCGATCTCATACGAATCACACACTCGGATATTTGCGCCGAAGGGCTTTAAGAATTCCATAAGGCTTCGAGCAACAGCGCCTACACCGATAATACCGATGTCTCTGCCGAAAAGACCTTCGCTTTTTCTCGGACTGTCCCAATAAGTCGGCTCTTTCATAGAGACAACCTCATGCGGGATCTGCCTCAGCCCCGTAAGAATGTATGCAAGTGCGCCCTCTGCGGTGGAACGGGCATAAATGCTGTTACCGCTTATGACCGTTAGTCCGTTGTCGTAGGCAGTTGAGTCGATAAGGTCACCTACACTTCCTCCGGTGTGAATAAGAAACTTAAGCTTTGCTCCCTTATCCGTAAGACCCGCCTTTTTAAGGTTTGCAGTTCCCCACCCCGTGACAAGGACATCGAAATCCCGCGTCTTGACGGCAAGCTCTCCTTCGGTAAGGTTTCTGTCGCTTTCGTTTCTTTCTACTTCAAAATTCGCTTCGAGAGTTTTCATTGCAGCATTGTCAAGAAAACTGTCTCTGAGCTCCCCTTTGGGTATTGTTATATAAAGTTTCATAAGCATTTACTCAAGTATGATCTCTTTAACTGTATTTTTATGCTTTACGGTAAGCTTATTGCCTGAAAGCTCAAATTCAGGCTCGTCGCCAAGCTGTCCGTCGGTAGTAAAGCCGAAAGCTGAGGCAAACAGATATTCACCTGCCTCAAGGATATCCGTGGTATATACGGGATAAGCACTGACGGGCGCGAGAATGTGGCAGGAGGGCATATGATAGTCGATCCTGTAGCGTGTGGGTACTGTTGCGACAGTTTTGATCTTACTTATTCTTCCCTTTTCGTCACTGAAGGTTGCGAACTCGTCGTTTATAGTAATCACCGATCCGTCGTCAAACGTACCGACGGAGAAACCGCCTTCTATGACCCTATAGGGTTGTGAGAGGGTCACCTTATGCGCCCTTACGTGGAATCCGTCACCAAGTGGGAGCATCCACGTGGTGATCTTTGAGGAATCGTTTGCAAATGGCTTGTGGCTTGAACGGATTACTCCGTCAGAAATACCTTCGTTAACAAATCCGTTGCGGCGGGAGGTCATTACCGCATCCCAAGTTTCAAGAGCGATCATGTTATCTAAAGAGATCATATCGGGAGAGGATATACCAAATCCCGCACGGGAATTGTATACGAATTTACTGTAGCACGAGGGCATATCGCCGAATCTGCCGCCGCAGCCGTATTCAAAGGTATAGCACATGGATGAATTATTGTAAAGGGTAACTCCCGCCTTATTCGTACCTTCGAGAAGAAGATCGACCTTTTCGGGTTTTGAATTAATAATATACTCTCCCTTTTCTATTGGGAGTGGCTGCTCCCCAGCCGTCCAGAAGGGATGATCGTCGGGGAGGGAGAGCACGAGGAAGGTTTTAGCGCACCAATACGCACCGCCCGAAGATGTGTAATTCTCGGCAAGTGACACAGACTCATACATATATCCCGTGGGAAGCACGCCGTCTTCGGGGAGGATCATGTTATCCATGAAATACGACACGTTTTTAACTATGATGCGGCGCGCCAGACCCATATCGATTCCGCAGTCGGCAAACGCTACAGCCGCAAAATATGAGCTCTCAGCAAAGCGGTAAGAAAGTGATCTGCCGAAAGCGGGGACTGCACCGTCTATGTCGAACATATGGGTGTAGTAATCGAAGAACTTTTCGGAACGTTCCTTGAATCTTGCGCTTCTTTCAGCATCATAAAAGCGGGTGTTTTCCGCAAGACTTGACCAAAGAAGAGGATACACGTGGTGGGACCAGGAAACATAGAAATCGAATCTGCCGAAAACGCCGTCCTTATACCAGCCGTCGGAAATATACATACCGTCGATCAGGCTGAGACCCTTTTCCATATGACCTTCAACGTCACCGCAATCAATTCCAAGCTTTTCAAGAGCAGTTATTGCCAGCATCGGGAACCAATAGTGATTATTCTGCCACGAGTTCACAAGCGCGCATACTGCCCATTTTCTGATCCACGCCGCAAACTTTTCACGTTCGGAATCCGAAAACGGCTCCCACAGCACCTCGGGTGCCTGACACATTGCTATACACAGTGGCGCAAACTCGGTGATCATCTGATTTGCAAAGGTATGCTCATGACGGTTGAAAGCGTAGCGTGAAAAGCATTTGTCGCTCGTCTCATCACTACCGATGAGGATGACTTCTCTTAACACCTCAGCAAGGTCGCGTTCTGTTCCGTCTATGTTAACAATATACTTTTTCTCCCGAAGTAAAGGGGTGATTCCCCAAAGAGGACGGAAAAGCTCTTCCATTTTTGAGCACTCATAGCTTATATGATCGGCAACAATGATCTGTTCGCCTTTGTAGAACTTGTTTATGGCTTTTTCAAGCGCGGGAATACACAGCTTTTCAGCAACCGATATCAAATACTGTTTTTCTTTAGTCATAACGTTACCCTCTCGGTAATTATTTCTGTATCATTATTATAAGACATTCACTGAGATTAGTCAAGGGATTATTTGATGTTTTGACCGAAAGAACAGTTGACACACAGTTAGTGCATCGCGGAGGAAGTGATGTGACAAATGCCTTTCAAATCCCTCAGAACGTAAAAAAGCCGCATAAGCGGCTTTTTCCCGTCCTGAGGGATTTGAACCCACGACCATCGGAATCGGAATCCGGTACTCTATCCAACTGAGCTAAGGACGGTTACTCGTTTATTATACCACAATTTTCTTCCGTAGTAAAGACTTAACCGCAAAAAAATTTTTATTTCCTCAAGGGTTACACCGATGTGCGTTATAATCTCCATTTAGCAGTGGCTACACAAATAACAAATGAAACAGCAGTTTTTGCTTAACGCTATCACGACTTTCACTCTATAACCTCTTGACCGAATTGCGAAGCTGTGATATAATATGTATATATTTGTATTTCAAAGGATTTGTGATATTATGCTTGCAACCGAAAGAGAAACCGCAATACTCAAGCTGATCTCCGAAAACGGGTCTGTTACCACCGCATATCTTATGGAGCTTTTTGACGTTTCCGTGGAAACCATCAGACGTGATCTTATCAGCATGGAACAAAAAGGAGTCCTCTCCCGTGTCCACGGCGGAGCTGTGTCAACAGATATGCACAAGTACTCTTCCTTTCCTGACAAGACTGACGAACACCAAAGACTGCGTGAAGCTGAACTGTCACGCAGTGCTGCTACATTCGTCAAAAACGGTGACATTATCGCCGTAGACGCAGGCAGCTGTGCCAAAGCATTTGCGGACGTCCTTCGGACAACCTTTTCACGCCTTACTGTAATTACCCATTCTCTTGATGTTTTCGAGGCTCTGCGTGAAAAAGACGGCTTTAACGTCATCCTTTGCGGAGGACAGTATTTCAAACGCCGTAATGCTCTGTTCGGTTCCGCATCCATTGATTTTCTTGACGGGTTTCACGTATCAAAATCCTTTATCTTCCCTTATGCGGTATCGCTTGACTACGGCATCTCGGACACAGACGATGAGCTATGCATGATTCAGAAAAAGCTTACGGAAATTTCCGATAAGGTATTTATTCTTGCAGACAGTCCCCGATTTGAGACAAAATCCTTTGTTAAGCTCTGCTCCGTACGCCCTGACTTTATTTACATAACGGATTCTGACATCCCTGAATCTGTGCTTAAGCTTTATGCGAAGCGCGGTATTCCCTTCGTTAAGTAACTTAAGATCAAGAGCCTTCACATCTTTGGGACGTGAAGGCTCCTTTTTTACTTTTTTAATTCATTTCTCTTGATATAAGTGAAGCAAGCATGGTACATCTGTCTGCCTGATAGTCATTTTCCACCATATTGCGAAGCACCTGTCTGTCTCCGACGATTATGACCATTCCCGATGCTCTCGTTACCGCGGTATACAGAAGATTTCTCGATTGGAGCATGGGGGCGCAGTGATAAACGGGAATTATGACTACGGGGTATTCACTTCCCTGACTTTTGTGAACGGTTATGGCATAAGCGTGCTCAAGCTCTTCAAGCATGGAATAATCGTACTCACACCGTTTATCGTCGAAGTTGACCGTGATTATTTCATTTTCGGTATCGATCGTCTCAATAACGCCAATGTCGCCGTTGAAAACACCGAATCCCGTGTCTCCGTAGGTTGTGCTCCACTCTGTCTGATAGTTATTCTTCGTTTGCATCACACGGTCACCTGCTCTGAACACAATGTTGCGGGACCTCTTCTCCTGTCGCCCTTTGGCTGCGGGGTTCATTGCCGCCTGAAGCATGGCGTTAAGAGATTCTGTACCCGCGGCGCCTTTCCTTGACGGTGTGATTATCTGCAGTCGGTTCACAATGTTCGCACCGTAAGTTTTCGGAAGACGTTTTGTCACAAGTTCAACAACGGTTTGTGCCGTAGCTTCGTCACTCCTTCTCTCAAGGAAAAAGAAATCGGTTCCTTTAGATGACACCTCAGGCATAAGACCCATGTTTATTCTGTGAGCGTTGGTAATAATCGAGCTTGTCTCAGCCTGGCGGAACACTTCATTGAGACATACTACTCGGAATGCACCGGAAGAGATAACGTCACCGAGGACTGCACCGCACCCTACCGAGGGAAGCTGATCACCGTCACCTATCAGAATCAGCTTCGTGCCGCCTCTAACAGCACAAAGGAGCGCTTCCATGAGAACTATATCGATCATTGACGCCTCATCAATGATGATTACCTTTTCTTCGATGGGATTACTTCTGTTCCTTAAGAATTTTGCCTCCGTTTCGTCGCCGCTGTACTCCATCTCAAGGAGACGGTGGATAGTTTTAGCCTCATGGGAGGTTGCCTCGCTCATTCTCTTTGCGGCACGTCCCGTCGGAGCCGCAAGAGACACGGAATAGTCAAGTGACTCAAATATATGCAAAAGTCCTTTGACGATCGTGGTTTTACCCGTTCCGGGACCACCCGTCAGTACCATGACTCCGCCGCTGAGAGAGCCGACTATAGCCTTTCTCTGCATGGGAGCATACCGTATGCGGGAATACGCTTCGCTTTTATCGATAAGCAGTTCAATATCCCTCTCGTCAAGAGACGGACAAAGTCTGTCAAGCTCGCATAATTTTCGCGCAACGTAGGTTTCCGCCTCATAGATATGAGGATGGTACACAAATCTTCCGTCGGGGGTCGTAACGCAGAACAGACGGTTCCCCTCGCACATTTCATCGATTTTTTCCGTAAGCTTTTCTTTACATGACACATCCATGCCGAAAAGAAGCCCCAACGCACATTCAACAAGTGTGTCATAGGGGAGGCAGGTATGTCCGTTTCTTACGGCTTCGGTTGACAGCACGTGAAGAATCCCCGCCTCAACTCTGGCAGATGAATCCCTGGGAAGTCCCACCGTTGCCGCTATCACGTCAGCTCTTTTGAAGCCGATTCCTCTAAAAGCGGAGCACAGACTGTACGGATTGTTACGGATTCGGTCTATTGCCACCCCGCCCCACTTTTTATATATTCTCATGGCAGTCGCCGAGGGGAAGAAATCACGGCTGAACATCATAAACTCGCGGGAGCCCGAAATGTTCCTGAAGTTTTCGCTCATTTCCTTAGCTTTCTGACGGGAGATCCCCTGTATCGATGCCAACCACTCAGGGTTGTTTTCGATCACATCAAAGCTGTCGGTGCCGAATTTTTCCACTATCTTCTGTGCGGTCTTCGGACCTATTCCCTTTACCGCCCCCGATGCAAGATACCTCAAAATATCTCCTTCTTCAGCGGGAAGACTTCTGTCAAAGGTTTCAGCGTTAAACTGTCTGCCGTATATTTTGTGGGTGGTCCACATACCCGTGGCACACAGACTGTCCCCCTCGTTAATGTACGGCATGATCCCGACTACGGTAATAGGCAAACCGTCGGAGTCCTCAAGCATACATACCGTGTACCCGTTTTCTTCGTTTCTGTACACTATTGAATCAACGATTCCTTTGACAGTATCTTTTTCGGTACCCATAGGTTTTACAGTATCCATCCCAAGACTCCTTTCAAAATATTCGGGCACCGAAACATTTCAGTCAGGTGCCCGCAAACACTATATATATTCTACCATTATTTTTTGTATTTGTCAATCGCGGAAATATGCTTTGAAAGCTTCCTCAGAATACTTTTTGTTTCCCGCATTGTGCTGTACAAGCCGAAAACAAAGAATACCGAGAAAAGAATCTCCAAAAATGCTTCTGCCATTTTCCTTTACTCCTTAGGATGCAGGAGCGACCATCATGTGCGCACAATGGAACGCGTACTCGTCGTTTTTTACCGAATAAGTTTTAATACTTCCTGTTCACATGATATGCCATAACCGAGAAATCGCCACAAAATACATACTTTTTTGTTAAAGTTCCTTTAAGTTAGCAGTAATACTATTGACATTTACATAAGAAAATGATAACATTAATATATCAAAATAAATAAATAATACGGAGATTTACTCATATGAAAAAAATTCTTGTTTTAATGCTGGCGGCGGTCATGCTTCTCCGACTTCCCGTCTTTGCCGCGGCAGATTCGTCCGACGGTACTGAATATGAGCCTTTGGAGATCACTGAGTCAACGGAAACCACACCGAGCGAACCGCCCATCAGTGGCAGTTCAGAAAGTGATACTACCTCCGAGCCTATTCCCGATACTACCCCCACACCAAGTGAGACCACCACTGAAAAAGAGCCTGACACAGTTCCCGAGGGAATACAGTTCAACATCAACGGCACGACTCTTGTAAGCTGTAGCGGTAACTCCAAAAAGGCAATCGTTCCAGATGAAGTAACATTCATAAATGCGGGTGCTTTTGAAAATGTTCAAAATCTCAAGTTTATTGTAATCTACAATTTCAACTGTCTGGTGGAAGCCGGGGCATTCCCTGAGGATGCAACTGTATATTGCTACAAGAACAGCCCCGCCTGGGAAGAGGCCAAGAGAGCAGGAATCAGCTATTCCGAACTTACCCCTATAAATGTTACACTCAAGATCTACTATCAGGATCAAAACGGTGTTAATATCCACCAGCCCTATGAAGATACAACCCTCAAAACAGGAGACCAGTATTTGGTTCTTTCTCCTCAAATCCCCGGTTACACTCCAAATGCCAAGGAAGTTACTGGCTATGCTTCCCGCGAAGACATAACCATAACTGTTACGTATTCCGTAAGCTCTGACAGTGCATGGACAATTGACGGTCCATACATAAAATATACCGAAAACGGAGAATTTCTGAAGAACACTTCAAAAACCATCGACGGTGTTACTTATAATTTCAATTCAGCCTGTCAGCTTGTTTTGGAAGATGAATTCATCACTATCAAAGGAAAAACATATTACCTTGATAAAAACAACAGGATCGTAACTGGCTACAGATACATTAAAGGTGCCATATATTATTTCACCCAAAGCGGTACCATGCTTACGGGAGCTGTACGTGACGGCTACATCTTCGATGACGACGGTAAGCTTTGCGGTAACGATATTCTCATCAATGTTGACGGAAACTCCTATTACCTGAAGAATGATGCTCTTTATTCAGGATTTGTTGAGCTTGAAGGTAACATATACTACTTCGGCAGTGACTTTTACATGATAAAAAACCAAACACTCGACGGCTTTACCTACAATGGTTTGGGTCATCTTGTTGACGGAATCACCATTGACAAACTTATCTTCTCAACAGTCCCCAACGCTGAATACACAGGTGAAGAGCACAAGCCTTCGGTTACGGTCAAGTTCGGCAATATCACACTGATCGAGGATATCCACTATGAGCTCGTTTATTCAAACAATATTGAGCCCGGCAGCGCAACTGTGGAGATCAAGGGTATCGGCGCGGTTAGCGGTTCTAAAAAACTTAACTTCACCATTATCGGAGAAAATGCGTATACTCTGACCATAAGATACGTAAATCCCTCCGACCAGCCATTAGCCGAGGACTACGTTTCAAAGTACGAGGCAGGTAAGGAGTACGTGGTTTACTGTCCGTATATCCCCGGTTATATTGCAGAAAATGCAGTAACCGCAGGTACAATGCCTAAGAGTGACGTAACGATCACGGTGATCTACTCTCCCGAAATAGTTGACGAACCCATTGATACTGATAACGAACCCGGCACAAGTGCAGGTACTGAGCAGGTCGATCCCAAGCCTCCTGTCAGTTCGTCCATTGTTGAAATTGAAGGTACTACTCAGACCAACATAGAAAAAGAGAACGTTATCACAAAAGTCTACGCCTGGGATCTGCTCTTCATCGTATTCACAGTGGCAACCATAGTTTGCGGAGGAACTATCCTCATCATTATTAACTGGGACTACATCAAACGCAGTGTATTTAAGCGTCCTTCAAAGCGCGGCTAAACCATGCCGATCTAATAGTTTACATTTTCGGTGATCTCATGTCAAATATCATATATTTTTCAAGTTTTCTCGGCGAGGACCATACAGAATCGTTCAACTCTGCAATGAAATACCTCGCTGAACATCCAAACACTACTCTTGTGATCGAACCCGGTGTTTATACACTAACAAGTGAGCTTGCGAGAGAAACTCAGCGCGCCGTTATGAACGGAGAATACGGTAAAAACCCCCAGCGTGTTATGTTTAATCCCAACTTCAAATACGCACGCGGTATTTCCCTTGCAGGTCAAAAGGACACACGTATCGAAGGCTACGGAGTAACCTTAATGCTTGACGGATTTATGGAGGGTGTTTCGGTTATCGACTGTGAAAACGTAACCATTTGCGGTATTACCGTTGATCACAAGAGAAAGCCGTACAGTAAAGGAAAAGTCATAGAGCTTGGTGAGCTCAGTGACATCGGAACAAGAGACTGTGTGATCGAATTTGACGAAGACTGTCCCATTTCGGACGGCTCTCCCATTGAACTGAGAAGTATGTTCTTCAACACAGATACATATGAAAACATTTTCGCTTATCTTAAAGAAACAGTTATCATTGACAGTCATCATATAAAGGGTATTGCACATGACGCCTCCAAAATGAAGATCGGTACGGAATACTATACCGTCCACACATACCATTCGCGGCCTGCAATCCTCATTGAAAATGCGAAAAACATAACGCTCCGTGACATTACCATCCACTCTCAGCCCGGAATGGGCATTGTAGGTAACCGCAGCGAGGACATTACCGTATCAGCTCTTAGAGTTGTTCCATCCATCGGACATCATATGTCAACGAATACCGATGCTACTCATTTCACATCCATCAAAGGGCTTCTTCGTATGGAAAACTGTGTTTTTGAGGGTCAGGGTGACGATTTTATCAACGTTCACGCTTATTATCACGCAATTATAGAAAGACTCTCTCCCGACACCTGCGTAATGCAGGAAAAGACACCCGACGGCACCCATGCACAAAGTCTTGATTATCCCGATGTCGGGGATAAGCTTGAACTTACAAACAGGCTTACCATGGAACTTGTGGACACATTCAAGGTTATTGAATGTACTCCGCTTCCCAATGAATGGAAGTGCATCGTAAAGCTTGACCATCCCCTTCCGGGTGATACCGAAAACCTCGTTTTATCAGACGTTACAAGACTTCCCACTCTTGTGGTCGTGGGTTGCAGTGCCCGCACTCATTTTGCAAGAAGTATTCTGATAAAAACGAGAAACGTTCTTATCGAGAACAATCACTTTTTCGACGTTCAGGGCTCGGCGATACACGTGGCACCCGAAGCCTGGTGGTACGAAGGTGTCGCGCCCGCAAATGTAACAATAAGAGGCAACAGAATCGTAAAGTGCTGTCATCAATGGGAAAACAAAGGTGCTATCAGCGTGTATGCGGATTCAAGCAATCCAACGGGACAGTGTATTCACAATATAACCGTGGAAGACAATATAATTGACTGTCCAACAACAAACATCGGTATTCTTATCAAGAACACCGACGGTGTGAAATTAGCACGGAATCAAATCAACTGTAAAGAAACACCCGTAATTATCGAAAGCTGCAAAAACGTTTCAGCTGACTGTAAACATTAATTAACGGAGGCAATCATGACTATTGAACAAAGAGTAAAGAACCTGAGCGTCCCTGCAGGAAAGGTGGACGTTATACTTGATACCGATGCATATAACGAGATCGACGATCAGTTTGCCATCTCCTATATGATGAAGTACACCGAAAAATTCGACGTAAAGGCGATCTGTGCGGCTCCATTCCACAACGAAAAGTCAACTTCCTACCGTGACGGTATGGAAAGAAGTTATGACGAAATAATAAAACTCCTTGATCTCATGGACAGGAGTGACTTCGCGGATAAGGTGTACAAAGGAAGCCTTGATTATCTTCCCGATGAATCCACTCCCGTGGAATCTGCGGCGGCTGATTTCATGGCAAATCTTGCAAATGAGTATTCTCCCGAAAATCCCCTTTATATCGTTGCAATCGGCGCTATCACAAACGTAGCGTCAGCTATACTCAAGAATCCCAACATGATTGAAAACTGTGTTGTGGTATGGCTTGGAGGTAATGGCAGACATATGCCTTTAGGTTCCTGGGAATTTAATATGTTCCAGGATATTCCCTCCGCGAGAGTAATCTTCGGATGCGGTGTTCCCCTCGTTCAGCTTCCCTGCGGCGGTGTAGTTGACCATTTCACAACTACCCGTTATGAGCTTGAGCATTGGCTTCGCGGTAAGAACAAGCTTTGTGATTACCTTGTTGACAACACCATTGAGGCGGCTGAGTCATATGCGGCAGGTAAGCCCTGGAGCCGTGTTATATGGGACGTTACAGCCGTTGCTTGGCTTGCAAACCATGATGAAACGTATATGAGAGATATGTTAGTTGCCTCTCAGATACCCCAGGCGGATAAGACCTATTCTTTTGACGAAAGAAGGCATTTGATCACGTACGTTTACGAGGTTTACCGCGACGAGCTCATGAATCATCTTTTTGAGATCTTATCAAGATAATATCTGATTTGTAAATTTTTACCGAATCCCGTGATTTTCTTGCGGGATTCGTTTTTTTATGGTATAATTTATCACGGATCAGCCTTAAAGAAAGGGGGCACGAAATTTGAACGGTGACGAGCTTAACAGAGAAGCAAAAAAGGCTTCCCGCCTCACGACGATTAATGATAAATTTATAAGAGCATTCAGAATCGCGATAAACTACCGTCCTCCCATATCAGACGACAAGCTTCGGATGCTCCGAAAGATCCTTCACGTAACAGTCGCACTGATTCCTGCGTTTTTTATTGAATTTCTTGCATTATTCACCAATACCGGACTCAGTGGAAAAAACGATGAAATCTGCCTTTGGGTTACTCACCTGACGGCGGTATTATCCTTCGCGATACTCCTTGTCAGACCGAGGATACACCGGTTAATACGCTCCATTCCCGTGATCATATCTCCTTTTGCCTCTTTTTATATGCTTGAGTTTATGACTCATAATCCCTTTATGGGTGATGATGGTACTCCCGATATGAAAAGCAATGTCATATGGCTAAATATTTCGCTGTTTATTATTGCTCTTTTGGCACTGATCTTTATAACCGGAAGAACTGCCCCCGCAGTCATAGCGGTAACCGCAGTTCCCGTCATACTCGGTCTTATCAACTATTTCACCCTTGAGTTCAGAGGCACACCTCTGTTCCCTTGGGATCTTGCATCCTACGGTACTGCGGCATCGGTAATCAGCGAATACGAATTTTCCCTGACGCCTACGTTGCTTATGATAATAGGGTGCGCCCTATTAAGCTGTTCTGTTGCGGCAGTGTGGAACATCAGGGTACGTTTCCCCATAAAATTCATGAGACCTGTTCTCGCCGCTGTTATGTGCGTTGTGGTGTTCAATGCGGGAGCATATGTTCAGAGTGACAGAGTAATAAAGGATTACAAGCTTTACCCCTACCTTTTTACGCCAAAGCATCTTTATAAGACCAACGGATTTGCGGTAAGTTTTCTTATGAATCTTCGCTATGCTGCCATAGATAAGCCCAACGGGTACAGCGCAGACTCTGTACGGGAGATCGCAGATGATTACTCCTCCGATAAAACGTCGGATGCCGAAAAAAAGCCCAACATAATCGTGATTATGAACGAGGCTTTCGCTGATATGACGGTGCTTGCCGATTATACAACAAGTGAAGACTGTTTTCCGTTTATTTCATCTCTTTCGGAGAATACTGTAAAAGGCAACCTTCACGTTTCCATTGTCGGCGGAAATACACCCAATTCGGAATTTGAATTTCTGACGGGCATGAGTATGGGATTTCTCCCCGCGGGCAGTATTCCGTATCAGCAGTATATCACATCTTCCCTTCCCTCTCTTGCAACCCAAATGAACGATCTCGGTTACAGAACGGTGGCAATGCATCCATACACTTCAACCGGATGGGAGAGAGATACCGTATACCCAAATCTCGGTTTTAAAGAGATGTATTTCAGAAATTCTCCGAAAGATTTTTTCAGCAGATGTATAAGGCTCCGTTCCTACATAAGTGATCTTGGATTGTACACAAAAATCGAACAGTTATATAACGATAAAGGCGACGATCCTCTGTTCATTTTTGCAGTTACCATGCAGAATCACAGTAGCTACAGCAGTCTGTACAGCAACTTCAATCCTTCGATTTCGGTTGACGGACTGAGCGAGAACGTTGCCCTGTTAAATTATATGTCGCTGCTTCGTGAGTCTGATGCCGCATTTGAGGAGCTTGTTAATTTCTTCAGCACTCAAAGCGAAGAGACTATAATACTCATGTTCGGTGACCATCAGCCGAACGACTCTATAGCATATCCTCTTATGATGCAAAGTAACGTTACCATCGACGAAAGTAATCTCGAAGAATCCGAAAAAAGATACATCGTTCCTTATGTGGTGTGGAGCAACTTCGATATTAACACATCGGCATTTGAAGAGGAAATGAGCCTGAACTATCTGGCATGTGCACTTTTATCATCAGCAGAACTGCCGATGACCGCTTCCCAAAAGATGCTGACCCAACTGATGGACGATTATCCCGTGATAAACGGCAGGTGCTTTATTGACAGTGACGGAGACTACTCTCCCGTGTCAGATTATGACAAGATAGACAGTCTGTCGCGTTACGCTGTAATGCAGTACAATTATCTCTTTGGCGACGACGAGAGGCTTGAGGAGTTTTTCAAGCTGAAATAATTTTCCGATGGCTATTGACAAAACTTATGTGCAGTGGTATACTGATAAAAAATTTAACCGAAAGGACTACGACAATGGCAGTTTATTCCGTAATTTACGTTATGAATAACCTTACTGTGCAGCACGATGATCTCATTTACTCATCGGGCTTGTGTTGTCGTACCCAAAATAAAAAATAGTCCCATGTGGGATATTTGATTTAGGTCAAGACGGTGCAAGTCGAAGTAAGATTTCGGTTTGCACCGTTTTTGTATTTTTAAGGAGGATAACAAAAAATGAACGTAATTATCTCAGAGATTACAAAAAACGAGCTTCTAATCTGTCTTGACGTTATTCATCAGAGCTTTCGTACCGTAGCCGAGCAGTTCGGCTTGACGAAAGAAAACTGTCCGAAGCATACAAGCTTCATCCCACTAAGCTTTCTTGAAACGCAGAAGAATTGGGGTTGGAATATGTACGCACTATATGCCGATGAGAAAATTGTCGGATATATGTCGCTCTCTAAAGAAAACGACAATACTTATGAGCTTCACAACCTTGCTGTGTTACCGGAATACAGACACAATGGCTTTGGTAAATTGCTTCTCGATCACGCAAAATGTGTTGTGAAAGCATCGGGAGGCAGGACAATAAAAATCGGCATTATCGAAGAGAGTACGGTACTTAAAAATTGGTACATGGCAAACGGATTTGTACATATCGGGACGAAAAAATTTGAACATCTTCCGTTTACAAGCGGATATCTTGAATGGAGAGGAGAATGAGAAATGATACTGAAAAACGAAATTCCTATTTTGGAGTTTGATACGGACCGCTCTGCCGTTATCATGCCCGCCCATGAAAAGCTTGATTTGAATCTGCCGAGGAAAGCAGTTTTCGCATTTTTAGGTGAGCATATTGATGAATACGCAGAAAAGCACGGTGGCGTCATCGCAGGAGAATTTGAGTCTGCAACCAAAGACTACAAAATATACGTTGTACGTCACAAAGGAGAAGATGTATGTCTCTGCCAGGCACCGGTCGGCTCAGCACCCGCCGCACAGCTTATGGATTGGCTGATAGGTTACGGAGTCAGGGAAATCATTTCTGCAGGTTGCTGCGGAGCGCTTACCGATTTTGAAGAAAACGTGTTTCTCGTTCCCAATAAAGCTTTACGCGATGAAGGAACCTCTTACCATTACATGAGTCCTTCACGCTTTGCAAAAATCAATAAGATCGCGATAAAAGCAATAGAAGAGGCACTTGCGGAACACGGTCTGAACTGTCGTGAGGTAATCACATGGACGACGGATGGATTTTACCGTGAGACAAAAGAAAAGGTAATGTACAGAAAATCGGAAGGCTGTGAGGTTGTGGAAATGGAATGTTCTGCCCTTGCCGCCTGCGCGGATTTTCGCGAGGCTATATGGGGATGTATCTTATTCACTGCCGATACGCTTGCTGACACTGAAAATTACGACGAACGGGGTTGGGGTAAGGACTCATTTGTAAATGCCCTTGAGCTGTGCCTTGATGCCGTTGTTAAGATATAAGTAAAAGAGTTAAGGAGAATGAAAGATGAAATTACCCAAATATGTACGAATTCAAGGACGTGAAATTGCATGGAAAACCAAGAAACCTGTTGGTGTATTTATTCTGAATTGGCGCAGAATACGCGACAACATTTATAGTTCCGAGGACGTAAAGCTGTATGATGAGACACACCAATGGTTTCTTGACAATTTACCTCAGCCTCCTTTTTACGGGGACAATAATGACAATCCTCAAGGTGCAATCACTTATTTCAAAACAGATAACTGTTCTGAGATGCTTGAAAAAATACAACCGCTTATATACTTGCTTGATAAATACGATATTCCTTACGATATTGTTTACACCAATTATGTAGGCAAGATCGTTTATGAAGATGAGTATCAAGTGGGTGTTATCGATGCGTAAGGAGAGATTTAGATGTCAAAAACATTTGTTATTATTTTAGGTCCCCATGCTGTTGGCAAAATGACGGTCGGACAGGAGCTTGAAAAGATCACAGGGCTTCGCCTATTCCATAATCATATGTCAATCGAGCTGGCACGAAAACTGTTTTCACGGGAAGAAAGAGGACTTTTTAACGAACTGAACCGAGCAATCAGAGATAAGGTTTTCGAAATATACGCGAGAGAAGATCTTTCGGGACTAATTTTTACATATATGATGGCATTTGAAGAACCTTCGGAAACCGAATATTTGGTAGATCTCATAGACCTCTTCAAATCAAACGGATCAAAATGCTGTGTTGCTGAGCTGGCTGCGGATTTTGACGTGAGACTCGAACGGAATAAAAGCGAAAACCGTCTTCTGCACAAGGAGTCAAAGCGTGATCTTGAGTACAGTGAAGCTGAAATGAGATCGACGAGTGCAAAACACCGTCTTAATTCCTACGATGGTGAAATCTTGCCATTTGAAAACTACATTAAGATCAACAACACGGACATTCCTCCTGAGACGGTTGCAAAAATGATAAAAGAACGATTCAAACTTTAAGAAAGGAACAAAAAATGTTATACGAGGGAAAAGAAATAATATTAAAAAACGGTATTACCGCCGTAATAAAAACGCCCGAGGTACGTGACGGCGGTGATATGCTCCGCTTTATCAGTACCGCCTGCGGAGAGACGGAATTTCTTCTTAGAAGCGCTGAGGACTGGACGGGAGTAAGCATTGAGAGCGAGGAAAACTGGATAAGAAGCTCGCGGGACGACACACGAAAGCTGATCCTTGCCTGCTACGTAGACGGGAAGATAGTGGGAAACTGCGAGATCGGATTTCTGAGGGGAAGTAAAGAAAATCACCGCGCATCAATAGGTATCGCAATACTGAGAGAATATTGGAACCTTGGTATAGGCTCTGCTATGTTTGAGATTTTGCTTGAAACCGCTAAAGGCAGCGAAGGCACCGAGATAGTCGAGCTTGAATACAAGGAAGGCAACGAAAGAGGCGCGGCTCTTTACAAAAAGTTCGGTTTTGAGACAGTTGCGGTAATTCCGCGGGCATTCAAGATGAAGGACGGCAGACAAGTCGGCAAATTTGTAATGCAGAAAATACTGTAATTCGTCGCAAAACTCTATTCAGTATAGACAAAACCTTACTCGTGTGGTATAATGAGTTTAGCGTACAACGTACCTTTGATCCGATTATTTACAGCAAAAAGCTGAAAGGAGATTATTATGCCGACTTTATTCAAAGTGAACGGAAACCTTTATTACAGCACTAACCCTTACGTAGAGAAGAACACGTTCTTAACTCAAAGCGCCCAGACTGATCCTCTGCCCGTCTATGCGGACGTGAAGGATCAGCTTCCTCGTCCCGTATGGAATGGACACAGCGATGCGATAGACTGCTACTACAAGGCTTGGGAGATCGCTTTCCGAAATCTTCGTCCCGCTAACGAGAAAACGGGCTTTGTTTCCAACTTTATTGACACCGCCTTCAACGGATTCCTCTTTATGTGGGACTCCTCATTTATCGTAATGTTCGGTAAGTATGCAAGTCACATTTTCAACTTCCAGCGCACGCTTGACAATATGTATTCGCATCAGCACCGCGACGGATTTATCTGCCGCGAGATCTGCGAAAAGGAAGAGGGCGAGATGTGGACGCGTGATGATCCTTCATCCACAGGTCCCAACGTGCTCCCCTGGGCAGAGTGGGAATACTATCTCTTAACGGGAGACATTGACAGACTCTCAAGAGTATTCGATCCTCTTATGGCGTATCACAAGTGGCTGAGACTCCACCGTTCTTGGCCCGACGGAAGCTATTGGTCCACGGGATTTGCCTGCGGAATGGACAATCAGCCGAGAGTTGACACCGAATACGACAGAATTTCCGATCACGGATTTATGTCTTGGATCGATGCCTGCGCGCAGATGTATCTGAGCTGTACCATACTTATGAAAATGGCTAACGTTCTCGGCAGAAGCGATGAGACGGGTGAACTGAAGGCTGAAGCTGAGATGCTTGCCGATACCGTAAACAATACCATGTGGGATGACAAGGTAAAATTCTACTTTGACAAAAAGCGCGACGGCAGTCTCAGCGACGTTAAGACTGTAGGCGCATACTGGACCCTTATTTCCGAGCTTGTCCCCGAGGACAGACGGGACGATTTTGTCTCTCACCTTGACTGCGAGACAGAGTTCAAGCGTCCATGCAGAGTACCCTCCCTTTCGGCAGATCATCCCGATTACGAAAAAGAAAGAGGCGGCTATTGGAGAGGCGGAGTTTGGGCGCCTACAAACTACATGGTACTTAAAGGACTTGAGAAGTACGGATATGACAAGCTCGCTCACGAGATCGCTTCAGATTACCTGAGATGTGTGGTTTCAGTATTCAACGAATCGGGTACTCTTTACGAAAACTACTCTCCCGAGAAGGCAGCTAAGGGAGATGCAAAGGCTGATTTCGTTGGCTGGACGGGACTTGCGCCTATTTCCATAATGTTTGAATACGTTTTCGGAATCAAGCCTCACGCACAGCAGCAGAAGATCACTTGGCACGTTAGTCTTACTGAGCGTCACGGTATTGAAGGCTACCGTCTCGGTGACAACGTGATCGATCTTATTTGTGAGGAGAGAGCATCCGTTGACGAAAAGCCGGTAGTTACAATCAAATCAAAGAAGCCCGTTGAAGTTGAGATCATCTGGAACGGCGGACGGGAGATAGTAAAGGCGTAAGACTAACATAAATTGAAAATCAAACGACTCTTCTGTAATGAGGAGTCGTTTTTATTAGTGTACAACGCAGAATAGGAAAGCAAGCAGTGTGCATGGATGAGAGATCCTCAGTTTAGTTTACAAAAACTCTTAAAATGATTTCTGGTAGATTGAATCAATTATGATATAATAAAAGTGCAAGCTTGTAAAGAATAATTTTGAGAGGCAAATATGACACATTTCAATGAGAAAATTAAAAAACTGAGAAAGTACAAGGATATGACACAAGAACAGCTTGCGGAATACATGGGAGTATCTCCGCAAGCTGTAAGCCGTTGGGAAACGGGAGCCACTTGCCCCGATATTTCCGCCCTGCCGCAGCTTGCAGAGCTGTTTGGAGTCACGGTGGATGAATTACTTGGTGTTGATGAAAAAGAAAAACGGCGGGAAATTAATGCTGTAATTACAGATGCTGAAGATAAGATCAACAAAACGGGGGATGCCGAGGAGTCCATAATCAAGCTCAGAGAAGCACTAAAAAAATATCCGAACAACGAGCGTTTACTGTGTTCTCTGATGTATGCTCTGTATGTAGCAAGTGAGGATGAAGATTTATGCAAGGAATACGATGCTGAAATCGTGTCCATAGCTTACAGAATACAGCAGCACGCAACGGACGACGACACGCGTAATGATGCTCGCAGTATACTTTTCAGACATTACTGTGATACAAACAGAAAAGCTGAAGCAATTCAAATTGCCGACAGTATGGCACGAATTGAGACTTGCCTTGAACGGAATATTTATTGGGCACTTGAAGGCAAAGACAGACTTGATTATCTGAAGGAAAGAATTTCAGATGATCTTCACTATCTTCTTTGGGATATTTGGGCTTATTCTACGCACGCGGAGCTTGATGAGAGTGACAAGGTGAGACTTGATGAGCTCCGTGTCGATCTGGAGAATGCGGTACGTAAGCTGTTTCCCGTGGAGTGAGTAATTGAGGCGGACGAGAGCTATGGGTAATTTCTGTCAGCGAACGTGCTCTTTTCGACCCCAGCCACGTCAGCCGCTCGTGGTATAGTCAGTGCGAACATACTACTTCCGCAAGCGGAATCAGGACTATATCCACGGGTGTGTACACAGATGCGGCAAACCCCTTTCGCCCCCCGTTTCTATACCGATAAAACGAAAAAGGATGCCGAAGCGCCACTGCTCGTGGTATAGTCAGTGCAAACATCGGATTAGATCCACGGGGAAAATGCCTACGCATTTTACCGCCTGTACCAGATGCGGCAAACCCCTTTCGCCCCCCGTTTCTATACCGATAAAACGAAAAAGGATGCCGAAGCGCCACTGCTCGTGGTATAGTCAGTGCAAACATCGGATTAGATCCACGGGGAAAA
>JAFXKJ010000128.1 GCA_017531765.1 Clostridia bacterium
GCTGCTAAGTCCATCGCTTACGTTAAGGGACTTGAGTGGTAATTTAACTATACTGAATTAAAGCCCGTGTAAGGGCACATAATAATTTTTATATTTTGAAAGGCGGAATTTACTATGTCTGATAAGGTACTTAGTCAGTTCAAGCAGGAAGAAGAAAAGGAAGTTGTAGCTGTAACCGACAAGAAGATCAAGGTTGGTATCATCGGTACAGGTTGGATCGCAGAATCCCACATCTGGAGCTATCTCCAGCAGCCCGACGTTGAGATCGTTGCAACAGCAGATCTCATCCCCGGTAAGGCAGAAAAGAAGATGAAGCAGTTCGGTGTTGAAGGTTGCCGTTGCTACCTCAACCACAAGGACATGATCGACAACGAGCCCGACCTCGACGTTGTAAGCGTATGTACATACAACACTCAGCACGCTGAGCCTACTATCTACGCTCTCCAGCACGGTCTCCACGTTCTCCTTGAGAAGCCCTTCACAGTTACTCTCGAAGAGGCTGTTGAGATCATGAAGGCTGAAAAGGAAAGCGGATGCGTTCTTTCCATCGGCTTCCAGCCCCGTTTCGACGGTAATATGCAGATGATCAAGAAGATCGTTGAATCCGGTGCACTCGGTGAGATCTACTACATCCAGACCGGTGGCGGACGTCGCCGCGGTATTCCGGGAAGCACATTTATTGAAAAGTCCACTGGTGG
Organism: Clostridia bacterium; assembly: GCA_017531765.1. Lineage (GTDB taxonomy): Bacteria > Bacillota > Clostridia > Oscillospirales > CAG-272 > RUG11130. The sequence goes on from JAFXKJ010000128.1 coordinate 699, forward strand.
TATCGGTGCACTCGGTGACATCGGATGCTACTCTCTCGATATGGTTCTCAATGCTATCGGTTATCCGAAGCCCCTTACTGTTTCCGGTTACACTTCTGCATTCTTCGGTCAGAATCCCAAGTACAACGGCGCTGACGCTGCACGTTTCACTGTTGACGACTTCGGTGCTGCTTTCGTTCGTCTTGAAGGCGGAATCATTCTCGACTTCAGAATTGCATGGGCTATGCACGTAGACACCCCCGGTGACACAATTATCTTCGGTAAGGAAGGTGCTCTCCGCATTCCTTCAACAGACTGCTGGAACGGTTCCGTTGGCGGTGAGATGACTCTCTACCACGACATTTGCGGCGAACGTACAGAAACCAAGATTCCTCTCGTACATACCCACGGTTCTCTCTTCGATAAGAAGATCCGTTCCTTCCTTGACGCAGCTATGAACGGTGATGCTGCTCCCGTTCCTTCATCTCAGATCATTTACAACCAGGCTATTATCGACGGTATCAACAAGTCCTCCGAACTCGGTCGCGAAGTTGAGATCGTTATTCCCGAGATCTGAGTTTCTTGTTAAAACTTACAAAGGAGTGATTTACTTTTACAATGTAAGTCACTCCTTTATTAATCTTAAAGGAGGAAAATATGTCAGATAAAGTATTAAGTCAGTTTAAGCAGGAAGAAGTAAAGGAAGAAATCAAGCCCGCACGCAAAGTAAAAATCGGCGTTATCGGATGCGGAGGAATTTCTTACGCTCATTTTAACAATTATAAAAAGATGGATGACGTTGAGATAGTTGCGATCGCAGACCTTATTCCCGAGCATATGGAGCAAAAGGCTCAGGAATTTGATCTTCCGGATACAGTAAGACGTTACCATGACCACGTAGAGCTTATCGACAACGAACCCGATCTTGACGTTGTAAGTATATGTACATACAACTCACAGCACGCAGGGCCTGCGATCTATGCTCTTGATCACGGCATTAACGTTATTCTCGAGAAGCCTTTTACAGTTTCAGTTGAAGAAGCTGTAGAGGTCATGAAGGCTGAAAAACGGAGTGGTAAGGTGCTTTCCATTGGATTCCAGCCCCGTTATGCAAGAAGTATGCAAATGATCAAGGAAGTTGTTGAGTCCGGAGTCCTTGGCAAGATATATTACGTTCAGACAGGCGGCGGACGTCGTCACGGAATTCCGGGTGGAACGTTTATCGAAGCTGACAAGGGTGTTATCGGCGCACTTGGTGACATTGGATGCTATTCTCTTGATATGGTACTGAACGCTCTCGGTTATCCGAAGCCGCTTACTGTAACAGGTTACGTTTCCGACTTCTTCGGCAAGCGTCCCGAATACAACGAAGAGCCCGAGGATGCCGAAAGATTTGCCGTTGACGATTTCGGCGCGGCTTTCATTCGTCTTGAAGGCGATATTATCCTTGACTTCCGTATTTCATGGGCAATGCATCCCGACACTCCCGGTGATACTATTATCATGGGTACGGAAGGTGCACTGCGAATACCCTCCACAGACTGCTGGAACGGTGCTATCCCCGACGGTATCACCCTCTACCACGATGTTTGCGGCAAAATGACCGAAACGAAGCTGCCTCATCTCACCGATGACGGGAAGCACACTTTATTCTACAAGAAGATCAGAAGCGTGATCGATAAGGCTGTTTACGGAGTCAAGGATGCACCGACAATTCCCTCTTCACAGATCATTATCAATCAAGCAATCATAAATGCAATCCTCGACTCATCAAAGCTCGGCCGTGAAGTTGAAGTAAACATCCCCGAGATATAAGAGAGGAAAAGATCATGTCAGATAAAGTTTTAAGTCAATTCAAACAGGAAGAAATCAAAGAGGAAGTTAAACGGGAACGAAAAGTAAAGGTTGGCATTATCGGCACGGGAGGTATCGCCTTCAGCCATATTGACAACTATCTCGATATGCCCGACGTTGAAATCGTGGCGGCGGCTGATCTGATTCCCACAAAGGCAGAATCTATAATGCACAGACATTACGGTCAGCCTCAGGTAAGGTGTTACCATGACCACAAAGAGCTGATCGACAACGAACCCGACCTTGACGTCGTCAGCATATGCACCTACAATTCTCAGCACGCAGAACCTGCGATCTATGCACTTGATCACGGTATCAACGTAGTTCTTGAAAAGCCCTTTGCTCTCACAGTTGAAGAGGCTGTTGAGGTTATGAAGGCTGAAAAGCGCAGTGGCAAGGTCCTATCCATCGGCTTCCAGCCAAGATACGACTACAGCGTACAGTATGTTAAACAGATCGTTCAGTCCGGCGTTCTCGGCAAGATCTACTACGTACAGACAGGTGGCGGACGTCAGCACGGTATTCCCGGAGGTACGTTCATTGAAAAGGATAAAGGCGGTATCGGAGCGCTGGGTGACATCGGATGCTATTCGCTCGACCTTGTGCTGAATGCACTTGGTTACCCGAAGCCTCTCACCGTAACAGGTTACGTTTCAGACTTCTTCGGTAAGCGTCCTCAGTTCAACGAATTCCCCGAAGATGCCGAAAGATTCGGAGTTGACGATTTCGGCGCGGCGTTTATCCGACTCGAAGGCGACATTATCCTTGACTTCCGTATTTCATGGGCGATGCATCCCGACACTCCCGGTGACACTATCATCATGGGTACCGAGGGTGCGCTGAGAATTCCCTCTTGTGACTGCTGGAACGGTACCATTGAACCCGGCCTCAAGCTGTACCACGACGTTGCGGGTAAGCGCGTAGAAACTCCCCTGCCCTATATTCCCAAGGGAAGCCCCACACTGTTCTACAGAAAGCTTCGCGGCGTCATTGACAGAGCAGTCTATGGCAAGGAAGATGCTATGATCGTTCCGTCAAGCGAGATCATCATCAATCAGGCGATAATTAACGCAATTCTTGATTCCGCAAAGCTTGGTCGCGAAGTTGAAGTTAAGATACCCGAGATAGATTGACCATAAATAAAAACGCTGCATTGGGGCACTCCACATGGAATGTGCCCCAATGATATCCGTTACTTTGTGGAACGGGTGATATATCTCGATATATTATCGCTCTGCAAGAGATGATATACGCCTGAGACGTATGAAGGAATGGATATTATATCATATTTTCACGAAACTATGACACTTTCAAACCGAAAGTGTCATTTTTGATTTCTATAAAAAGCTACGGAGACAACTCCATTACGAAGTGTCTCCGTTAGCGGTGCTTTTAATATGTTAGGGTCAATTTTCGGAAAAATATTTCTTCAGTGCTTCAAAAGATACGTCGCTGATGACGTGTTCCATTTTACAAGCGTCTTCAACGGCAGTTTCCTCATCAACGCCCAATTTCATGAGAAGATCGGTGAGAACCTTATGTCTTTCATACATTTTCTCAGCTACTTCTCTTCCTTCTTCGGTGAGCGTAAGATATCCATCTTTATCAACAAGAAGGAATCCGCCGTTTTTGAGAAGATTCACCGCACGGCTGACACTGGGTTTGGAATATCCCATATATTCACAAACGTCAATTGAACGTACGTCGCTCCTTTTCGACGTCAGAATATATATAGTTTCAAGGTACATCTGACCCGATTCCTGTAAATGCATGGCTATCTCCGTTCTGCAGAAATTTCTGCGAAAAATTTATGTTTTACGCCTTTTTGAGAGCTGCCGCAAACCAACCGTTCTCCCGCTTTTCTTCTACGGGAACAAATCCTGCTTCGCGGAGTGCGCTGAGTGTCTCCTCGGCTCTCTCAACTATGATTCCCGACACGATGAGAGTTGCCGTGTCTTTGAGGAATCTGCCGATATCGGGTGCAAGTCTGATTATAACGTCAGCTACGATATTAACAGCCGCAACATCGAAGTTAGCGCTCTCGGGATCAACCTCACGTACAAGGTCGGAAACCTCGCAGGTGATGTTCACACATGAGTTGAGCTGTACGTTTTCCTTTGCAACCTTGATAGCGTAGGGATCAATATCGCAAGCGTAGCAATATCCTGCGCCAAGCTTTGAAGCACAGATCGCAAGAATGCCCGAGCCGCATCCAACGTCGATCATTCTGCAGTCTTCGGTTACGTAATTTTCAAGAAGAGCCGCACAAAGACGTGTAGTTTCATGCGTTCCCGTGCCGAAAGCCATACCGGGATCCATAAGAACGGGAACGTCGTTTTCTTTAGCTTCAAACTTTTCCCAAACGGGAACGATAACGATTCTGTTACCGGTTCTGATGGGCTTGAAATATTTCTTCCATGACTCCGCCCAATCTTCCTCACAAACAGAGCTGTGACTGAGCTCTACGTCCATACCGAGAGTTGTAAATCTCTCCTTGAGAAGAAGCTCAGTTTCAGCGGGAGACGCGGATTCGGGAACGAAAATAGAAACTGCAGAGCGAGTTCTGTCAGCATTAAGGAGGGCTTCATCGATAAGATCGCCGTAAACACCGTCAAGAACACCGTCAACGTCAGAATAATCCTCGATCATAAGACCGTTATTGATCATGCACATTACAGCACAAACATCTTCAACGTCCCTTGAAGCGCAAGCCACTTTTATTTGTATCCAGTTTGTGTTTTCCATATGTTTTCCCTCACAGGTAATTATTTGAAGAATTTCTTGAAGAATTTTTCTCTCTTGGAGTGGTTGCTCTCACCGCAGGATTCTGCAAACTTTCTGAGAAGCTCCTTCTGTTCGCTACTGAGATTCTTCGGCACCTCAACGTTTACCGTAACGTGGAGATTGCCGCGTCTCTTGGAGTTAACGTCCTGAACTCCCCTCTGACGGAGTGTAAAGGTTGTTCCCGTCTGTGTTCCCTCGGGGATGGTGTACTTTTCCTTACCTTCAAGGGTAGGGATCTCGATTTCCGCACCGAGAGTTGCCTCAGCGTAAGTTATGGGAACGTCACAGTATATGTCATTTCCCTCGCGTTCAAATACAGCGTGTGACTTAACCGTGATGATAAGATTAACGTCACCTGCAGGGCCGCCGTTTCTGCCGTCGCTTCCCTGACCGCGGAGTGTGATCCTCTGACCTTCGTTGATACCTGCAGGAATATTAACGTCAAGCTTTTTCTGAACACGAACATAACCGGTTCCTTTACAGTCACCGCAAGGCTTTTCTATGATCTTACCCGAACCGTGGCAGTGGTCACACTGTCTGGTGGTCTGCATCACGCCGAGGGGGGTTCTCTGCTGTACTCTCACCTGACCCGTGCCTCCGCAGTGTGAACAGGTCTTAGCTGAAGTTCCCTTCTCAGCACCGCTTCCTGCACAGGTAGAGCATTTCTGTACCTTTGCGAAGGATATCTCCTTTTTCACACCGAAGACAGCTTCTTCAAAAGTGAGTGTGATCCTGAGATTAATATCATCGCCTCTTACGGGACCGTTACGGCGTCCTCCTCCGCCGCCTCCTCCGCCAAAGAAGCTTGAGAAAATATCTCCGAAATCAAAACCGAAATCGCCGAAGCCTCCAAAGCCCGCACCGCCTCCGCCTGCCGCGGGGTCAAATGCGGCATGACCGTATGCATCGTACTTTGCCTTCTTATCGTCATCGGAAAGAACGTCGTATGCTTCGTTGACTTCCTTAAAATTCTGCTCAGCCTCGGCATCCCCCGGATTCATGTCGGGGTGATACTTTTTGGCAAGCTTTCTGTATGCTTTCTTTATTTCATCTGCCGAGGAATCCTTTGATACTCCCAGCACCTCATAATAGTCGCGTTTATCAGCCATTGTATCGTAACTTTCCTTTCGTAATGCAAATATCCGAGAAGATCACCTTCTCGAAATACTGCCAAATGGGCGGAGAGGTCTCCGCCCATATAGACTTGGAATTTCTGTTTAGTTATCGCTCTTATCTTCGAAATCAGCGTTATAGTATGTGCCATCGGGACCTGCACCGCCCATATCGGGAGCGCCCTGCTGTGCCTGAGCATCCGCATACATCTTCTGAGCGATGGGATAGAATGCTTCTTCCAGAGCCTTGGTGTCAGCCTTGATAGCCTCAACGTCGTCGCTCTTAGCTGTTTCCTTGAGCTTTTCGATTGCAGCACGAACCGCACCCTTTTCAGCATCAGTTGCCTTATCGCCGATGTCAGAGAGTGTCTTTTCGCTCTGATAAGCGAGGTTTTCAGCGTTATTTCTTACTTCGATAAGCTCTTTCTGCTTCTTGTCAGCCTCAGCGAACATTTCAGCATCTCTTACAGCCTTATCGATATCTTCCTGAGACATATTTGTGGAGGAAGTGATGGTAATGTGCTGTTCCTTACCTGTACCCTTATCCTTAGCGGTTACGTTTACGATACCGTTAGCGTCGATGTCGAAGGTAACCTCGATCTGAGGAACACCGCGGGGTGCGGGTGTAATGCCGTCAAGAATGAATCTGCCGAGAGTTGTGTTACCTGCAGCCATATCTCTTTCACCCTGGAGAACGTGGATCTCAACAGAGGTCTGACCGTCTGCGGCTGTGGAGTAGACCTGGCTCTTCTTTACGGGGATTGTTGTGTTTCTGTCGATGATTCTGTTGAATACACCGCCGAGAGTCTCGATACCGAGAGAAAGAGGAGTTACGTCGAGAAGGAGGAGGTCCTTAACGTCACCGCCGAGAACACCACCCTGGATAGCAGCACCGAGAGCTACACACTCGTCAGGGTTGATACCCTTGAAGGGATCCTTACCTATAAATGCCTTGATTGCATCCTGAACAGCGGGAATTCTTGTTGAACCGCCTACGAGGAGAACCTTGTCGATCTGTGAGGGCTGAAGTCCGGCATCACGGAGAACCTGCTTTGTAGGCTCGATGGTAGCCTTTACGAGGTCAGCTGTAAGCTCGTTGAATGTAGCTCTTGTAAGAGTACCGTCAAAGTGCTTGGGACCTGTAGCATCTGCTGTGATGAAGGGAAGGTTGATGTTTGCAGAAGCCATACCGGAAAGCTCAATCTTAGCCTTCTCTGCCGCTTCCTTAAGTCTCTGAAGCGCCATCTTGTCCTTCTTGAGGTCGATGCCGCCGTTTTCCTTCTTGAACTCGTTTGCGATCCAGTCAATGATTCTGTTATCAAAGTCGTCACCGCCGAGCTTGTTATTACCTGCTGTTGCAAGAACTTCAAACACGCCGTCTGAGATTTCAAGAAGAGATACGTCGAAAGTACCGCCGCCGAGGTCATAGATCATGATCTTCTGCTCTTCTTCCTTATCCATACCGTAAGCGAGAGCAGCTGCTGTAGGCTCGTTGATGATTCTGAGAACCTCAAGTCCTGCGATCTTACCTGCATCCTTTGTAGCCTGACGCTGAGCATCGGAGAAGTATGCGGGAACTGTGATAACAGCCTTGTCTACTGTCGTACCGAGATAAGCCTCAGCATCAGCCTTAAGCTTCTGAAGGATCATAGCGGAGATCTCCTGAGGTGTGTACTGTTTATCGTCAATGTTGACCTTGTAGTTCATACCCATCTCACGCTTGATACTCATAACTGTCTTATCGGGGTTTGTGATAGCCTGACGCTTCGCAACCTGACCTACCATTCTTTCGCCTGTCTTTGAAAATGCCACTACGGAAGGAGTAGTTCTTGCTCCTTCGGGATTGGGGATAACGGTGGGTTCACCACCTTCAAATACTGCCACGCAAGAGTTTGTTGTACCAAGGTCAATACCAATAATCTTTCCCATAATATGCCTCCAAATAATTGTGTTTAGTTTTTAGTTTAGTTAAATTTTATATTATATATTTGTAATCAGTTAGCAACTCTTACCATTGCATATCTGATAACTTTGTCACCGTATTTATAGCCGCACTGAAGTACGTCCACTATCTCGCCTTCGCCGTAGCTGTCGTCCTCAACGTGCATTACTGCATTGTGAAGATTGGGGTCAAAGGTCTCACCGGGAGTGCCGAAAACCGAAACATTCATCTTCTCCAGTGTTTCGGGAACCTTACCGAGAATGAGCTTTACGCCCTCGGCAAATTTTTCGGGATTATCTTCCCCTCCGCCGAACTTTTCAGCGTACATAAGGTTATCTATAATGGGAACGATGCCCATTACAGTTGCGGCTACGGCATCACCGTAGACAGCTTCCTTTTCCTTCTGACTTCTGCGGCGGAAATTATCATACTCAGCGGCAAGTCTCGCGTACTTATCTGCCGCCTCTGCCGCATCAGATGCATTTTTTGCTTCAGCTTCGGCAAGCTTTGCTTTAAGAGCTTCAAGCTCAGCTTTAAGCTTTTTGTCCTTTGAAGATTTTGACTGCTTTTTCAGAGTGGATTCCTCGCAGTTAACGTCTGTTTCCTCAGAAGAGGCATCGCAAACATCTTCGGTGTTAATATCCTTGTTTTCTTCAGACATATTTATCTCCGTTAATTAGTTATTTATCTTCTTTTTCCGAGTTTCCCGAACCGATAAGTCCCGAAACACTGTCGGAAATGTTGTCAATAAGAGCGATAGCTCTGCCGTAATTCATTCTCGTGGGGCCGATAAGACCAATAGCACCAACGGGAACTCCGTCACGCTTTACCGTCTTGAAGATCAGAGTCGAATTATCCATTATCTTAACAAGATTTTCTCTTCCGATGTATATCTTGACACGGTCTTCGTTTTGACCTGCATACGCATCATCTGACAATGCCTGCAGAAGATCATCCTTCTTTTCAAACAGATCAAGCATATCGCGGAGTCTGTCTGTGTCGTAATAATCGGGATACTGCAGCAATTTATTGATACCGTCAAACTTCAGTTCTCCGCCGTCGAAGGAGGAAATCAGTTCACACACAGATTTTACAACGGGTGCGACGATATAATCGTACTCTCCCATTGCCCTTTCCATTTCCATAACTATCGGAACTGTAATCTCACCGGCGGTGAATCCTGCTATGCATTTATTGAGTATTCCGGCAAGTCTGGAAGATACTTCAGCTGACACAGGAAAATCAGAACGGATATATTTTGTTTTTACAATTCTGCCGATGATCATCACAAGAACCATTGTATTACCGTCGATGGGAAGTATCTCAAACTTTGAAACGGTAATTCGTCTCTGACGGGGTTTTGCGGTGAGCGCTGTATAACGAGTGAATTTGGAAGCAAGCTTAACCGCAGTATCGAGGATACTGTCGAGCTCGTTTTGCTTACCTCTCAGCGTACGTTTGAGTTCACTGATTTCAGCCTCAGTAAGTCTGTAGCGTTCAACGAGAGAATCAACGTAAAGTCTGTATCCAAGCTCCGACGGAACTCTGCCCGAAGACGTATGTGGTTGTTCAAGATAACCCATTTCCTCAAGCTCTGCCATTTCATTTCTGATGGTAGCAGGAGAACATGAAATTACATCAACGCTTGAAAGGTACTTGCTCCCCACAGGTTCACCGAATTCAATATGAGCCTCAATGATAGCCTTCAGAATCTGTTTCTTTCTTTCACTCAGGCCGTACTGCTCTATAAATCCGCCGTGATCCATAGTTTATACCTTGCCTTTCCTTTGAATGATGAATTCATGCAACAGTACACCAAATTGCAACCGTAATTCGCCAATCAAAAGTGCTTTTTAGCACTTAATAAGTTTGAGTGCTAAACGCTATACATAATTTACCACTAATGAACGCTTAATTCAATAACAATATAGGGATTATCTGTGAACGTTTTGTGAATTTCAAAATCAAACTGTCAAGCACTCAGCCAATTTAACCGCTAAAATGATTATTTAACACAAAAAGTCCGTTTTACGCGGAAATACAAAAAGTAAAACGGACTTTTTCAGACGATATACTTAAAGCAACGAAGGTGCGGATTTTCAGATTGCATCAAGCAATTTTGCTGCTCTGAGAATGGCACACTGCGTTTTTCCGTCAGGAATCTCGCCTTTCATAACTGCGTCAACTGCTTCATTCAGCGGCATTTTGAATACCTCAAGAAATTCATCGGAATCAAGATCGTTTTCGCCGAAAGAAAGACCTCTCGCCATGAACATACCGATCTTCTCGCCCATGATGGCGGGTGAGCCGTAGTATACTCCAAGATATGTAAGCTCTGACGGTACAGCTCCCGTTTCTTCTCTTAGCTCACGAAGAACAGCCTCGGTCATGTCCTCCCCAGGAAAGTCGAGCTTTCCTGCCGGAATCTCCACGAGGACTTCTCCCACAGCGTAACGGTACTGCCTTTCCAGTATGACATCTCCGTCATCGGTTACAGGGATAACGCAAACTGCGCCGAGATGCTTCACAAATTCACGTACGGACCTGCCGCCGTCGGGAAGCTCAACTTCATCGACATATAAATGAACGACCTTTCCGTCGAAAACAAGTCTGCTTGCTAAAGTTTTTTCAAAAAGCTCCATATAGCCAATCTCCAATCATATGAAAATCAATAAGGTCACTGCTGTAAATTATTTTTTCCCATAAGTCTAAACATAATTATATATAAAAAGATACACTTTGTCAATCACACCGAAAATCTTTTTTCACTTTATGATGAATTACGTTACAGGTATTGAAAAAATCATTTTTTTGTTCTATAATAAATTATAGTAAAAAACATACGCAATATCAATCCAAAATTACGGAGTCCCACATGAAGATTGAATGGAAAACCTGCTTTAAGATCGGTCTTACCGCATTTATAACTTTTTTATGTATTTATCATTGGTCGGCTTTTCTTGTTTTTTTATCTGCCATCTATTCCGCCGCTACCCCTCTTGTTATCGCACTTTGCGCGGCATATATCATCAACATACCGATGAAATGGTTTGAGGGTATCTATTTTCCGAAAAGCAAGAAATCAAGATTTATCCGCACGACCAGAAAACTGTTTGCACTGATTTTTTCCGTGGTGCTTATTCTCGGAATCATTACCCTGGTAATTCTGCTGGTGATCCCCGAGCTTATTGAATGTATCAAGCTCATAATTGCTGAGATTCCTTCCATCGTTGAAAAGGTAATGGACAACAAGTTCATTTCTAAAACGCTTCCCGAAGGTCTCCTGAATGAGGTCAAAACGATCAACTGGAAAGAACATATTGAAAAGATCGTAAGCTTTGTTGTTTCGGGACTGGGCGATGCGGCAAATCTGATCATTACAACGATCTCGTCCATTTTTTCAGGTATTGTAACTGCCGTTATCAGTATTATTCTCACTGTCTATCTGCTTTTGGACCGAGACAGGATCAAATTCGGCTGTCAGATCTTTTTGAAGACTTACCTCCCACGCAAAGTAAATTCCAAGATATTGTACTGCGCTAAAATATTCAACAAAACATTCCGCAGATATATAGTCGGTCAGTGCACGGAGGCAGTGATCCTCGGACTGCTTTGTACCTTCGCAATGATAATATTCCGCCTTCCCTACGCGGGAATGGTGGGCGCATTTATCGGTTTTACAGCTCTGATACCCATTGCAGGTGCTTACATCGGTGCGGCGATCAGTGCAATAATGATCATGACAAAATCATTCCCTCAAGCGATATTCTTCTTGGTAATGATCATCATACTTCAGCAGATTGAAGGTAATCTTATATATCCAAAGGTTGTCGGCAAGACAATAGGTCTCCCTGCGCTGTGGGTGCTTGTGGCGGTCACCGTAGGCGGAAGCCTTATGGGCGTTGGAGGAATGCTTATAGGTGTCCCTCTCACAGCAGGAATTTACAGAATCATTAAAGATGACATCAGGAAAAGGCACGCCGCAACCTCTGAAAAATCAAACGGTACTTTCGACACCTCGCCCGATACTACCGAGCAAACCCAAAGCGAGCAAGCCGATATTCAGTAAAGCCAAATAAGAAGTCTTCCCCCCGACAGAACTAAATGTTTTCTGTCAGGGGGAGTTTTTTCTTAACAGAACTTAGTTGTTTTCATGTGAATAGACGATAACGTCATCCTCCAGTATTGCACGGACAGAGTCTCCCGCGTTTACCGTTCCGTTAAGCATTGCTTCGGAAAAGCTGTCTTCAACACGTCTTACGATAGCACGTCTCAGAGGGCGGGCACCGTAAACGGGGTCAAATCCGACTTTTGCAAGCATTGTGACAACTTCGTCGGCAAAGCTTATTTTAATTCCAAGGGCTTCGATTCGTTTTGAAACGTCATCAAGCATTATCCGCGCGATCTTTTCAATATCCGAATCCGAAAGCTTATTGAACACTATAATCTCGTCAAGTCTGTTAAGGAATTCAGGCTTAAATGTGGCTTTCAATGAATCATTAACCGCAGTTTTCATGCGTTTTTCCTCATCGCTTTTGTCAGAGGACGTACCGAAACCGAGACGTCTCGGTTCAACGATTCCCGAAGCCCCCACATTGGATGTCATAATGATCACTGTATTCTTGAAGTCAACTTTACGACCTTTGGAATCAGTCAAAATACCGTCCTCAAGAATCTGAAGCAAAACATTGAAAACATCGGGATGAGCCTTCTCGATTTCATCAAACAGAACTACCGAATACGGTTTTCTTCTGATCTTCTCGGTAAGCTGTCCTCCGTCATCAAATCCCACGTATCCGGGAGGTGAACCGATAAGCTTAGATACACTGTGCTTCTCCATATACTCGGACATATCCACACGTATCATGGAGTTTACAGACCCGAACATAACGTCTGCAAGGACTTTTGCAAGCTCGGTTTTACCTACTCCCGTCGGGCCGAGGAAAATAAATGAGCCTACAGGACGGCGCGGATCTTTAAGTCCCATCCTTCCGCGGCGAATGGCGCGCGAAATAGCTCTTACAGCCTCATCCTGACCGATGACCCGCTGTTTTAATATTTCTTCAAGCTTCAGCAATTTTTCGCTGTCCTCCTCGGCAAGCTTTTTCACGGGAATACCTGTCCATGCCGCAACAATATCGGCAATATCATCTTCGAGTACAACTATATCGGAAGTTTTCTTTCCGCCATCCATACGTTTCGATTCAAGTTCGTCAGAAAGTATCTTTTCTTCGTCCCTGAGTCTCGCTGCATCCTCGTAATTTTCACCGAGGATCGCCTCTTCTTTTTCAGCAGAAATTGCCTTGATCTTTTCTTCAAGCTCCTTTTCATCCTGTGTGGGAGTAAAACTGCTTATTCTCTTTTTAGATGCAGCTTCGTCAATGAGATCTATTGCTTTGTCGGGAAGGAATCGGTCGCTGATGTACCTTACTGACAGTTTAACCGCAGCCTCTATTGCTTCATCGGAAATTTTCAGCTTGTGGTGTGCTTCGTATTTATCTCTGAGTCCGAAAAGTATCAGACAAGCTTCATCGGGAGAAGGTTCACCTACGTTCACGGATTGAAAACGTCTTTCAAGAGCCGCATCTCTTTCAATATGACGGCGGTATTCGTCCACGGTCGTAGCACCTATAACCTGCATTTCACCGCGAGCTAAGGCGGGCTTTATTATATTTGCGGCATCGACCGCACCTTCTGCGCCTCCTGCACCTATTATTGTGTGTATCTCATCTATAAACAGAACGATCTCAGGATGATTTCTGACCTCTTCCATTACATTCTTCATCCGTTCCTCAAATTCGCCGCGGTATTTTGCACCTGCGATCATTGCGGAAATATCAAGAGTAACGATAGTCTTATCTTTCAGAGTATCAGGTACATTTCCGTCAACAATTCTCTGTGCCAGACCCTCAACCACGGCAGTTTTACCTACACCCGGTTCACCGATAAGGCAGGGATTGTTTTTTGTTCTTCGGGAAAGGATCTGTACAACTCTTTCTGTCTCTGAGTCGCGTCCGATTATTGGGTCAATCTTCCCTTCTCTCGCGGCACAGCACAGGTCTCTGCCATAGGACGAAAGTGTCTGACAGCCTTTGATCTGCCTCTTCTTTTGTGTACCCATACCATCAGCGCTCGAGGTTTGTTTTTCGCTGTCATGACCGAAGTGAGATATAATGTCTCGCTTTATATCCGACGCTTGTGCTCCGCAGGCAGAAAGCATTCTTACACCGTATGAGTCACTTTCATCCATCATGGCAAGGAGCAAATGCTCAGTACCAACATAACCGTGTCCCATATTCATCGCAACCCTCGCGGAGGATTCAATGATCTTCTTCGTTCGCGGAGTCATATCTGCCGCGGAAAGGCGTGTCACTTCTCCCACTCCCGAAACCTCTTTTATAACCTTAGTTACCTTTTCAAGCGTTACGCCTCTCTCTCCGAGGACCTTTGCTGCAATGCCCTCGGGCTCTGACAGCAGTCCCATGAGAAGGTGTTCGCTTCCGATACAAGTGTGTCCCAACTCAGAAGCTGAGCTGAGTGCTTTGCTTAACGCGTTTTGTGCTTTTCCGGTAAATCCTATATTCATTCCAAACCGGCTCCTTTCATCAAATTGCAAAAAACAATTAAAGCTTGTGACATATGACAGATTTCTTTATTTTACTGTTCCTCTCCGCCTGCAAGGATACATCTGATCATATCAGCTCTCGCCCTGTCTCTGTCAAGGGGAGTTTTAACATCTTTATTTTCGCTCATAATAACGCCTACCATTCCCGATATGAGCATCTTGTCAAGACTCGAAAGCTTAAGAGCCTTGATTATGCCAAGGGAAGCGCCAAGTCTTACATCTGCATAAAGGCGGAACAGCTCTGAAGAATCAATAAGAGTTGCGTAAAGCATTGTTCCGTAAGCTCTCATGATCTTATCGGTCAGCTTGCCGTTATCATTGTCTCTAAGCTTTTCTCTGAGACTCCTCTCCTGCTGTACGACCCTTTCGCAAATTCCCGACAGCTTGGAGATTATATCTTCTTCACTCATTCCGAGGGTTACCTGATTTGACATCTGATAAAGACATCCGTCTGCAGCTGACCCCTCTCCCCACATACCGCGGATGGTAATGCCGATCTTCGCAAGCTGATTCTGCAAAGAACGAATACCGTCTGCATACGTAAGGGCAGGTAGGTGAAGCATCACAGAAGCTCTCATTCCCGTTCCGAGATTTGTGGGACAATGGGTAAGATACCCCAGCTTTTCATCGTAAGCAATATTCAGCTTGTCATCTATCAGCTTATCAGCACTTCTTGCAGCTTCATAAGCCTCCTCAAGAGCAAAGCCTGCCTTTATTGACTGAATACGAAGGTGATCCTCTTCAAGTACCATGATATAAATCTGATTACTTTCAGATTCGACAAATGCCGTTGGTGTTTTCTTCGCCGCAAATTCGGCACTTACCTTATGCCTGTCAGTCTCCGCGGCACGTTGTACACTGTCCAGCAAGGAAAAATCGACATATTTATATGACGGTTCATCCTCAAACACCCGTTTTACTTTTTCTATAATCTCCTTTGCCATGGGAACGTTAAGTCTTTCACCAAAGGGATAATCTTCAAGATTTCTTGCGAGACGGACTCTTGAGCTCACAACAACGTCAGAGTCCCTGCCTGTCATTTCATACCAAAGCATATTTGCACCCCCTTAAATATTTTCCGAAGTCTCATCACGCAGAGTCTTCAGTTCGTCACGGAGAGACGCCGCTTTTTCATATTCTTCATTGGCAACTGCCTCTTTAAGCTCCGCTTCAAGCTTTTTGATCTTGTCTTTCCTTTCAAATCCCGCGCGGTATCTGTCAGGCACCAAGCCAACGTGTGTAGTGTTTCCGTGAATTTTAGACACAGTCGGAATAAGCTCATCTGCAAAAACGCGGTAACACATGGGGCACCCCGCTTTCCCGGAAGAAACAAGATCAGAGAAGCTCGATTGGCAAAGATTGCACTTCTTGGGTTCACCGACAAATGTCTTTTCATTAGGAGTGGGTAAACCGAACAAGCTTTCAAAAAGCGACTTGAATTCTTCGTATGATTTACTGTAAAAGCTCTTATTATCGTCACCCATCAATTCTGAAGCGCATTCCTTACAAAGACCCATGGCAGTCGTTTTTCCGTTCACGGTTTCCTTATAGTATACGGATACATTATTTTTTTGACATTTTTCACATCGCATATTTTTCACCTCTTTAACTTTCATATAACCGAAAATTTGACCTTTTGTTTAATCTGTGATTTAAGCCTTACTATTCTAATTCATGAGTGACATAATAATGTGTCGCATTATGTCTGCTCTGACAATATTTCTCTGTGCAGGATGGATTTTTTCAAGCGAGCTTCCGCAAAGAGCAGAACGGATGATAAGCGCTTCTCTTTCGTCAATTATTCCCCTCTCGAAAAGATTCAGAATAAAGGCAGACGCATTCTTTTCGTCAAGTCCTTCTGATATGGCGTGAAAGAAATGCATAAGATACTGATCCTTTGTCATTTGCGCCTTGATTATCCTGATGTAGCCGCCGCCACCGCGTCTGCTTTCGATAATATATCCGCGCTCGGGGGTAAAACGGGAAGTAATTACGTAATTGATCTGGCTTGGGACGCAACCGATGCGTGAGGCAAGGTCGTTTCGTCTTACTTCGGTTACCCCACCGCCTTCACTGAGCATTTCTTCTATTATTGTTGCAATGTAGTCTGATATAAGCATTTCAAATCTCCTTTTTGACATTTGTTGACCTTTTGTGACTATATTATACATCAATGGTCAAGCAAAGTCAAAGTCAGCAAAAGTCAAATTTGACACTTAACGAGCGATTATTTCGATTTATCCATATGTTTTCTTTATATTTCTCTTCTTTTCTTTGTTTTTTGACCATATTTGACTTTCCTTCGCAATTGATCGGTAATTTACCGTTTTCCTGATGTTTATCCGCTGTCAAGTAATATTGTGACAAAATACAAAATATAAATATAGAGAAATTTCCAAGTAAGATTCGGAGGTCACTCATGTTCATTTACAGTGTAAAAGCCACTACGTTAAAATTCGCGGCGGTAATTGGCGCGGCGGTAATATCCCTTGCGGCAATTATTCTTCTCGTCCCCGATTATACACCGCAAACGACAGCCGCCATTGCCCAAACGGTGTCACAGTACAACTATGAAAAAATCAAAACAAATGAAGACCGTGTCGCTTTTCTGAAGCAATTCGGTTGGGAAGTTGAGGGTGAAGTTAAGGAAGAGGTAACGCTAAAGATCCCCGCTGAGTTTGACAAGGTAATGAAAACCTACAACGAGCTTCAAAAGCGAAGCGGATTTGACCTTTCAAAATACAAAGGCAGAGAGGTAACGAGATACACATATAAAATCACAAACTACCCCGAGTATGACGGAGAGGTGTTAGCAAACGTGATCATATATAAGAACCGAGTTGTGGGAGGGGACATTTGCTCAGCAGACGTTGAAGGTTTTATCGGAACCTTTGAATATCCGAGAGACAAGTTAAAAGATGAGAACAGCACCACGGAAAATGAAAGCACTTCTGAAGGATCCGAAAGCGACAATGTAAATCGGTAAATTTCAGAAAAAGAAGAAACGTATTGTAAAGTTAATAAAAATATGATATACTTACATTAACAAAAAACTGTTACGCAATGTAGCATCATTCAAGAAGGTCAAGAAGTGAAAAAATTATTATCTCTGTTTGTTTCCCTGTGCCTTGCTTTCAGTTGCACAGTATTTGTCAAAGCCGATGCTGACGACGTTCCCGAGCCGAAATATTACTACGTAGACAAAAACGCGCCTGAGGGCGGACACGGTTCAAAGGACAGTCCTTTCAGCTCCGTGGAAGAAGCAAAAGAAATGCTACGTAAAAGGCTGCCGATGCTGGAACTGCCCGAGGGCGGGATCTGTATCGTTCTTGCGGAAGGTGAATACCGTTTCGACGAAACATTGGTCTTCACATCCGAGGATTCGGGCAGGGACGGAAGATTTGTGACTTACAGAGGGGAGGGCGAGGTTTCATTTGTTACGGGAGAAGTTGGAACGGTACAAAGCTACAGTACCGTCAAGGTTGAGGATGCTGAATTTTTGGCTTTCGAAAACATTTGCTTCAAAGAGAATATGAACGCTTCCCTTTTATCCGTCATGGGAAACAACATCCGTATAAAAGGTTGCACGTTCTCAGACTCGGCGATAACAAAAGTACTTGAGATGGAAAACGATTATTATGGAATATACGCCGAAGGATGGAATATTTCCATTGAAAACTGCGAATTTTTCAATCTTGAAGGCGGGGTAATGCTTAACGGTGACGTCACAGTCAAGGCTCAATCCGAAAACAGCATCAAAAACTGTTATTTCCACGATCTTTCTTTAAGCGAAGGGTTATCACTTCCTGCCGTCAAGGTCTCGGACGTTGGATGTGAGATAACTCACTGCGAGGTCTCCACTACTGCTTCAAGCGGTATCGTTTTCGAAGGAAGCTCCAACAAAGTCATAAATAACGTTATAAGAGACACTGCGACGGAAAGCAGGTTCAGTTCAATTGGTGCCGAGGGAGGCTTTACCACCTACGGAAACATAATTGAAAACAATTTCATCGATACTGCCGGTGGCGTGGGTATTTCCCTTCCCGACGGCGTATCGGGAACTGTAGTTAAAAGAAACTTATTAAAGGACTGCGGACTGGGAATATATCTCGGCGGTGGCAGGAACACGGAAATATCCTCGAATATGATCCTTGGCATCAACAAGCATGATTCCCGCGGAATTGTGTATGACAGCAGCTTCAGAGAGACTGTACTGCAAAGTCTTGAAGATGAATCGGACACAGTTCCCCTTCCCGATGAGGAGTTTCTGAACGCTGTGGAGATCCTTTCAAATACTTTCACAGAGTTAAAAGAGCTTTGTTTCACCCTTCACGGTGAAGATCTCCCGGACTATGACACCCCGTCGTGGTACTTTAATCCCGCGGATAGCCGTATATCAAACAACGCATTTTACGTGTCACGGGAAAGTGCTCCGATGTCTGTTGAAACAATAGGTAACACTGCAGAGGGTATGGCATATCAGGTGTTTTACGGATGCATTTATTCCAACATAATGATGCCGAGGGGAGATTTCTCTGATTTTCCGAAAATCAAATGGAACAATTTCACTCTCAGCAAGAATGCTGTAGTTTTCAGCGTATTAAAGGAGTTTCGGGAAATCGACTTTGAAGCTATGGGGCGTCTCGGTCAGAAGCGAATTATGACATTCACCGATATTTCAGAGTCCGATTGGTATTATACGTCGGTGGAATACGCATTCGAAAAGGGACTGATGTCAGGCACGAACTCCGACGGTACGGTATTCTCACCGAACACGGTAACGACGAGGGCGATGCTCGTTCAGATGCTTTATAATCTTGAGGGTGCTCCTGAGGTAGAGTATTCAGACATTTTTGAGGACGTGAAAAAAACGGATTGGTGTTCATCCGCCGTAATGTGGGCATATCAAAACGGCATTACGTCAGGTACGGGAGACGGACGCTTTGATCCGAGTTCCCCCGTGACCCGTGAGCAAATTGCCGTGTTCCTCTATCGCTACATAAATGAATTCAAGGGTGAGGAGCAGGAGATCTCGGGAGAGCTTGATATCTTCGGGGACAAAGATGACGTAAGTCCTTACGCAGGCTTTACGGAAGCGGTAAGCTGGGCGGTTGGTTGCGGAATCATCAGCGGTAAGAACGAGTTCGGAGTGATACGCCTTGCTCCCCGCGATATGGCTCAGAGATGTGAAACAGCGGCGATAATTGCGAGGTTTCATGAAGGATTTGTAAAATGAATAAGGAGCATCGAAGCGGAAGCTTCGGTGCTTTTTATGTGATTTGGAATATTTTCCGATTAACCATTGACTAATAAAAGGTGGCTGTGTTATAATAAACTTGCGACACAACTGAATAACAACACTCTATAGGCTATATTTATGTTTTAAGTATAGGCTTGGTTGTTTGTACGATTTTTTAGGTCAAAAGTTGCATATTTTACTATTGGTAAAAGTGCAAGCTCTTTTTTCGCACCTTTTGATTGAAATGAGTATTATCTCCAAGCAATCCTATAGAGTTGAGAAAGTTGTGTCGCAGCAATCGGAGCGATGCATTTTTACAGTGCGTAGCTTCGGCTGCGCACTTTTTTAATTTATTGCGGTTTGGTGCCACCGCAATTACTAAAAAATGAGGAATAAACTCAAATTAAATTTTAGAAAGGATTTCTACTATGAAAAGAAATTTCAAATTCATTTTTGGATTGTTATTATTAGTTAGTGTACTATCTGTTTTATCAATCCCAACATTCTCTTCAACCATAAAAGAAAAAGAAAATAACGACAATATAGCGAATGCTAATTCGATTCCTCTATGTAATACAGTACAAGGTGCCTCGCAAACCAGTGATGATTGTGATTATTTCAAAGTCGATGTTGCCAACAATGGTTACTTAAAACTCACATTCAATCATGAATATATCGATAGTGGTGATTATTGGAAGATAGCTTTATACAAATTTGAAAATGGTACCAAAGAAGTCTACAGTTATCGTGGTCGTGCTAACGAGATATCTACAGAAACTCCTCCAATTGGTGTCGATGCGGGTACTTATTACATTGAAGTATACGGCAATTATAACCGTGAATTAGTAAATATTGTTTATAATTTAACAATAGATTATGAACAAACCGAATTCTTTGAAAGCGCTTTGAACGATGACATTAACGGTGCTAAGGATATTGTTTTTGGAAATACATATTCAGGTTTTTCGCAAATCAGTAGCGATTCAGACTATTTCAAGCTTATAATTCCTGAGAATGGTTATATTGATATACTTTTTGAACATAATTATATCAATGACAGCGGTGATAAATGGAAGATAATATTATACAAATTTGATAATAAACTTACTGAAGTATACACATTAAACTGTCCCGCAAATCAAGTGTCAACCCCAAGTCCTCAAATAGGACTTGATGCCGGTACATACTATCTTAATATTTTCGGAAATTATGACAGTAGTCTCGTTAATGAAGTCTATGGTTTAACGATAAATTATGAACAAACCGAATTTTACGAAAATACATTTAACAATGATATTAACGGAGTTAAAAGTATTGTTTTCGGAGAAGTATACTCCGGATTTTCGCAGAGTAGCACCGACTCAGATTATTTCAAATTTGAGATCTCTCAAGATAGTTATTTAAACTTGAATTTTAGGCACGAATTTATTGATGAAAATAATGATTGTTGGAAAATAATCGTATATAAATTTGACAACAAGCTTAATGAAATATATAGAATTAAATGTCTGACCAAAGAAGTTTCGACAACAAGTGATATAGTGCAACTTGAAGCAGGTACGTACTATGTTGAAATTTATAGTAATTATGAGAGTAGTGTTGTCGGTGTTATGTATAATTTAACAGTAAACTATACCACTTTTGCAGATGTAGCACCTGACAGTTGGTATAATAATGCAATTAATTACGCTGTTAATAAATCATTAATGAATGGTGTCGGAGATGGCACCAACTTCAATCCTGACGGTCCTATGACACGAGCTATGGTCGTTACTGTACTTTATCGTCTTGAAGGCTCACCTTCGGTAAGTTCAAATCAACCGTTCACAGATCTCAATGCTGATTGGTATGCTGATGCTGTTGCATGGGCTTACGAAAGTGGTGTAGTTACAGGTACCAGTAGCACAACATTCTCCCCCGATGGAAATGTTACACGAGAACAATTAGCCACAATCCTCTATCGTTATGCAGCTTATAAGGGTTATAACACATCCGTTTCAGCTGACCTTAATGTATTCCCCGACGGCGGTAACGTAAGTTCTTGGGCTAAGACAGCACTCAGTTGGGCTAACGGTATTGGTCTCATAACAGGTGCTTCTAAGAATGGCTCTGTTATACTCGATCCTCAAGGAGAAGCATCTCGCGCGCAGGTCGCTACTATCCTCATGCGTTTCTGCGAAAAATATTAAATCAACCTAACTCTCCCGGTAACTCGGGAGAGTTTTTTCTGCTCAACGCGATTTTACAAATTACTTTTTAACATTTTCTGCTTCCCCTTTAAGGAAATTTCTCAAAACCTGTTGATAAATTCCCCATTTTATGTTATATTATATGTGTATGAAATTATATACTATTTCTGAAAGGAATTATAAACCAATGACCTACAACAAGAAAACAGTAGAAGATATCGACGTTGCCGGCAAAAGAGTCCTCGTAAGATGTGACTTCAACGTTCCGCTTAAGGACGGCGTGATCACCGACGAGAACCGCATCGTTGGCGCACTCCCCACAATCACATATCTTAAGGACCACGGCGCAAAGGTTATCCTCTGCTCTCACATGGGCAGACCTAAGGGTGAGTTCAATATGAAGTACTCCCTCGCTCCCGTTGCCGCAAGACTTTCCGAGAAGCTCGGCGCTCCCGTTGCTCTCGCTTCCGACGTTATCGGTCCCGATGCTAAGGTTAAGGCTGCAGCTCTGAACGACGGTGACGTTATGCTCATCGAGAACGTTCGTTTCCACAAGGAAGAGGAAAAGAACGATCCCGCATTCGCTAAGGAGCTTGCTTCCATGGCTGACATTTTCGTAAACGACGCATTCGGTACAGCTCACAGAGCACA
>JAFXKJ010000019.1 GCA_017531765.1 Clostridia bacterium
GTCCTTCACCAAGCTGTGCCCCGTCTCGGGGATAGTTTCTTGAGGAATTGTAACCGTGCCGCAGACGGTGCAGTGCTCACCCTCGGTAAGTCCGCTGTTCGTACAGGATGGAGCTACAGGTGTGTCCTTCACCAAGCTGTGCCCCGTCTCGGGGATGTCATGAGTCTCAGACTCTCCGCAATGGCATGAGCTTGTCTCAGTTCCGTTTTCGGTACAAGTCGGCTGTTTTACGATGATCCACTCGCCGAAGGTGTGACCCGTAGCGGGTACGGTGCGTGATTCAGTCTCGCCGCAGTGGCAGGTACCGAGCTCAGCACCGTTTTCCGTGCAGGTAGGTGCGAGTGTTACAGTCCAAGCGGTAAAAGTATGTCCCGTGGCAGGAATTTCTGTTGAAATTTCAAAGGTGCAGTAGCACTCGGAGCAGTATTTTTCATCGGTCAGTCCACTCTCGGTGCAACTTGGCGCTTTTCCGGGGATAACTACAATTGTGTGCGGAAGCTGTGGCAGCTCCACAGGAGTCTCTTCATAATCACATCTTGTACACCATCTGAAATAAAATCCTGAGCTTATGCAAGTAGCAGACTCTCTGTACTCCGTTAAGCTGTGACCGAGGGCACTACCTTCCTCCTCATACAGTTCAAGACTGCCGCAAACCGTGCAGTATTTTCCCATAATTCTATTGGTGTTACAGCCGGGAGCGTCGAATTCCTCGGGATCCCCGAAGATATGAGGAAGCATATCCGTGTAGTCGTCTTTATAAGACTTCTCACAGAGAGTGCATTTGTAAACGGTATATCCCTCAGAATAGCAAGTGGGGTTGACTGTTTCGGTTGCTTTGTATATATGGATTACGGGATCCCCGTTTTTCTTCGCATTGCAGGTTGTACATTTCTGTGTTGACAAGGTACCGTGGGAAGTTGAAACGGTTCCGTCCGCTGTCCATGAACAGTTGTGGTTTGAGTAAAGGACATAATCGTTAAGCCCAAAAGAAATATTGGTTATTACTGCGTAATTGTTCTTAATATAAGCAGTAGCAGTTGCGGCGACGGGGATCGCAATGCTCTTTGCATTTTTCAGCATTTCTCCGAATACCGTGTTTTTTGTCACGGATGCGGCAGTTGAGCTACTCGCAAAGTATATCACGGTGATGTTGTCAGTATCTTCAAATGCGGTTGAATCCACGGAATTGAAGCTACCGCCGATGTACATGAACGTCAAAGCAGGGCAATTTTCAAAAGCGCACCGTCCCACACCTTTAATGTTACCGAGAATATAAAAATCCGTGATTCCTGTACAGTAGCGGAAAGCTGTGGGTTCGATAACGGTGACTGATGACGGAAGCGTGACAGTGGTGAGCATTTTACAGCCGTAAAATGAGGTTTGCCCGATTTTTGTGACACCGTCGGGGATGTCTATGGATTGCAGTGCCTCGCACGAGGCGAACATACCGAAGGGGATTTCCTTCAGATTTGCAGGCAGTGCCACATTTTTCAGTCTGACACAGTTACTGAAACAGTACGTGTCAACGACTGTGTTCGGGTTCGTAAAGGTAAACGAAGTCATGTATTCGCAGAATCCGAAGGCATAGCTTCCGACGAATTCTATATTTTGGGGCAGGGTAAAGGACTTAAGTCCGTAGCACCATGTGAATGCGTACGTTTCAATGCGCTTGACGGAGGCGGGGATGACGACGTCCGTAAGCTTAGCATTATCACAGAAAGATGCTTCGCCGATGGTGACGGTTCCGTCGGGTACTGTATAGCTTCCGGGTCTTCCTGCGGGATAACACACGAGAGTCTTCAGATCCTTTGTAAAAAGCACTCCATCAACCGATGCAAATGTCGGATTTGCACCGTCAACGGTGATGTTAGTCAGACTTTTACAGTTTCCGAATACGGCGTAACCCAGTGACGTAATGTGAGAGGGGATATGTATGCTTGTAAAGCCGTCGCAGTCGCGGAATACCGTGTCCTCGATACTTTTAAGCGTGCTGGGAAAGTTGATGGTTGTAAGAGAATCGCAGTTGTAGAACATACTGTCGGGAATTGACGTAAGTCCTTCGGCAAGAGTTACTTTATTCAGCGAGTAGCAGTGGGAAAACACGCTTGTACCGAAGGTCTTGACACTTTCCGGTATCACGATCTCCCTGAGGGCAGTGCATTCGGCAAATGCGCTTGTTTCAATGGTGGTAAGCCCGCTTGGGAAGGTGATGGATACGAGAGAGCGACAGTTGTTGAAGGCGGAGTTCTTAATTACCTTTAGTGTTGACGGAAGAGTCGCCGACGTCATGTATTTGCATCTGACGAAGGAAAATTTTCCCACTGAGGTGATACCCTCATTTAAAACTACCGACTGAATGTTTTCGTGATAAGGGAACCAAGGTGCACCTTGATTTTTGAAGTCGGGCATATCGCCGTTTCCCGTGATGGTCAGAGTACCTGAGTCTCCGTTAATGCTCCATTTCATACCGTTTGAGAGAGTACCCGATGCTGTGATGTTTTCAACGTAGGGAACCTTTGCCATGGGATACTTCGCGTGGAAGCCGGCGGTATCGTACTCCTCGTCCCTTGTGTGTCCCTGGAAGTTTCCGTCGGTACAAAGGAAGTATCTGTAGAAAACACTTAAGTTACAGTCCCAAGTCGGGTCCATATTGTAATAGACGTCGCCAAGCTTTACAATGTTCCATCCGTGAGGACCGCCCGCGTCTCCCGATATAACTCGGGCATCGATCCCCACGGTGAGGCAAAGACGGTAGTAGAGAGTCGCAAATCCCTGACACACTGCCGTTTTGTTGATAATAGCCGCATAGGTGGTGTATTTTAACATATACTCGTCATCATTGAGATTGTCGTAGTCGTAGTCAACGTTCCCTGTGACGTAGTCGTATAGAGTCCGTATCTTTTGATACTCACTCATACCGTTAAGGTTAAGTGAAGCGATAACCTCGTCTATGGCACGGTCTACCTCAGCTTCCTGGGCGGCGGTTGTATACCATACGGGCGTAAAAGTGATCCCTATGTAATAGCTTCCGTCTAAAGTGATAGTGCGGGTGCCGAAGCTCGAACCGCCGCAGTTATAGCGGAGATAGTCGCCCTCATTCGGTACTCCCGTATGCTCAAGCGCGGCATAGAACATTTCTACCATGTATTCGTAGTCCGCGCGAGCGTTACTCTTCACGTAAACCGTGACCTCGGCTTTGTGCTCTGAGAGTCCTTGGCGCAGTGCCGCGACGGCATCTTCGTATGAGCCGTATTTCGACAGATCTTCCGACATAACCGGCGACAGCTCAATGGAGCCTTCAAAGAAGAATTCATCGCTGACGTTTTCACGATATACGTGAGGTGCCATTCCGCCGTATGACGCATCATCCGCCGATGCGGGTAAAGCCGCGCACAGTATAAGTACCGCAGTGAAAATTACTGCCAAAAATAGTCTTTTCGTGTGTTTCATATTGATCCTTTCTGCCGACTCGGAACGGCGCACTCAATTACAAAATCTGTAAAACTCAAAACTATAAAGATCACGGAATATAAATAACTCTTCCTATAGTATATTATACTACTTTAGTTATTACGTGTCAATTTAATAAAATCAAAAAATCCGAAGTTTTTCAAATAATGGGTTGACAAATGTCAACTTACATGATATACTTAAGTTGACAGATGTCAACCGAATGCTTGTACTTGTGAGTTGACAAGTGTCAACCGAACGTGATTCAATAAAGTGACATAAATATTTTCGGAGGTGACGAAATGGACAGACTTATATTATCTGACGGAGAATGGAAGATCATGAACGTGCTGTGGGACCGTGAGCCCATGTGTCTGACAACCCTTGTTTCTTCTCTTGAAGGGGAAGTGGAGTGGACCAAATCCACCGTGTTCGTAATGCTGAAGCGCCTCGTCTCCAAAGGGGCAGTCGGCATTGACGAGGACGGAAAGACAAAGCTGTACCATCCACTGATAGGACGCACTGAAGCAAGCCTCAGCGAGACGGATTCCTTCCTGAAGCGTGTGTATAACGGGAGTATTGGCATGATGCTTTCATCCCTTGCAGGTGGAAAGGGACTTTCGGAAAACGAGATTTCGGAGCTTCGTCGAATATTGGACGAGGCTGAACGTGACAACAAATAAAAGGAGGTGTAGTTATGCTGAGTTACGTAGCTTCTATGACACTTTTGACCTGTGCCGTGATTTTGGTGAGAGGATTATTCCGAAGTAAAATGTCCTCGCGCCTTGTTTACGCGCTTTGGCTTGCTGTGCTCATTCGCATGGTGCTGCCTTTTGACCTTATAAGCATTGAACGCGTGGGGGTGGACTACCTCGGCGCTATAGAATCGGCGGCGGGACACGAGATCGTCCTTTCGGCAGGTGAAAAAAACGAAAGCGTAAAGCCGCAAACCGTCCCCCACGCTGTGACACGTCCCTCGGTGAACGGTGAGACTACGGGAGAAAAAGCCCCCGTGCCCGATAAGGAGAACGTAGGAGCTTTTGAATCGGGAGAGCTTCAGACGGGCACCCCACAGACAAGCGCTACACAGACGGGCGAAATAAATCCCTTAGAAACAAACACCGATAAAGTCGGAGAGGGAAGCGGAGCCTTATTTGAGTCCGGCAGTTTTGGGGAGATCATTGAAGAAAGCAGCTCTCCCGCAGAGACGGAAACAACACTTCCCGCGACTGTGGTAATTCCCTCTGTTGAAACTGACCCTTCAAGGGATACTTCAGATGCAGAGCCCGCCTTGCCTCAAGCGGTGCCAACAGAGAATGAAGATAAGCTTACCGTATCGGTAAAAGAAATACTAAACGCAGTGTGGCTTGCAGGCGCGATCGTTACCGCATCGGTATTTGCGCTGTCGTGGACTGTGTTCAGCGTAAAGCTTGTACGGGACAGGGAATTTCTCACAAAGTCGGGAAAAATCAGGGTGTACGTCACGGATAGAGTAGCCTCCCCATGTGTTTGCGGTTGGATTCCGAAGATATACGTCACTCCCGAGGCGAGAGACAGCGAAGACCTTTCCACAGTTATACTCCACGAGAGAGTCCACGTATCCCACGGAGACGTTATCTGGAACGTACTTCGCATAGCGGCGGTATCGGTGTTCTGGTATAACCCCGTAATATGGGCTGCGGCGATACTGTCAAGGCGAGACGCTGAGCTTGCCTGCGACGAGGCGGTTTCACTGAAGCTTGAAGACAAATCAAAGCTTGACTATGCTCGCATGATCGTAGATATGACCCCCGCCAAGAAGAATTACGCTGTAAGCTTTGGCGGCGGACCGATCAAGGAAAGGGTGATAAGATTGACTGGCAAATATAAGAATAAAATTATCGTTGCAGTAATAGCGGTACTGCTTGTTGCTGTGTGTATAGTTGTCGCGTTTATCGGGATAAGACATATTTCGGATAAGTCCGACGAAACGGACAGCACAAAAACAACTCAGAGTGAAGAAGCCACCGACCCCGACGAAAATAAAGACACGGAAAACACAGCAAAAGACCCCGAGCCTGAACCTTTGAAGTGGGAAGTGTATGAGGCAACTGACGAAAACGTCGCAAAGTATTCCCCGAAAAAGCAGTACGACGTTTCAACGTGGGAATATAGCTTCAGCCTTATTATCGCGCCCTCACATGACGTCGGGGACTTCAAGATCAACCGACTCTTGTGGGACGAGGAGCTCCTTGTTGAAGGCGAAGAAGTGCTTTGTGACGTAGGTGAAGTCAAGGCGGGAGAAGCGATGCTCATCACCACCGATTCCGTTGAGATCATCGGCTACGTCGGCATCTCTTACACATATGACGGAAGAATCGAGCGCTACTACCCCGCAACAAGCGGAAAGGACGGTTCAGCACTCCTTGTGGAGATAGGCGGAAACTTACTCAGTCCCGCAATGCTTTATCCCGGTTTAGAGGTATTTCAGGTAACGGTTAGCGAAGACGTTAAACTGAAAGACGCGCTGTATTCACTCCAAAGGGATGCCGACGGAAATTACACCGACTTTTTCTATAACGATAACGCCAAGGTCGTAAAGGTGAACGGACTCTGGGTGCCCTTCTACATTGAGTTCAGTGACAATTGGAATATTAAATCCATAAGCGCATACGGACATATCGTTGAAAGAGAAATTTCGTCAGATCCGCCTTATTACTTTCTTACGGAATGGGCCGAGACGATCGTGTTTAACTACAGTACGAACAGTAAAGATGACTCATGGGTATTCACCCGCGAGAGGGTAAACGAATTCGTTACGGAAGACGGTGTATCAACTTTGATAAGCGCGAACGAAGACGGAGAGCTTGAATATCTCCGTTACAGCGTGAAGTTCTATGGTGCAGCGAAAAAAACGAAAACTTTCCCCCTTGACTATGCTTTGAGCCGCGACGAATTTTTCAAGGAAACGGGAAAGGCAAAGCTCAAAAACGGTAAGATCGTACTCGAAAAAACAGAGTCTTTCACCATCGGTGAAGCCTTTGACATTGATGCTATCTATGAAGAGTACAAGCTTAACTATCTCGGATACGATTCTGCGGATGACGTGATCGAGAGAAATATCAGACGTGAGGAAGGTAAAGAAAGTCCTATCAAAGAGACTGCCGTAATGCCCACAGAATATCACAAAGGTATTTGGACAGATGGCTATGATGATATAATAATAAGCAAGGTTACGGACGATACCATCACCTTCAAAGCGGGTATTTTCAGAATGTTTGGCTTTAACGGTATAGCTACCTTGAAGGACGGCGTATGGGAATTTATCGAAGATAATTCCTACGATACCGATGAAGACAAGATAAAAGGCAGACTTGAGTTTACACAGACGTCTGTTAAGGTGATATATGATACTTGCGGCAGATTTTCTGACTATGTGAAAGACGGATACACGTGCTATTTCACAAGACATACGTCAGGCGGTTCAACGATCGACAGATTACAGCCGTGTGGAGGGGAATATTACGCTCCATATAACAACGAGTATCTCGGACTTTATAAAATGAGTATCAGTAGTTCCACTCAGTATGACTTTGACTATAGGGTAAGTGTAAGTGTATGTAACGGAAGCTGTAAGTGTGACGGCTGGAACTACAATCAGTATGACCGCGACGAGATAAAGGCTGTGGCTCAGTACGGTGTAACCGACGGTTGGCCGTATCCCGTTAAGGTTTACTACTCCAAACTCGATGAAGCATTCAAAGAAACCGATATGCAACACTATATGGAGCTGATGAGAAGTGCAACGTATGTTTTCGATATTGGTGACGGTGTACACTTTGAACTCTTTATTCAGCGATATGACTATATTTCTCCCCTCGAAGACAACGAGCTTGAGATACTCAACTCTATCGCAAAATACTGTTTTATTGAACTGAATTTTATCAACGGAAAAACCGGCGACGCAATTTCTGTTGATTTGGGTGATGCGATAGGTACTCCGACAGATGACATCATAAATGCAAAATTTAACGTGTACAGCGTAGAGGATTACGGTGAAGATCGCGTGAAGGGTCTACCCGTATACGATAAATCAAGCTCTGAAAACTGCTTCAAATTCGTACTTGAAGCGAAGGAAGACGATCTTTCCGCATATCTTACCTACCTCAACTGGCACGACAACAAATACGTTGAAAAAGAACTGCAAACGACGCTGATATCCTCTCTCATGAAGGGAGAAGCCTGCGTTATATGCGTTGACGTTTATGAGCCTGTGAGCAGAGTGGGGCTCCAGCTCCAGCATAACGGTAAGTTTTACAGAGCTTGCCCCGTACTTGACGAATATGGAAAGCCGATCCTTGAGTCAATAGACGACCGCCTCGGTCCCACGATGCATTTGAACGGTGAGATATATCCCGTAACGGTTGGCGGCGCAGACACTCTGCAGAGTCAGCTTGATAAACTCTTTGAAATCGATGAATTTGCAGAGCGTAACTCAAAAATGCTTGAGGTAAAGGGGCTTTCAAAGGAATTTTATGTGAGCCTCTCCTATGATGACCTTCGCGGTGCTTGGCTTGACAATAAGAGCTACAAGCTTGTTTCAGATTGCGACGAGGAAGATCTTGGTAATCTGAAGACCGAGATATTTGAGTGGAACGGATATATCGTGCTGAGCCGCAAAAGCTACGAGGTTGGTGACACGTGGTTCTTCAAAGACGGCGATGTTGTGGAATATCACCCTAACGGAGTCAACTCCGTGACTTTCAGCCTTGACGAAAACGGAAACTTAAAGTACACACGTTTCTACAGAAAATTTAACGGCAAGGTACATGAAAATGCGACTTCTGTCCTTGAAATAGCGATCGAGCGTAACGATTCTTTGCGTGAAACGGGAAGCGTAACGGTAAACGAGAACGGAAAGCTGATCCTGAATGCTGAAAAGAAATATACTGTAAGTGACGTGTACGACCTTGACGCCTTATTTAAGGAATACAGTAAGACGGACGAGTTCAAGCATAAGTACCCCACCTGCACGACTGTAGACGAAGTGATCAATTACAACCTTACACGTACGGTTCTCAAAAATCACGGTGTAACCGACTCCCGTTATAAATGGCTCGCCGCATTCCTTGACGGTGACGCTGAGACTTTAGTTGATATCACGATCCTTGACTCGACAACAAACGGAATGATTGACGGAGTTCCTGCTAAAGAACTAATGGTAACGATGTTAAAAGAGTTCTTCAGTGAAATTACCATCGGTGAATTCAAAATAGTTTCAATGAACGATAGCCAAAGTTTGCAGTTTGATTTCGAGTTGCTGTCAAGTAATACGAAATATTTCCCCGCGGGAGAATATTCCGTGATCCTCAGAGACGGTTCAATGTTTACCAATCCCGGAGTGTATTTTGAACTCCGTCCCGGTGTGGTGGAGATAGCTGACGAGGACGAAGCATTTTTCGCCGAGCAAATGTTTATAAGCTGGTACGGTGACGCGGAGTATCCGAACGCTGACAGCTCATACGCATCTCTTGTGCTGTTCTATCTCTACGAGGAAGCATTCGGGCTTGACCTTAAGGGACTCACGGAATTGACAAGGGCAGAGCTTGAAGCTATCGCTTCTGAGGTTTATGAGGACGGCTTTGAGATAAACTATTGGCCGTTCGACTATCACGAAGGCGAAAACGGTGAGGTGGGGTACTACACAGTTCGCGGAATGGGCGGTACTGTGGAATACCACGACGTGGTGTCCCGAGTGGAAAAGAACGGAGTCATCACCTATGACGTGGTTTACTACGCAGAGCCTACGACGCTGATACCCGCAAAGACTGTCAGATATACCGTCGAGAGAACAAACTCCGTCTACGGTTTCAAGCTTACGGGAGTGGAGGAGATCGACAATACGGGATTTGATATATTCACTCAGGGTATGTAAATTCAGAGTCCTGCATAAACTTGCAAAAAAATATTGAAAAAATTCACGAAAACCTATTGACAAACAATTAGTGTAGTGGTATACTCTATTACATCAAAAACAAAGGCTGTGACGAAGACGGTCGTGGGCAAAGTTTTCAGAGAGTCGGCGGATGGTGCGAGCCGATAACGAGTGTTCAGTTGATCTATCACTTCCGAGCCGGAAGCCCGAAAGGATCTCTCCGAGTAGACGCTCCCCGTGATTGCCGCGTCAGTGCATAGGAATTGTTTGATTCCGAGAGTGGCAGAAAAATTTCTGCAATTTGAGTGGTACCGCGGATGTATTTAACACCCGTCTCAAAGTTATTTGAGACGGGTTATTTTTATTAAAAAATCAAAGCCAAAAGGCAGAGTATGGAGGTCAATATGGCAACAGATAACGTAAAACTTCATGAGGTAGCAGGTAGAATTCGCGAAATGCGTGAAATTTGCGGGCTTTCAGAGATCGAAATGGCTGAAAAGACTGAGGTTACCTTAGAGGCTTACAAACTATACGAAGAAGGAAAACTGGATTTCCCCTTCACATTTATTCATAAATGCGCTCTCGCATTCAATATCGGCATTACAGACCTTCTTGAAGGTCACAGCGCACGCCTCAAGTCCTACACCGTAACGAGAAAGGGCAAGGGACAGGAAACAGCGAAGGAAAAGGGTATCTCCATCGAAAACCTCGCTCCCCTTTTCAGAGGAAAGATCGCAGAACCCTACTACGTACGTTACGAATATAACGAGGAATTACAGAACAAGCCCATTCACACAACACGTCACTCAGGTCAGGAGTTTGACTTTGTTATGAGTGGAAGACTCAAGATCCAGATCGGTGATAATATCGAGTACCTTGAAGCAGGGGACAGCATCTACTACAATTCCTCTGCTCCCCACGGTATGATCGCAGTTGACGGCGAGGACTGTCTCTTTATTGCAGTGGTTCTTCCCGGGGACGCGGAGGCTGAGACAGTTGTCCGCGACACATTCCTTCCCAGCCACGGCTCAGCGAGTGTCCGCAAAATGATCGCCGACGATTTTGTTGACTGCGTTGAGAGCGAAACGGGCTATCTTGAAAAGATCTCCTTCCACAACGAGGAAAAATTCAACTTCGGCTTTGACGTTGTTGACGCTATCGCAAAGCGTGAGCCCGATAAGCTTGCCATGATCCACATCGCAGAGGACAAGACCGAGCGCAAGTTCACCTTCAACGATATCAAGAGAGCATCAAACCAGTGCGCCAACTATTTCAAGTCCCTCGGTATCAGAAAGGGTGACAGAGTAATGCTCATCCTTCGCCGTCACTATCAGTTCTGGTTCAGTATCATCGCTCTCCATAAGTTGGGCGCTATCGCTATCCCTGCTACCGATCAGCTTCAGGCGCATGACCTTGAGTACCGCTTCAACGCGGCAGGCGTTTCCGCGGTGGTATGTACCTCTGAGGGACACGTTGCAAATCAGATCGAGGAGGTTCTCGACATCTGTCCCACGCTCAAGACCAAGATCATCGTTGGCGGTCCCCGCGCAGGCTGGCACGACTTTGACGAGGACTACAACCTCTACAGCGCACATTTCTACAGAAATAACGACACCGCTTGCGGAAATGATCCCATGCTCATGTTCTTCACATCGGGTACAACGGGTTATCCCAAGATCGCAACACATAGCTACACCTATCCTCTCGGTCACTACATCACTGCAAAGTATTGGCACGGCGTAGATGCAGACGGACTCCACTTCACCATCTCCGACACAGGTTGGGGTAAGGCGCTTTGGGGTAAGCTCTACGGTCAGTGGCTCTGCGAGGGCGCGGTATTCGTTTACGACTTCAAGCGTTTTGCGGCTTCCGACATCCTCCCCATGTTTGCGAAATACCATATCACCACCTTCTGCGCACCGCCCACCATGCTCCGCATGATGATCAAGGAGGATATCTCAAAGTACGATCTTTCCTCCATCCGCCGTATGACAACGGCAGGCGAAGCGCTTAACCCCGAGGTATATAAGCAGTTTGAAAAGGCTACGGGACTTCAGATCCTCGAGGGCTTCGGTCAGACCGAGACAACCCTTTCCGTTGCAAACCTCAAGGGAGCTATTCACAAGGTCGGCTCAATGGGACGTCCCTCACCTCTTTACGACATGGATATCGTTGACGAAAACGGCAACAGCGTGGCTGACGGTGAAACGGGCGAGATCGTCGTAAAGGTTGGCGACAAGACTCAGGTCGGTCTCTTCATGGGCTACTACAGAGACGAGGAAAAGACCCGCGAGGTATGGCACGACGGCTACTACCACACAGGCGACACAGCATGGCGCGACGAGGACGGCTTCTACTGGTACGTTGGACGAGTTGATGACGTTATCAAGTCCTCCGGCTACCGCATCGGTCCCTTCGAGATCGAAAGCGTTATCATGGAGCTTCCTTACGTCCTTGAGTGCGGCGTATCCGCAGTACCCGATGAGGTAAGAGGTCAGGTAGTTAAGGCGAGCATCGTTCTCGTTAAGGGAACAGAGCCTACAGAGGAGCTTAAGAAGGAGATTCAGGACTACGTTAAGAGTCATACAGCGCCCTATAAGTATCCCCGAATCGTTGTATTCCGCGATTGGCTTCCCAAGACCATCAGCGGTAAGATCCAGAGAAATAAGCTTTGATAGAAATGCTGCAGCGCACCTCTTCGGAGGTGCGCTCAGACTACTGACAACCCCGCCATGATCGGCGGGTTTGTCAGTAGTCTGAATCTTTTGATAGTTTTTCTGTGTCAACATAATCTCTGAAAACGGGTTTGTCGAGTGCACCAACCCCTACCGAAGCGGTGGCGCACGGTAATAGAAGCGCAAACAAAAAACATATATAATATAATATGAAATATCTCAATAAAAACTCGAAAAAACCCTTGACATATAAACAAAGCTGTGCTAAAATAACCTTATTGTGAAAGACTGTGACGAAGAGGACTCAAAACATTCCCCTGCAGAGAGACAGCGGTTGGTGAAAGCTGTCGGGTGAGGTTTTGCTGTTTGTAGCTTCCGAGTCGGAAGGAAGAAAGGCACGTGCCCGGTAGAACCTTCCCGTGATTGCCGCGTGAGAGCATAGGGGTTGTTTGACTCCGAGAGTGGCAGATTTAATTATATCTGCAATTTGAGTGGTACCGCGGGTGACTTTGCTTTTTCACTCGTCTCAAAGAACAGACTTTGGGACGGGTGCTTTTTTCGTCCCTACGGTATAAACGCGAAAGGAATTTCAAATTATGGCTCAGATTACAGGACTTGATTTTAAGATCCGGGAGATGGCGGGACGTATCCGCGCACTTCGTGAGATCATCGGTTATACCCCCCACGAGATGGCGGCTAAGACCGACGTTCCCGTTGAAGAATATCTCCTTTGCGAAGAGGGAAAGAGCGACCTTAACTTCGCCTTTATTTACAGATGCTCCCTTGCTCTCGGTGTTAACGTCACCGATATCATTGAAGGTCATTCCCCTCGCCTCCGCTCCTATACCGTTACCCGTCAGGGCGCAGGTCAGGAGATCTCCGAGGCTCACGGTATGACCTACTATAACATGGCGTACGCTTTCAAAAACCGTATTGCCGAGCCTCTTTACGTTAAAAGCGAGTACGATCCCGATGCTCAGCACCGCGACATTGAACTCACCACCCACGCAGGTCAGGAGCTTGACATTATCGTGTCGGGTAAGCTTACCGTTCAGATCGGTGAGCACCGCGAGACCCTCAGCGCGGGAGATACCATCTACTTTGACTCGTCAACTCCCCACGGTATGATCGCCGCAAGCGAGGAAGGATGCGTGTTCTACGCTATCGTTCTTAATCCCACGGGCGAGCCCATCCCCGAGCTGTCTCGTGATAAGATCATCTCTACCGAGTACAAGGGTCCCCGTGATACCAAAGAGAGAGTATATAAAAAGTTCGTTGATACGGTTGAAAACGAGAAGGGAACTCCCACCTCTATCAGCTTTAAGAATACCGACGGCTTTAACTTTGCTTTCGATATTATCGACGGAATCGCAGAGAAGACTCCCGATAAGCTTGCAATGCTCCATATTTCAAGAGACAAGACCGAGCGCCGCTTCACCTTCAAGGATATCAAAAAGGCTTCCTGCCAGTGCGCTAATTATTTCAAGTCTCTCGGTGTCAAGAAGGGCGACAGAGTAATGCTCGTTCTCAAACGCCATTATCAGTTCTGGTTTGCAATGCTCGGACTTAACCGCCTCGGCGCTATCGGAATTCCCGCACCCAACCAGCTTCAGGAGCACGATTTCGAGTACCGCTTCAATGCGGCGGGCGTTTCAGCTATACTCTGTACCGCTGACGGAGATACTGCAGAGCAGATCGACAGAGCGGCAGAAAGGTGTCCTACACTTCAGACAAAGATCATCGTAAACGGTGAGCGCGACGGCTGGAGAAGCTTTGACGACGAGTATACCCTTTACAGTACGCATTATAACAGAACTGCGGATGCTCCCTGCGGTGACGACCCGCTCCTTATGTTCTTTACCTCGGGTACTACGGGTTACCCCAAGATCGCGTCTCATAACCACAGATATCCTCTCGGTCACTTCCATACCGCAAAGTATTGGCATACCGTTGATCCTGACGGACTCCACTTCACCATATCCGATACTGGCTGGGCGAAGTCCATGTGGGGTAAGTTCTACGGTCAGTGGCTCTGCGAGGCGGCAATATTCGTTTACGACTTCGACAGATTCGATGCGGCTGACATCCTTCCCATGTTCGCGAAGTACCACATCACCACCTTCTGCGCACCTCCCACCATGCTCCGTATGCTCATCAAGCAGGATATTGCGAAATACGACCTTTCCTCCGTACGTCATATGACAACTGCGGGCGAGGCGCTTAATCCTGAGGTATACCGCCGA
The DNA here is from genome assembly GCA_017531765.1 of Clostridia bacterium. Lineage (GTDB taxonomy): Bacteria > Bacillota > Clostridia > Oscillospirales > CAG-272 > RUG11130. Next base: position 14,283 of record JAFXKJ010000019.1, read on the forward strand.
TTTGAGGAGGTTACGGGACTTCAGATCCTTGAGGGCTTCGGTCAGACGGAGAGCACGATGATCATCGGTAATATGATCGGCGCATCCCACAAGATCGGCTCTATGGGTAAGCCTGCTCCCATTTATAAGGTTGACATCGTTGATCCCGACGGTCGCAGTGTCGGCGTGGGTGAAACCGGTGAAATTGTCGTTGACGTTCGTGACGGCGCTCCCTGCGGTCTCTTTACAGGCTACTACGGAGCTCCCGATAAGACTGCTGAGGTTTGGCATGACGGCTTCTATCATACGGGTGACACCGCGTGGCGTGACGAGGACGGCTTCTTCTGGTACGTCGGTAGAGTTGACGACGTTATCAAGTCATCTGGCTACCGCATCGGTCCTTTCGAGATCGAAAGCGTTATCATGGAGCTTCCCTACGTTCTGGAATGCGGTGTGTCTGCTGAGCCTGACGAGGTAAGAGGTCAGGTGGTCAAGGCAAGTATCGTTCTCGTAAACGGCAAGGATCCCACCGACGAGCTGAAGCGTGAAATTCAGCAGTACGTTAAGCAGAGAACAGCGCCTTATAAATATCCGAGAATCGTTGTATTCCGTGACAGCCTTCCCAAGACAGTAAGCGGAAAGATTCAGAGAAATAAACTGTAATAGTCGTACATGAGGAGATGACATTTTATTGAATAATAAAAACAAAGGCTGTAAAACATTGTTAACCGATATTTTATATACTTCGGTGATATTGGGTCCAATAATTTTTATAATTGTTGGAGGATGTATATATTCTGATGGGGGATTCAATGGTACAGTTATGGAGAAAGCGTACCCACTGATGTTTGATTTCTTCATTTTTGCTTTTGCCGGTATGCTTATTGCATGTGGTTTATTCAAAAATCACCCAAAAATCATGGGAATAGCAATGTGGATATTTGCGATTATCCTAGGAACAACGGTAGTTGTTTTGAAGATTAACAATTTCAGCAATGCTTATATAACAATGTTTGGTATTTTGGCAGCAGTGGGATTGGTTTATGGATTAATTAGATTCATTGGATTATTGGTATATACAAAAAATAAATAACGAAGATAATATGAAAAACTTCAAGCACATAACGCTCATGTGCGGACATTACGGAAGCGGAAAGACAAACGTTGCCGTAAATCTCGCTTTCGAGCTGAAAAAACAACACGAAAACACCGCTATCGCCGATCTTGATATAGTAAACCCCTATTTCAGAACACGCGACAGCGAAAAAGAGCTGACAGATGCGGGGATCCGCGTCATATGCTCAAGATATGCGGGCACAAATCTTGACGCGCCCGCAATGCCCCCCGAAATGTATGCCATCACCGAGGACAAAACCATGAAGACCATCGTTGACGTGGGCGGTGACGACAGAGGTGCGTATGCTCTCGGCAGACTTTCGAAGATGATCACCGATGAGGGTGACTATGAAATGCTGATGGTCATCAACCGAAGCCGTCCCCTCACCCGGGATGCCGAGTCAACCATAGAGGTAATGCGCGAGATCGAGGCGGCGTGCCGAATCCCCTTTACGGGAATCGTCAATAATACCAATTTAGGTCGTGAGACTACCGCAGAAGACGTGCTATCAAGCATCGCCTATGCCGAGGAGGTTTCCGCACTTTCGGGACTTCCCGTGGTCATGACTACCGTGAGAGAAGACATTGCACCGAGCCTTGAAGGGAAGTGCAGTAACGTCTTCCCACTGAAACTGCAAAACAACTTAATTTAATCACATATTGAAAGGAAGAACAAAATGGCAAAGCTTACCTTTAACACAGATAACTGCAAGGGTTGCGGACTTTGTATCGACGTATGTCCCAAGAAGCTCCTCAGACTTGCACCTGACAAGATCAACAAAAAGGGTCACCACCCGGCAGAGATCACCGATCAGGAGTCCTGTATCGCTTGTGCATTCTGCGCTACAATGTGTCCCGACTGCATCATTAAGGTAGAAAAATAATAAATCAAAAGTAAATCTGAGCCGCACTTTGCGGCAGAATGGAGAACATAATGTCAGATAAGGTATTAATGAAAGGAAACGAAGCGATCGCTGAGGCTGCTATCATCGCAGGTTGCCGTCACTATTTCGGTTACCCCATCACTCCTCAGACAGAGATCGCCGCATATATGGCAAAGAGAATGCCCAAGATCGGAGGCTGCTTCCTTCAGGCAGAGAGCGAGATCGCCGCTATCAATATGGTATACGGCGTTGCCTCCGCAGGTAAGAGAGTTATGACCTCATCAAGCTCCCCCGGAATCTCCCTTAAGGGCGAAGGTCTTTCCTACATGGCAGGTGCTGATATGCCTTGCCTCGTAGTTAACGTACAGAGAGGCGGTCCCGGACTCGGCGGTATCCAGCCCAGCCAGTCCGACTATTTCCAGGCAACAAAGGCAGGCGGTCACGGTGACTTCCGTATGATCGTTCTTGCTCCCGCATCCGTTCAGGAAATGGCAGAGCTTACGGTTAAGGGCTTTGAGCTTGCGGACAAGTACCGCATGACCTCTATGCTTCTTGCTGACGGTACTATGGGTCAGATGATGGAGCCTGTGGCACTTGATCTTGAGGTTAAGCCCGCGCCCGAGAAGCCTTGGGCAACAAACGGCACAAAGATGCAGAGAGCGCATAACATCACAAACTCCCTCTCTCTCGTAGCAGAGGAGCTTGAGGCTCTCAACTTCGCAAGATACGAGAAGTACGCCGAGATCGAAAAGAACGAGGTAATGTACGAGGAATACATGATGGACGACGCCGAGATCTGCATTGCGGCATTCGGTATCGCATCCCGCGTATCAAGAAACGCCATCGACGAGGCAAGACGTCAGGGTATCAAGGTGGGTATGATCCGTCCCATCACCCTTTGGCCCTTCCCCGCAGCTCCCTTCAAGGCGGCTGCCGATAAGGTCAAGTCCTTCATCTCCGTAGAGCTTTCCATGGGTCAGATGATCGAGGACGTAAGACTTGCTACAGAGTGCAAGAAGCCCGTAACTCTCTGTAACCGCGTAGGCGGTATGATCCCCTCACCCGAGCAGGTGCTCGAAGCAATTATCAAAGCAAACAACGGAGGTGCTAACTAATGGTAGTATTTGATAAGCCCCATGCGCTGACAGACGCGCCCTTCCATTACTGCCCCGGCTGTACACACGGTATCGTTCACCGTCTTGTTGCCGAGGTTATCGACGAGCTTGGCATCGAGGGACGTACCATCGGTATCGCTCCCGTAGGCTGCTCCGTTATGGCGTACAACTACTTCAACTGCGACATGATCGAGGCGGCTCACGGCAGAGCTCCCGCCGTTGCAACTGGTGTTAAGCGTGCTGACCCCGAGAATAATATCGTGTTTACATATCAGGGTGACGGCGACCTCGCTTCCATCGGTATGGCTGAGACAGTTCACTCTGCCGCAAGAAACGAGAACATCACCATTATCTTCATCAATAACGCGATCTACGGTATGACAGGCGGTCAGATGGCTCCTACATCTCTTCCCGGTCAGGTTACACAGACCTCTCCCTACGGACGTGACGTAAACCACTGCGGTTACCCCGTTAAGGTTTGCGAAATGCTTTCCGAGCTTGAGGGTCCCGAGTACCTTGAGAGAGTTACCGTAAACAGCGTAAAGAATATCAGAAACGCTAAGAAGGCTATCAAGAAAGCGTTCACAAATCAGATCGAGGGCAAGGGCTTCTCTCTTGTTGAGGTTCTTTCAACTTGTCCCACAAACTGGGGTATGACTCCCGCTGATGCGCTCAAGTGGATCGACGACAAGATGATTCCCTACTATCCTCTCGGCGTATACAAGGATAGAAGTGCTGATAAGGAGGGGAAGTAATATGACAACAAAGTATCTTTTCTCAGGATTCGGCGGACAGGGTATCCTCTTCTCCGGTAAGTTTGTAGCATACAAGGGTCTGACTGACGACAAGCAGGTAAGCTGGCTTCCCTCATACGGTCCCGAAATGCGCGGCGGTACTGCAAGCTGCGGCGTTATCGTAAGTGACGAGCAGGTCGGCTCTCCCATCGTAGCAAAGCCCGACGTTCTTATTGCAATGAACCTTCCTTCACTTGATCGTTACGAGAGCGCTGTTGCTCCCGGCGGTATGATCTTCGCTGACTCTACTCTCATTGAGAGAAAGGTTGAGAGAGACGACGTTAAGGTTTTCTATATTCCTGCAACAGCTCTCGCAAGCGAAAACGGATTCCCCACACTTGCCAATATGATCATCGTTGGTAAGGTACTGAAGGAAACAGGCAATTATGATGAGGCAAGCATCGACGCTACTCTCAGAAAGGTAATTTCCGCAAAGCGCGCCGATATGCTTGAAGTAAACAAGAAGGCAATGGCACTCGGCGCTGAGTATTGATTTTTAGTATCGAATGGAGTTTGAAATGGAAATCAAGTTTGTAAAAAGAGAAAACCTGAAGGCAAAGCCCGACGAGTATAACCTCGGTTTCGGTAAGATCTTCACCGATTATATGTTCATGATGGACTACTCAACAGAGAAGGGCTGGTATGATGCCCGCATCGTTCCCTTTGAGAATCTTTCCATCCACCCCGCATCCACCGTTCTTCACTACGGCAGTGAGATTTTTGAGGGACTTAAGGCGTACCGCCGTGAGGACGGGAAGGTTCAGATGTTCCGTCCCATGGAGAACATCCGCCGTATGAACACATCCGCTGAGCGTCTCTGCCTCCCCGAGATTCCTGAGGATATGGCATACGAGGCTCTCATGACCTTCGTTTCCACCGAGAAGGATTGGACTCCTTCTGCTCCCGGCACGTCTCTCTACCTCCGTCCCTTCATGTTCGGTAACGACGAGACTCTCGGAGTACACGCAGTTCACAACGCAACCTTCGTTATTATCGCTTCTCCCGTAGGCAGCTACTACAAGGAGGGCATCAATCCCGTACGTATCATGATCGAGGACGAGGACGTTCGCGCAGTACGCGGCGGTACAGGCTATGCTAAGTGCGGCGGTAACTATGCGGCAAGTAACAGGGCAGGAGAGAGAGCCGCACAGAAGGGTTATTCACAGGTGCTTTGGCTTGACGGTGTTGAGAGAAAGTACATCGAAGAGGTTGGCGCGATGAACGTAATGTTCAAGATCGCAGGCGAGGTTGTAACACCTATGCTCTCCGGCTCAATCCTTCCCGGTATTACCAGAAAATCCATTATTGAGCTTCTCGGCAGAGAGGGTATCAAAATTACTGAGCGACTTCTCAGCATCGACGAACTTGAAGCTGCTATGGAAAACGGCACACTTGAAGAGGCTTGGGGATGCGGTACAGCGGCAGTTGTATCTCCCATCGGCGAGCTCTGCTACAAGGGTGTTAAGTACGAAGTCGGCGGTGGCAAGATCGGCGAAGTGACTCAGAAGCTTTACGACACACTCACAGGAATTCAGTGGGGTAAGGTAGAGGATACCTTCGGCTGGACCGTAGAGGTTAAGTAAAAAGCGAAAGCTGTCGCAGACATCTGCGGCAGCTTTTTTTTGGTGTGTGTGGAGATGTTCAAGGGTGAGTCGTCGCATTTCGCGTAAGCGGATATGCTACGCCTGACCCCTACAAGCCATAACCGAAATCCAAGTATAGCGGGACGAATGGAATCGTCCCCTACAGATAACGGGGATGCTTTCTTTGATTGAAGCGTAAACGTGATCCGAGCGAAGCGGCAATATCCACCTCTATACCTATTTCATCGATACGCCTTGAAAAAAACTTCACATTATGGTAAAATATAATTGTTAATTCACATTTACATCGTGACGGAACTTATGCAAATGCATAAGTTTGTCTGATGCATATTAGCACCAAAGAAAAACTAAGATCGGAGTGGAAAATGGAGATAGGAATCAATCTGCAACGGAGCGTTGACCTGAAAACTCAGGTGAAGCTCCTTCATCGCCTCGGTATCCGTCACACATTCTTTTCCTCCGACTGGGAGCTTCTTCCCGATGCCGTTGAACTGTGTAGGGAACACGGTATCACGGTAGACACTCTCCACGCGCCCTTTGACGGGATTAACGACATTTGGCGACCTGACGAGTCCGGCGACAAAATGCTTGAGCGCCTGATTGGTGCGGTGGATAAATGCCGCGACAACGGTATTCCCATAGCTGTCGTCCATCTTTCAAGCGGTAAGCCAATGCCCGAGATAACTGAGCAGGGAATACACCGCTTTGAGAGGCTGTTTGCATATGCCGAAGAAAAGGTAGTCAAGATTGCTCTTGAAAATCAGCGATTCCTTGAGAATTTGTCCTTCTTCCTTGACAGATACCCCAAGATCGGCTTTTGCTGGGACGTGGGGCACGAATACGGCTTCACTAAGGGTATACGTTTCATGAAGCTCTACGGTGACCGCGCGGTGACAACTCACGTGCATGATAACCGATGCGGCGTTGACACGGACGATCATCTCATCCCCTTCGACGGTAAGATCGACTACAAGACGGTTGCCGAAAATCTTGCGACAAGTCCGTACAACGGTACGCTGATGCTTGAACTTAAGCGATTCCCTAAGGCGAAAAGCGGTGTGAGCTACGAGAGTTACTCAGACAAGCGTTTTTTTCGCAGAGCGAGGCGGTCCGCAAAGAAACTGATACGTATGACCATAAAGATCAAAAATAAATATAAAGAGGTATAAAAATGGCATTCATGGAAATGAAGATCTACTCCGATGCTCTCGGTCACGGAGTAGGCGTAAATGTGGTGATACCACAGCACGGTGAGACTATGATCGGAATGAACAGCGAAGCAAATGACGAGCCCACCTATAAGACTCTCTGGCTTCTCCACGGTCTTTCCGACGACCACACCATCTGGTCCCGTCACACCTCCATTGAGAGATATGCCTCCGAGATCGGCTTCGCGGTGGTCATGCCCTGCGTTGACAGAAGCTGGTACGCAGATACAGCATACGGTGCGAAGTATTTTACGTTTATCACAGAGGAACTTCCCGCAATCCTCAGAAAAATGTTCCGCGGTATGTCAGCGAAGCGTGAAGACAACTTCATCGGCGGTCTTTCCATGGGTGGCTACGGTGCCATGAAGGCAGCGTTCACTTGCCCCGAAAGATATTTCGGTTGTATCGGTCTCTCAGGCGCATACGACATAGTTGACATGGCGACCAATCTCGTAAACGATGAAGCAAAGTTTATTTTCGGTTACAACGATCCTTCTGAGCTTAATGGAAGCTGTAACGACGTGTTCCACCTTGTAAAGTGTGCCGTAGAGGCGGGAAAGGAGCTTCCGCGGACCTATATGTGGTGCGGCGACAGTGATTTTATCCGCAGTTCAAGCGAAAAGCTCCACAAGCTGTTTTGTGATCTCGGTGTAGAACACATTTACGACGTCACCGCCGGCAACCACTGCTGGTGCTATTGGGACACCTTTGTTCAGTGCGGAATCAACTACGTTCTTGGCAGATAAAATGTTTGATTATATTTTATTCGACCTTGACGGAACGCTTACCGATCCTGCGGAGGGAATCACCAATTCCGTGGCGTACGCTCTTGCCAAAAGAGGCATAAAAGTTTCAGACAAACGTCAGCTGAACTGTTTTATCGGACCTCCGCTGACGGAATCCTTTGAGAAATATTACGGTCTTTCTCAGAAAGAAGCGAAAATGGCGGTGGAAGATTACCGAGAGTATTTTAAGCCGACGGGGATCTTTGAAAACAAGGTGTATGAAGGTATTCCCGAGCTCCTCTCACGCCTTAAAGCGGCAGGTAAGACTCTTATCGTTGCTACTTCAAAGCCTGAGATGTTTGCAAAGAAGATACTATGTCACTTTGAACTTGACCACTTTTTCGATTTCGTTGGCGGTGCGACCCTTGATGCTTCAAGAATTAAGAAGGCTGACGTTATAAAATACTCCCTTGAAAACTGCGGCATTACCAATTTAGACAAATGTATAATGATTGGTGACAGACTCCACGACATTGTCGGTGCCTCTGAGTGCGGCATGAAATCTATCGGTGTACTTTGGGGTTACGGGTCAAAAAATGAGCTTGAAGAGGCAGGCGCTCATTATATTGCGGAAAAGGTAAGCGACATTGCGACCTTTGTTCTTAACTAAAATAAAAACTTCCGAAATCTTCTGGAAAACGAAGAATTCGGAAGTTTTATTGTTATTTTACCATTTCACCCAAAGCGTGTCCCGCATCAATGCCAAGCTTTTCAAGTCCCTTGGCGCTGTAATGCCCGTGTATCTGCGGGTGCATATATTCGGGAATTTCGTTAAGCTCCGTTGCAATACGGGTAAGCATTACAAAATCGGGATTCTCAACACAAATCTCATCCTGAGCTGTGATGATCTCGTCATCTTTGGCGTTCATAGTGAATCTTCCCACTCTGATAATGCCGAATTTTTCGATGCCAAGCTCAGTTTTCAGTATACTGTTTAACATTTCAAGCCGCGCCTTGTAGACTTCTCTTGACTTTCCTTCAATGGCATCGCTTTCTCCCTGAAGCCACACAAAGAAAATGCGTTCAGCCTCTGCGTATTTTTTTGCCGCGAGTGCTTTCTTCACAAGAGCGTCAAGGCTTGCGCTTTCGGGAAGCCAATCCTTTACTGTTGTGCTTCCTTTTGCCGCGTGTACCGCAAGGACCTCTCTGCCCGTTACATGAACGTATTCCTCACAGAATTTCGGCACGAGATTTGTGTGACCGTAGCAAGCCGCGCCTAAAGCGTGGTCTCTCAGCCATGCATCCTGATCTGTACCGTTTGTAAAGGTGTACCCTTCCGAAAAATCACATTTAATGTTCTCGCCAACGGGATTCTTCAGCGGCACTGCGCAACCCGTTAAAAACTTAAATTCAACTGCGCCGTCAACGGGGGTACTGTCTGAGAGACATTCACACTGTCCCTGCATATTACTCTGTCCCGAAAAAATTATAATGTCCATTTTGCAAATCCTGCTTTCGTTATATTACACTTAAAGTATTTCTTATTCCGTTTTTACGCTGAAATATTCTTCATATACCGATTTGATACAGCGAAGCTCTTCGTCGGTTAAGGGGGGTGTGTCTTTATATGGATAACTTTGTCCCATAGCCTCGTATTTGGATGTTCCCAGACGGTGGAATGGGATAAGATCAACCTTTGAAATTCCCACCTCACAAAGATTCTCGCACATAGCGTGCACCGAATCGGGATCGGTGTTGAAGTCGGGGATCAGCGGAATTCTGACCTTGAACGGAATACCGTCTGCCATCAGACGAGCCATATTGTCTTTGACGAGGGTAAGGTTGCCGCCGATTTTTTTATATTTCTCGCTGTCAGCGCTCTTAAAGTCGAACAGGTAACCGTCGAGCACGGGATTTGTGACCTTGAAGAAGTCGTACGGTACAGAGCCCGCAGTATCAACAAACACAGAGATGCCGTGAATTTTCAAAGTTGAAGCCAAGGTGAAAATTTCCTCAGCCTGAAGCATTGGCTCGCCGCCGGAAATCGTAACGCCGCCACCGCTTGTTTCATAGAAATCCTTGTCTTCAAGAAGCTCGGGGATAATGTCTTCAACACTCACCCTTTTTCCGACGGTTTCTGTTTTACCGAGATTTTTATAGTGGAGGCACACGGGATCTGCCGTGAGGTTTTCGGGATTGTGGCACCAGGGACAGCGAAGATTACATCCTTTTAAGAATACCGTCGTTCTGATCCCGTCCCCGTCACCCACGGAAAAATGCTGAATATTCGATAGATTTATCACGTTTTACTCCTGTTGCGTACGGTTCAAAATGTCGATCTGGACTGATTTACTGAGGGTAACGTAGAATGCGGAAAAGCCGGATACACGGACCACCAGATTCTGATAATTTTCGGGGTGCCCCATAGCATCTATGAGAATCTCACGGGAGGTAGCGTTGATCTGCATTTCCTGACCGCCCTTCTTGAAGTATGTCTTAATAAGGGCGAGAAGCTTTCCACGTTTTGCGTCCGTGAACATCGCGGGAGAGAATTTCTGATTTACCACCGTACCGCAGGCAACCTTAGTGTAGTCGGGCTTTGTTACGCTGTTTACGGTTGACGTTGCGCCTCTTTTGTCCCTTCCGTATGTTGGGGACGCGGCGTCGGAAAGGGGCTCTCCGCGGAGACGTCCGTCGGGAGTTGCGTTGATTTCTCTTCCTGCTCCGATATTGTCCGTGTTTGACGCCGCGACCACGTATATTCCGCCGCCGTCACGGGTCTTATATTTGTCAAAAAGAGATGAAAGATAATCGATGAACCATACGGCGTATTTGTCCGCAAAATCATCGTTGTTACCGTATTTCGGAGCCGCGAGAAGCGTCATGCGAAGGTCTTCGTACCCTTCAAAGTTGCACTTCAAAGCTTCGCCAAGCTGTGAAAGGGTTACAGTCTTGTCTGTAAACACTACCTTTTCGATTGCGGCGAGAGAATCTGTCATAGTTCCGATTCCCATAAGCGCCGCACCGTGAACTGACGGATATTTTGAACCGCCGTCGTTAATATCAAGTCCTTTACCAATGCAGTCGTCGCAGAAGCATGATAAAAACGGCTCGGGATAGAATTTCTGATTTATGGAGTTGTTGCGTTTGTAAAAGCCTGCGCAGTATTCAGAGACACCATAATCAAGCTGAGCCTCAAGGACCTCCATGAAGCGTTCCATTGAGGTGATGTCACTGACGTCTCCCGTATCAAGTCCGATGCTGTAGTTTGTAGAGCTGATGCCGCGGTTAAAGATATAATCAAAATACCTCGGCGTGTCAAATCTTCCGTCCGACCACGGCGGCTGTTTTCCTGAAAGGAAGTTTTCGATACATCCTACCATGCAGTAGTCGTAAACGTCATCGTCTTCGTAGCCGAACCTCTTCAGTGCGGCAATATTTACGTCATCGTTCATGAGAGCAGGGTAACCCAGCCCCGTACCGATGGTTTTAAGACAGTCATCAAGGAAATCGTCGGGTGTGTTAAGAGTATATCTCAGCGACAGATTGGGACCCGGAACGTTACAGTTGCCCACAGCCCGAAGAATACAGCGGCTGAGAGGATTTACCTCGCATTCGCCGTATTTGTTCTGACCGCCGATGCAAATGTTTACAATGTCATCCTGAAGTCTGATAAATACGTTTTCAAGAAGCTCTACGACCACCTCGTCGGTGATCCTTCCGCTTTCAATGTCGGAGCGGTAGAGAGGGTAGAGATACTGATCCATTCTGCCCAGTGCCATTGCATACCGTCCTTCCATGAGGAATGCGTTGTGGCAGAACCAAACGAGCTGTAAACCCTCAGCGAAGCTTTGAGGCTTGCCTTTTACGATGGCGTTACAGTTATTAATGATGAAATCAAGCTTTTCGTGGTCATACCCTTCAAGATCCTTACAAGCCTCAGCAGCGGCGGCGTGGTTTTCGATCATTTTCTTAAAGCCGCAGAGGGTGCGCCCCATAGCCGCAAGGGTCTCACATTTTTCGGGATCGTTTTCGTGAAGCTTAAGAGAGTGGTGGATCTCGTCAATCAGTCCGGGTAGACCTACAGCGATGAGATGTCTGTAGTTCGGAGCATAGTGGTCTTTGTTGGTTTCAAAGGAACGCTCGGGGAACATACGGCATATTCCCTTTGCATGATCAAGGAAAAAATTCTCAATATTTGTAAAGAGAAAGTGGAGATTGCCTGCAACCCATTCGTTTTTCAGAATAATTGGAGTGGGAATTGAGAAAAGGGAGTAAATGCCGTCGGCACGAGCCGTGCACGGTTTTGCCGATAGATTTTTTTCAAGTCCCTGCGCACGAAAATAATAAGGAGTAAAATCTTCGGAGGGTTTGTTTTTCAATTCAAAGTTCAAAAGTTCAAAAGTTTTCATATGTAACACTCCTTTAGTTACTCGAAAAAAGCCGAGCAGTATATACCTAAGGCGATTATAGCACAGGTCTTGTGAAAAATCAATACTCAGATATATAACTGCCGGGCTTTTTGGAAGAATTTCGGAAGAATTTTGGAAGAGTAGTTATCTTTTCTTTCTTATATTAAAGTCTCTTTCGAGGTTTTCTTTCCATTTGGAATTCAAGGGGGCGTCACAGCGGAGAGTGTGGATAGCGGTATTCATTGCTTCGTAATTAAGCCTTGTTCCCTCGCTGTCGGAATGGTAGTTTACGGCACGGTCAGCGGAGATTCCGTAACGGGAGGCGGTCTCCACGGCGTCGATGTTGGCACCGATGAAAATGAATTCCCAACCGTACTTTTCCTTCTGACGGCAGATAAGCTTTTTTACTTCCTCCGCACTGTAAACACGGCTGGCGTTTTCCATGCCGTCGGTGGTAATGATGAACATGGTGTGTGCGGGCACGTCACTTGGGCGGGCGTATTTGTGGATGTTACCGATGTGGCGTATTGCGCCACCGATGGCATCGATAAGTGCGGTACAGGCTCGGACTGTGTAATCGCGCTCTGTCATTTTCGGTACGTCGCGCAGCTTAAGGCGGTCGTGAAGCACCTCGCTTTCATGATCAAAAAGAACGGTTGAAACGTAGCACTCGCCCGCCTCTTTCTTCTGCTTTTCGATCATGGAGTTAAATCCGCCGATGGTGTCACCCTCAAGTCCCGCCATTGATCCGCTTCTGTCGATGATGAATACAAGCTCCGTTAAGTTGTTTCTTTTAGTGTTTTTCATAAGTAAAACCTCTCTTTCATTTGGTGACTTAATTATACCAAAAGAAAAGAGAGGTTTGGTCGCCCGCGAAGCGACAAATTATTAATCAAAAAGAATACATAACGGCACCGAGTACAGCAGAGATAAGTATCATCAGAATCGGGGATGGCTTTTTCTTACGCAGTTTTCCGTAGATCGTTGCAGTAACAAGGAGTATCGCAAAAATTATCAACCCTTTAATGTCAGGCACCCGGTACTGACCGACATTGGTGAAATTAAGAATGGTACTTAAAAACATAATACCCGCTGTAGCAAGTATAAGTCCCACAACACATGGACGGACTCCGCTGAGAAAAGCTTTTACTGTTTTATACTTTAAGAAGTTTCTGATAAGCGAGGCTATTATTAGTATGATAATGAAAGAGGGAAGTACGATTCCGAGTGTTGCAACGACAGAACCTATGACACCTGCCTGAGATGACCCGACGTAGGTTGCCATGTTTACGGCAATAGGACCGGGAGTGGATTCTGCCACCGCGATCATATTCAGAAGTTCATTTTCATTAAGCCAACCGTAAAGTAGAGCTTTTTCTCTGATAAGGGAAATCATAGCATAACCGCCGCCGAAGGAAACGGCACCTATCTGTAAAAAGGTAAGGAATAATTTCAGATATATCATTCTTTACTCTCCTTCTTTTGCAGACTGATAATAAGATTTGCAAAAATTCCGATCACACCGGAGATCAGTATATAAAAGATGGTGGAGAATTTTACAGAGAAAATGGAAAAGACTATCATACATATGCTTACGGAGCAAATGATTACTATGTTAAACGGAGTTTTTTTGATCTGCTTCAGCATCTTCAGTCCCGCTGAAAGGATGAGATAAATAACACATACCTGTATTCCGCGAAAAGCCGAGGCGATGATAGCGACACTTAAAAAAGAGTCGAAGAAAACAGATATAATATATATTATTACAAAAGACGGAATGCACATTGCCACGGTTGCAGTGAGTGAACCTGAAAAACCTAAAATCTTGTATCCTATATAAGTTGCGGAGTTTATTGCAATCGGTCCCGGAGTGGATTCCGCTATTGCTACAAGATCGAGAAACTCGTCTTTATCTATCCACTTTTTATTGGAGACGAATTCGTTTTCCAACAGCGCGATCATAGCATAACCGCCGCCAAAGGTGAACAGACCGATCTTAAGCATTGTAAAAAACAGTTTGATATATTGCTTCATGATCTTATACTTTCGTCTTTTCTTCCCACTCAGCTTCCCTGAATCCGACAAGGACAAAATCGTCCCCCACAAGTATAGGTCTCTTAACCAGCATTCCGTCACTTGAGAGCAGACGGAGCATTTCATCTTCGGTCATTTGGGGGAGCTTGTCTTTAAGCTCAAGAGATTTATAAAGAAGACCGCTTGTGTTGAAGAACCGTTTGAGGGGCAGTCCGCTTTTACGGTGCCAATTTGTCAGCTCGTCAAACTCGGGACGGTTTTCTTTGATGTGGCGCATTTCATATGCGACACCGTTATCGTCAAGCCACTTTTTCGCTTTTTGGCAGGTGGTACATTTGGGGTAACAGATGAATTTTAACATTTTCTCCTCCTATACTATGTTTCACGCCCCAAGCAAATTTTGATCAAAGGCAAACAGAGCCTCGTTAATATCAAACACGTTATATATCCCGCGGGTGATGAAATATTCTATAATAATATCGAACTTGTTACTGTGAGACAGTGAGAATCCCGCTTTGTTTAACAGATCTTTCGTTTCAGCAAGGGTTAACTCAAGGGAAATTGCAAAGGCGATCGCTGTCTGCTTTGACGGCTTGTATGACGGGTTACTTCTGATCTTTGAAAACAGCTTGCGGTCGATGTTTGCTTTCTTGTAGCACTCTGCATCGGTCATGCCTTTTTCATCGATCATTCTCAAAAGCATTTCCGAAAAGCTTTCATCTAAGCTTTTCAGCATTGACTTAAGATCGGTCATGGATGAGACGGTGGGACGCGTTGAGGCACACGGCGGTATTTGGCAAATATCATTCTCCGGGACACTCTCGGAGTCACAGCACTGTGACAGCTCACGAAGTCTTCTGCTGTAGTCGTCCCGATGAGCTTCAACGTAAACGTCATCAATAAACTCCTCGATCTCGAAAAACAGCTTTTCTCCGATGCTGAACGATTTTTTGTCAAAGATCACCATGTACACGTCCATGTCACATTCAAGAAGGAAATCGTATATGGTTTTTGTGGCAACGCGCATTGCCTTGTCTTTGGGGTATCCGTAGACGCCCGATGAAATAAGGGGAAAGGCTATGCTCTCGCATTTGTGCTTTGCGGCAAGCTCAAGGGACTGTCTGTAGCAGGATTCAAGGAGCGCCGCTTCTCCGTGATTTCCGTCGATGTACACGGGACCGACGGTATGAATGACGTACTTTGCGGGAAGCTTGTACCCCTTTGTTATCTTTGCCATACCCGTTTTACAGCCGCCGAGGGTCCTGCATTCCAAAAGAAGCTCATGTCCTGCGGCGCGGTGGATGGCACCGTCAACGCCTCCTCCGCCAAGGAGAGTATTGTTTGCGGCGTTGACTATGGCATCGACTTTCATTTTTGTAATATCGTTTCGTATGATTTTTAACGGCATGATTTCTCCCACTTGCTGTCTTTGCAAAAAAGACTGTTTTTTTTATATTTTACAACAAAATGCGATACATTTCAACATATGAGAGAAAAATAATCCGAGAAGGGAGATCACCCGATCCCAAAGGTACCCGTGAGAGGGTCTGAAAAAAGAGGAAGTCGGGGCGGATAAAACGTAAAGATCGCGAACAGTGCGCCAATGAGAACGATGATTGCCAAAGAAAACCTCTGGGGACACCATGCAAGATCCCGCTTTTCGAATTTTCGTGCCTCGTAAAAGTACGCCGCCGCGGCTGAAATGAAGAAAATTGCAATGTTTACAAAATCGGGAGACCTTCCGAAGGTACCGTTATACGTGTAAAAAATTACGGGAATGAGGAGTTGCCCAAGAAGGATCCCGCGAAGCTTTATGCAGAAAAAATCCCCTCTGTCACGGAAAAAGAGGCTTTGGATAAGTGCAAAAACAAACATTGGGAAAAAGAGCAGTTTCATATGCTCCCATGTCGATTCGTTTACTCCCGAAAACGGCGCGGCGAAGACTGATCTGCCCGAAAAGTCGTATAAAAAGTGTAATAAAGTCCCCATCACGGAAACTGCGGCGAACGCCCACAGACTCCAAAGATTAATTGATTTTTTCATGACCCCTCCGAGGTAATATAAGAGTGTTTTATTATATTACGTGGGAATAAATAATATACAAAATTCAGTTTTTTCGGGAGAATCGTTGAAAAAACGGGGAAGCCATGATAAAATAAAAAGAGAAAGCTCGAAGGGAGGACGGAAATTTTGGAGAAATTTTGTGATCTTCACACACATTCAACCTATTCGGACGGAACTTACACACCTGCCGAAATTTTAGATGCGGCAATAGAAGCACAGCTTTCTGCAGTTGCTCTTTGTGACCATAATACCGTCGACGGTCTTTTGGAGTTTGAGAGGTATGCAGAAGGGAAAGATGTTGAGGCTATATCGGGAATTGAGTTTTCTACGGAATTTGAGGGAATTGAAGTACACATTCTCGGTCTTTTTCTTCCCCGTGATTCTCATGCTGCGGTCAAAGCTCTCCTTGACGTATATATAAAAGAGAAGGAAAACAGCAACCGTTGGCTGACAAAATCCCTTGTCCGCGGGGGCTACGACGTGGATTATGATAAAATAAAGGAAAAATATCCGAATGCGATAATAAACCGTGCGCACATTGCCGCTGAGCTGACCGAAAAAGGATATACCTCCTCGATTAGTGAAGCTATGCGAGGGATCCTGTCACGGGAAGCGGGGCATTACGTACCGCCGAGACGTCTTTCCGCCATTGAGTGTATAGAATTTATCGGAAAGATCGGAGCTGTATCGGTTGTGGCGCATCCTTTTCTGAATCTTACGGAGGAAAAGCTGAGAGAGCTTCTTGCCGAGGGTAAAAAGCACGGACTTTGCGGGATCGAGTGCGAGTATTCTATGTACGATGAGGGGACTGCGAAATTATCCGTGGCGCTGTCACGTGAATTCGGACTTTTGCCAAGCGGCGGAAGCGATTTCCACGGTGCGCGGAAGCCCGAGATTGCCATCGGTACGGGAAAAGGCTCGCTTCGGGTACCGGCGGAGTGGATGACTGAGCTTAAAAAAACTGTAAAAGAATAAAAGAGGTTCTGTTATTAAAGATGGGGATAGCGCAAAAAATACGTTATCCCCGTGTTTTTTTAGTTTTTCAGCATGATCCTGATGATCTCGCGGTCAGTCTCTGCCATACCGTTCTGAGCAAGCTTGCCTACGTTTTTGATGGTCGCCTCAACACTTCCCGCAACGATACCGTCACCGCTGTAGAATTCTTTTCCGTGCATATACATCTGCATACCCAGGAGTCCCGATTCAACGGCAGATGCGATCTTAGCCGCACAGCTTGCCTTGGCGCCGTCGCACACAACTCCCGAGTTGATAGCCAGCGCGTTTACCACCGTATGGGATATTTCCTCATATCCTCCGCCGTGGAGATACATAACCCCCGCCGCCGCACCGCATCCCGCACTGATAGCGCCGCAGTAAGCAGACAGACAACCGATACCCGTCTTTAGGTGAATGGTTGTTAGGTTTGATACAAGGAGCGCGCGATACAGCTTGTCGGAAGACACCCGCATTTCCTTTGCGTACACGATTACGGGAAGTGAAGCGGTTATGCCCTGGTTTCCGCTTCCTGAGTTGATGATAACAGGCATCTCACATCCGTTCATTCTCGCATCCGAGCCTGCGGCAGACCATGCTTTCGCGCGGTTGTGGACCGTGTCGCCGTAGGACATAAGAAGAGTTCTTCCGATGGCGGCGCCGTATCGTCCCTTAAGTCCTTCTTCGGCAATTGCCGTATTATAAGTGATCTGTCTGTCAAGGAGTTCTTTTACGTCGTCAATATCGGCACAGTCGGCAAACTCTATAATGTTTTCGATACTAAGTGCGGAGTGGTCGATGTCTCCGGCATTCTGTTCGATCTCCTTTGAGAAGACGGTAACTCCATCCACGACGATCAGGCAAAGTCCCGTGTGGTGCTGAGCTGTGCGAACATAAGTAGAATGAGAGTCCCCGTTAACGGTGATCCCGATGTCGAGGATAAATTCGCTGACAGATTCGGTGATGTTGATGGGAACGTTATTTATAAATTCCGCGATAGCGGCTTTTTCGCTGTCAGTCATGCCCTCAAGAACTTCAAGTTCACGCTCGGGATGACCCGCAACGATTCCCGCCGCAGTTGCCGCGGGGATTCCTCTGAGACCGCCCGTCCCCGGTACCATGACGCTTTTTACGTTTTTGATAATATTACCGCTTACAGCAACGTCTACCGATTCTATCCTTCCGCCCTTGAAGTGGGATTTCGCAGTAGCGGCAGTAAGGGCAATGGCGATAGGCTCCGTACATCCCATGGCGGGGATAAGCTCGGAGTGAAGAATGTCAATATATGTTTTATAAATTACAGAATCCATATTTACCTCACATTTTGTCAGATGTGGTATCTTCGTACCATTTGATGAAAGCTTCCGTGTTCTTTTCGTCAACGAAATATCCGCCGCGTTTTATTAGTGAAAGCATTGCGTCCTCTTCGGGAGTTCTTTCTTTTTTCGACAGCATTTTAACGAGCATATTTATCATAAATCGGTTGATCCCGCGGAGCTTTGCGTGATCCATGCCCCCCTGCATGGTAAAGAGAGGAGTACTTTCGGGGAGCGATATAGCTTGTCTCACTTCACGCATCATCTCTCCCGTGGGGCAAAGTCCAACTCCCACAACAGCGGATACGGCGTATCGCTTTGCCGCTTTTTTGTAGCCCTTGATGCTTGATGCGAAAAGCCAACCCATGTAGATTATTTTTGCATCCTTCGGCAGTTTCCGTTTTGCTTCCTTTATTTCAAATACAGGAATGGAAGTTTTATTTCCCAGAATCTCCGCATAAGCTTTTGTATGACCTGTTTCCGATGTGTATACGATGGCATCCATTTGTTACCTCATGTTTTATTGAAAATTATATTTCCGAAAGCACTGCTCTGCACGGTGCGCCGTCACATCCGCCAAGGTTTATGGGAACGGCAGATAACAGATAAACTCCCTCGGGAACGTGGGACAATCTGATCCCTTCAAGAAGAACGACTCCCGTACCCAGCAGTTCAAGATGTACCGCCATGGGCGCATCTTCCGGACCGACACTTTGGGACTCGTTACCGAAAAGTACAACTCCCGCAGAATTCAGTGCCTTGGCGCCTTCGAGAGTTAAAGTGATTTTTCCGCCCACAAGGATACGCTTTGCACTTTCGACATTCGCCGTTTTGGCTTTTTCTATAATCTCGGTAATTTCCTTCACGCCGGCTTCGCCATCCCCGTGAGCTACGTAAGCGAAACCGAAGGTCTTTTCAAGAGGGATTTTGTCAACAGTATCACCGCAGCCGAGAAAATGGAAGGGCGCATCGATGTGAGTACCGTTATGCGCACACATGGAGAATTCCGTCAGGTTGCAGACGTCTCCCTTGTCCGTTGAGAGTACAGTGCCCCTTGAGGGCGTAGGGTCTCCGGGATAAACACAGCATGAAAACACTTCTTGGGATATATCGTATATTTTCATTCTTCCTTTTTTCCTTTCGGTTTTGTTGTATGCCGAGACTTTTTACTTCCTCCAAGAGAATAGCTTTCATCGATCATGGAAAACACCTTTTCCGTGTCAACGCTTCCGTCAAGGATCACTGTGACCCAATGCTTTTTGCTCATATGATAGGCAGGAAAGATACCTTCGGCTTCTATAAGAGTAGGTAATTCTTCGGGCTTTACGTGAAGGTTGATAATGTCGAGTTCGCGGTGAGGTGTTAGACCAAGCCGTTCCGAAGAGATCCTCATGAGAACACCGTACCACTTGCGGTTGTCCTTACGCCTGATGGCGGCGGCATCGGGGGAGGTGTCCCAAAGATATTCAAAAGAATCACCGTATTTTGTATGGCAGTATTCAAAGATCAAGCTTTTTTGCTCTTTTGGCGAATGTTCCGTAATCCAGCAGTTCAGCTTTATGTCATAAATCAGTCGGTCGATCTCATATCTCACCGAGCTGACAAACGGGCCGTCGGCTTTTTCCGCGTGATGCAGAGTGTAATCGCTGCCGTCAAATGGGTCGATTGCCCGTACTGTAAGATCAGTGCCGTCATGTGTGACAGTCAGAGTAAGTTGTCCGTCAAGTATGTCACGTGTCAGCGTATATATACCGCCACTGCTTTCAAATCCGTAAGAAATCAATTTTTCCGTGCTAAACATAAGCTTGACATCTCATCTCCCGCTTTTGTGATCTTCATAGTACTATACCTCCTTTAATTATGACACAACTGTGTTTTTTTGTCAATAAGCTACGAAGGATACTTTGTATTTTGTCGAAATAATAAAATATTATTGCATATTTCGGAAAACTGTGATATAATTTATTGTAATAATTACAGAAAGGAGTATTTACCCGTTCGTAAATACAAGGTGAATACAATGTTTTGCAGAAAATGCGGTACAAAGCTTGCTCCCAATGCTTCGTTTTGCAGTGTATGCGGTGAAAAAGCAGTAAATGCAAACACAGCTAATCAGCAAGCGCCCCGTCAGGCGGCACCTGAGACTCAGCCTACTCCTCAACAAGCGCCCCGTCAGCAGGCGCCCCAGCAGACACCCCAGCAGGCACCCCGTCAGCAGACACCTCAGCAGGCACCCCAGCAAGCGCCTCAGCCAGCGCCCCAGCAGGGCGGATACGTTCCTCCTCAGACTCCCAATCAGAATTTCAATGCTACAGAGACTCCCGCGCCCGAGAGTGCTCCCGCTGCTGAAAATCTGACCACTGAGGTTGAAGCAGAACCTAAGAAAAAGAAGCGCAAGCTCCGCATCCCCAAGAAGTTTATAGTTCTCGGTACGGCTTTGGCTTTGGTTGCGGCTATTGTACTTTCATTTGCTTTCATTCCCCCCCTCAGAAGATTCTGGGAAAACAATATCTACAGACCCATCGCGGGTTCACTGGTAAAGACCTTCGGTTCCGACGAAGACTACTTCCAGTTTGTTGAAAAGCAGGCATTTGATAGCTACGGCGGATACATTAACACAGCAACAAGTGTTTACGGCGCGCTCATGGACACAACCATGGGTGACGACACGTACTTTGAAGCATCTGTCGGTGTTAACATCGGTGACGATGCATTTGAGCTTCTTGAAGAAGCGACGGGCGTTGATATGGATCTCAGCTTCCTGAATGAAACTGAATTCAAGATCAGCGGCGGTAAGTATGAAAATCTCATTCAGTTTGACAGTATTCTTGAGATAAACGGTGAAGAGATCATCAATCCCTCCGTTCTTCTCGATATGGACAAGGAAGAGATCTTCATCAGCCTTCTTGCACTCAGCGATAAGTATATCAGAGCAGATGCCGAGGGTATTGGTATGGATTTCAGCGCCCTGACAGCGGCGAGCGAATCCTTCCTTGACAACGAAGCACTCAAAAAGGCTATCCCCGATGAAGGAGATCTCAATGACCTTATTGCAAAGTACATTAAGATAGCTCTTGACGAGATCGAGGGCGTAGAGGTCGGTGAGGATGAGCTTGAGGTCGGTGAGATCGAAGAAAAGCTTACTACAGTAGAGATTGCGTTTACCGAAGAGCTCGGCGTAAAGATGCTCAAGGCTGTTCTTGAAGAGCTCAAGGACGATAAGGATATCAAGTCCTACATAAATGACCTTGCAAAGGTTCTTGAGGATGAAGATATGCTTGAAGACTCAGAGGAAGTTTACGAAATGTTCGTTGAGAGTATCGATGATGCTCTTGATACCATGGAAGACGTTGACGCAAGCGACGACGCAATTTTCACTCTCATCGATTACGTAGACTCTTCTCACAAGATCGTAGGCCGTGCAGTGTTTGAAGGTGACGATACCGATGAAGATCCCATGTTCTTCTATGCAACTGTTCACGACGGTAAGAACTACGAGTTTGAGCTCAGCGTTCCCATGGTAGGTGTAGCAATTACAGGTAACGGCGTTGACAAGGGTGGCGAGCTTACAGGTGATTACGTAGTATCTGTAGGCGGTAAGGATTACGTCAAGCTTTCTCTTGAGGAGTTCGATGTTACTGCTATCGCACAGGGCAAGATCAAGGGTAAGATCACCGTTTCTCCCTCCAAGGATCTCCTTAAGGAGCTTGGTGTCAGCGGAATGGAGTATCAGGGTATTGCAATTGCAGACCTTGCTCTCCAGCTTGACCTTGACATAGCTAAGAAGAAGGCTGATATAGCTGTAAATCTTCTCGTTGATAAAGAAGTATTCGTAGGCATTGAGTTTGCTTATAAGATCAGCAGTGCTCCCAAGTTTGAAGTTCCCTCCGGTAAGGACGTTCTTGACATGGATGATGCAGGTGAGTGGGTAGAAAGCGTTGACCTTAAGAAGTTCATCGAAACTCTTAAGGATGCAAAGCTTCCCTCCGATATTATCGACTATGCAGAAGATCTGGCATCTGAGCTTGAAGATATGGATCTCAGTGATATGAACTTGGGAGGGTTGATCGGCGGAAGTCAGGTAGCGGTGCCTGGTTACGACGATTATGACGATTACTATGACGATTACTATGACGATTACGACGATTACTACGACGACTACGAATACGAAACCTATGGGTATTGATGGTCTGATTTTCTGATTTAGTATTTCTTATGTGTTATTTTCAATGCCGCTGATTTTTGGTCAGCGGCATTGATTTATATTGGCTGTAGACTGAATGGAGATTGGTATGAAGATTGAAATATGCGGAATTAGCAAACGTTACGGCAAGAAGACCGTTCTGAGAGATATATCGTTTAGCGCGGAAAGCGGAAAGTGTATAGGCATTCTCGGAGGAAACGGATGCGGAAAATCCACTTTACTGTCTATTCTTGCCGGTATACAGAAATGTGACGGCGGAAGCTTTACTTGTTATAACGGGGAATCGGTAAATGATAACTCTGCAAGTATTGATCTTTTAAGGGATACCGTAGCGAGAAGCAATCTGATCGGGTACGTACCTCAGGGGACTCCGCTAATTGAGGAGCTGACTGCCAAGGACAATCTGTCTTTGTGGTATACCAAAGAGGATATGAAGCATGAGCTTGAATTTGGTGTTCTCGGAATGCTTGGTATCGGAGAATTCCTTAAAACTACAGTGTCAAAAATGTCGGGCGGAATGAAAAAACGCCTTTCCATAGGCTGCTCCGTGTCAAAGAAACCGCCTGTGCTTCTTCTTGATGAGCCTATGGCAGCCCTTGATCTGGTATGTAAAAAGAGTATATCCGAATATTTGAACCACTATAAAGCATCTGGAGGAATCATCATAATTTCTACCCACGACGTAATCGAGCTTGGACTTTGCGACGAGTGGTATATTATGAAAAACGGTGTTTTGACCCCGTTTTGCTATACCGGGGATATTGACGAGCTTGTGAAGAATTTGTGATATGAAAAACTATTTTTTTCTTCAACTTAAGCGTCAGATAAAGCTTCTTCCGTTGGTCCTGACAGTAACATTCGTACTGTTTGTTGGCATTTCAACTATTCTCACGCTTTTGATAAATATGTTCAACAGCAGCGAAGATCAGCAGCTATTCAAAATTGCCATTTCGGGAGACACTGACAGCGAATATATAGGTCTCGGATTAACAGCCGTACAGACCATTGACGACACAAGGTTTACAATAGAATTCCTTGAACTCAAAGAGGAGGAAGCCAAGGCAGCGCTCAAAAGCGGTAATATCAGCGCATACGTTGTGCTTCCCGAAAACTTCATTGATAACGCTATTGCGGGAAACGTTGATAAGATCCGTTTTGTAACAACGGCGGGTGATCGGGGAATTACGACCATGCTGAAAAATGAGCTGACCACTCTCATTACCGACATGGTAGTGTACTCTCAAAAGGGAACCTACGGACTAAATGACGCACTCAAGGATAACGATACTCCGAAAGAGGAGCGTTGGAAACTTGTGGACGATATCAGCATCGAATACGTCGAGCTTGTGTTTCACAGAAATGATATGATAAAAGAAGTTGTTATCGGTATTTCCGACGGACTTTCAACCTCTCAGTATTATCTCTGCGGTATGACAGTGCTTCTGCTTATGCTAATAGGTATTCCTTTTGCCTCGGTATGTGTGAGACGTGACAACTCTCTTGAAAGCTTGCTTGTTTCAAGAGGTTATTCCGTCAGACGTCAGATATTGTCGGAGTATTTTGCACACTTTTGTATTCTAACGGGCGTGGCGCTGTTTATGACTGTGTGTATACGATATATGCCGAACATAATTGAGCTTATTGGAAACGAAGACTTGATTTCCGAAATGTCAATTCCTTTCGTTTTGCGGATCATAGTGTCAGTTGCGCTTCTTTCGGCGATGAATATTTTCATTTTCGAGCTTGTAGATAACCTGGTAAGCGGGGTACTCCTTCACTTCTTTACGGTACTTGCTCTCGGTTACGTATCAGGTCTGTTTTACCCCATATATTCTTTCCCCGCGGTAATTCAGAAGCTGTCTTGCCTCTTACCGACAGGAATTCTCAGAAGCTTTATGTCGGGAATATTTGCTGATGAGACATCACTTGCAAGCTGCGTTTTGGGAATAATGATTTATTTGTTCCTGTTTCTTGCAGGGACCGCCGTACTCAGACACCGTAAGCTTGCAGGAAACAGGGGGTAGGTCAAAACCATGGTCGCAAATTTGAAAAGATATTTGAAATGGTTTCAGATGCTCAGTCTGAGACTGTATAAAAAGCCTTCCTTTATAGCGATTCTCGTAATAATACCCATCTGTGTTATCGGTTTCGGGCTTGTGTCAAAGGGAGACAGTGGTTTTCTCCACATTGTTCTCTCTCAGAGTGACAGTGAAGATGAAGTATCAAATGAGATCATTGAGCAGTTGATGAATGAAGAATCCATTATCCGTTATTCAGTGGCATCCTCTCCCGAAGAGGCAGAAGAAGCTGTAAAGAACGGTTCGGCAGATGCTGCGTGGATCTTCCCGAAGGACCTTAACGGAAAGATAAATGAATTTATCGAAAGCTCATATTTCAAAGACGAATTTGTTAAAGTAATTGAACGGGAATCGTCGGTTACACTGAGACTGTCCCATGAAAAGCTGTCTGCAAAGCTTTTCGTGACTTTAGCTGAGAACTATTATCTTAACTTTGCAAAAAATAAAACCTCCTATCTTACAGATATTGAAGACGGGAAGCTGATGGAATATTTTTACGGTGTATCCATAGACGAAGAGCTTTTTGAGGTAACCGACGTGGACGGAA
The DNA here is from genome assembly GCA_017531765.1 of Clostridia bacterium. Classification (GTDB taxonomy): domain Bacteria; phylum Bacillota; class Clostridia; order Oscillospirales; family CAG-272; genus RUG11130. Next base: position 39,356 of record JAFXKJ010000019.1, read on the forward strand.
ATATTGCCTCGGCGAATGGCGGAGGGTCGTATCTGACCTCTCCCATAAGAGGATTACTCAGTATAGTCGTGATTCTCAGCGGCATGGCGGCGGCTATGTTCTGTATGCAGGATGATAAAAACGGTACGTTTTCATGGATTTCGGAATCAAGACGGATATATGTGGATTTTGCGTGTATATTCATAGCTGTACTTAATGTTTCCGTTGCCGCCCTCATCGCCGTTTGCGCGGGGGGACTTTCCACCGGCTTTGTCCGCGAGCTTGCGGCGATGCTCCTTTATGCCGTCTGCTGTGCCGTGTTCTGTCTCCTGCTAAAGCAGATATTCAGAAGTGCCAAGGTATACGGCTCCATGATCCCTCTTCTGATAATTGTGATGATCGCTGTTTGTCCCATCTTTTTTGATTTCAAAAAGCTGGGATGGATAATGTACATTTTCCCGCCAAGCTTGTATATTAAAGCGGCATACGACAATATGTGCTTTGTATATTTGACACTTTATATCATAACGGCGGCAGTGCTTTGCATTGCAATAGATAAGTTGTCGCGCAAGAGACTCATAAAAATGTAAAAAGTGGCTCTGTACCGTAAAATGTACCGTACAGAGCCACTTTTTTTAGTCGTTCTTCACGTGAACGTCAAGCTGAGCATAGGGAATTGAAATAGAGAATTTATCGAGAGCCTTCTTTGAGTCCTCGGTAAGATCAAACTTAACAGCCCAGTAATCGGAATTGTTTACCCATGTGCGGAGCTGAAGCTTGATTGCGGAATCAGCCTGCTCGGTTACGTAAACAACAGGTGCGGGATCTTTAAGTACCAGGTCGTGTGTTTCAGCACTTGCAAGAAGCACCTTCTTGGCAAGATCAATGTCAGCCTCAAAGGCAATGGAAACTGTTATGTCAACACGGCGTGTTTCCTTTACGGAGTAGTTGGAGATAGCGGAATTGGAAAGTGCGGAGTTGGGAACGGATACTGCAATGTTATCGGGAGTTATGAGCTTTGTATAGAAAATTCCGATATCGGTAACTGTACCGCTTCCGAGATCGCTTGTAACGTAGTCACCAACGTGGAAAGGCTTGAAAAGCATAATGATCACGCCGCCTGCGATGTTGGAAAGACCACCCTGAAGCGCAAGACCGATGGCAAGACCACAAGAGCCGAGGATCGCGATAATGGTCGAACCGGGAACGCCTACTATTTCCACAGCGATGATTATGATGACGGTGTAGAGTATGATCTTAATGGTGTTTGCGATAAGTGACTGAATGTTGGAGTCAAGCTTTTCAAAAAATGCGCAACGGCGAATCTTTTTGATTATCAGCTTGGCAATTGCAAATCCTACGATGAGGATCACTGCGGCGGAGATAAGATGGAGAATGAAGGGGACTGCGTGCTGATTAATAAAGTTTGAGAGAATTTCTAAAAAATCCATGGTAAAATCCTTTCTTTGTATAAAAAATAATTTGTTTACTTGGTAGTTTCGAGAACCTTGATACGGTCTCGGAGATATGCGGCTTCTTCGAATCTCAGCTCGCGAGCTGCTTTCTGCATATCGCGGCGGAGTTCTTCGATCTTCTTTTGTCTTTCCTCTGCCGTTTTCGGAATCTCGGAGGTGGGACGGGATGAAGCCGCGGCAGATTTCTTGCCGTCAGGCGAAGCACCTATACTGATAAGTTCACGCACACTCTTCTTTATGGTAGTTGGAGTGATTCCGTGTTCCTCATTATAGGACTTTTGCAGCTTTCGTCGGCGGTTTGTCTCGTCGATGGCGGCGCGCATGGAGCGTGTTACGGTATCGGCATACATGATGACCTTTCCGTCAACGTTTCGTGCCGCCCTGCCGATTGTCTGGATAAGGGACGATTCACTTCTGAGAAATCCTTCCTTGTCGGCATCAAGTATGGCGACAAGTGTTACCTCGGGAAGGTCAATTCCCTCACGGAGCAGGTTGATACCTACGAGAACGTCGTAAAGACCCAGGCGCAGATCACGGAGAAGCTCCGTACGTTCCATTGATTCAACATTGTGATGGATGTACTTAACGCGAATTTCCTGTTTTTCAAGATATTCTGTCAGGTCTTCAGCCATTTTTTTTGTGAGTGTAGTAACAAGAGTTCGTTCGCCTTTGTCAACGCGGAGTCTTATCTCACCAAGGAGATCATCGATCTGCGTTTCAATGGGACGGACGTCGATCTCAGGGTCAAGCAGTCCCGTAGGTCTTATGATCTGTTCAACGATCTGTTCGGATCTTGAAAGCTCATATTCCGCAGGAGTTGCTGACACGGTTATCACCTGATTCAGTTTGCTTTCAAACTCACTGAAATTCAGTGGTCGGTTGTCGTAAGCCGAGGGGAGGCGGAAGCCGTATTCCACAAGATTCTGTTTTCTTGCAAGGTCACCACCACTCATTCCCTTGACCTGAGGAAGCGTCACGTGACTTTCATCGATGAACATAATAAAATCATCGGGGAAGTAATCAAGCAGAGTATACGGCGTTGAACCGGGGCTTCGTCCCGCAAAAATTCTCGAATAGTTCTCAATTCCCGAGCAGTATCCGATCTCGCGCATCATCTCGATATCGTAGCGAGTCCTCTCTTCGATCCGCTGTGCTTCGATCAGCTTATTCTGCGAACGGAACCATTCAACTCTGTCGAGCATCTCTTCTTCAATTTCGGCAATTGCCTTTTCTTTGGATTCGTGGTCGACTACATAGTGTGTGGCAGGGAAGATCGCAACATAGTTGAGATCCTCTATAACTTTCCCCGTCAGGGGATTGATTTCCGACACACGGTCGATCTCGTCTCCGAAAAATTCAACTCGAATGGCTCTTTCGGTGTAGCCTGAGGGGAACACCTCAAGTGTGTCGCCGCGGAGGCGGAAATTGTTACGTGTGAGGCTGATATCGTTTCTGTCGTAATTGACTCCTATCAGCTTTGCGGCAAGTTCGTCACGGGAAATCTCCATTCCCGGTCGGATACCGATAACCTGACGCTGATATTCCTCGGGGGGACCGAGAGAATAGATGCAGGAAACGCTTGCCACAATTATAACGTCCCGACGTTCAAAAAGCGCTGAGGTTGCGCTGTGTCGGAGCTTGTCGATCTCGTCATTTATTGACGAATCCTTTTCGATGTACATATCCTTTCCGGGCACGTAAGCCTCGGGCTGATAGTAATCATAGTAGGAAATAAAGAACTCAACAGCATTGTTTGGGAAGAACTCACGAAACTCAGAGCAGAGCTGTGCGGCAAGAGTCTTGTTGTGTGCGAGAACGAGGGTCGGGCGGTTCACCTCTGCAATTATGTTAGCCATGGTAAAGGTTTTACCTGATCCCGTGACACCAAGGAGAGTCTGATTTTTATAGCCTTCTCTGATGCCGCGAACAAGCTTTTCAATTGCCTGCGGTTGATCACCCGTTGGTTTATACTGAGACACAAGTTCAAAATGATCCATTTTCAGCGTTCATTTACGCGTGTAACAGTTTTACTTTAGTTTCAGACTGTTTAACCTTTCGCGCGATCCTCCCTTCTTAAAACAGTTTTTACGTCTGACACTTTATTATATCACATATACGGCGAAAAATAAAGCAAAACAATAATTTTTTACATTTTTCGAAAATATTTTCGTCAAAGATATAATTTTATTGGATTTTCTTCAGAACTATCGGAGACAGTGGGGGCGCGTCACTTGAAAAAGTGTAGGCTTCAAGAACGCGGCGCTGAGCATCGGCGAGCTTTGACGGGTCATTGGTGTACAGAGTACAGATCCACCTGCCGCGAATCACTCTGTCGCCCACGTTTGCGGATAAAACTATGCCTGCGGACAGATCGATGACGTCGTCCTTAGTCTCACGTCCCGCACCGAGTACCATGGCTGCGTTTCCGATTATCTCGGCATCGATAGAGGAAACGTAGCCGTCACATGGGGAAAGGACGTCGTGAGAGAACTTTGCTTCCGTGAAAAGGGATGTGTTGTCAAGGAATCCTACGTCACCGCCTTGATATGACACCCATTCCTTCATCTTGGCGAATGCGGCACCCGAATCAAGTGCATTTTCCGCACGGCGGTAAGCTTCGTCCGATGGGATATTCTCAGCCAAAGAAAGCATTTCGGCGGCAAGAGCTAAAGACACATCCCGAAGCCGTCCCCAAGTTTCGCCCCGAAGTACCGAAATTGCCTCGATTACTTCAAGTGAATTACCCACGGCGTATCCGAGAGGCGAGTCCATAGATGTGATCAGAGCAGAGACACGTCTTCCGCAGGCTTTACCGATGTCGACCATCGCTTTGGCGAGAGCTTCCGCATCTTCAAGAGTTTTCATAAACGCACCTGAGCCGACTTTTACGTCAAGAACGATATTTTTTGACCCTGCGGCAAGCTTTTTGCTCATGATGCTTGAAGCTATAAGCGGTATACTGCTGACTGTTGCGGTTACGTCGCGGAGCGCGTACAGCTTTTTATCAGCGGGAGCAAGATTACCGCTTTGACCAACAACAGCGACTCCGATACTACTGACCTGAGCGAGAAAATCTTCACTTGTTACCGTTGTCTTGTAACCGGGAATGGATTCAAGCTTGTCTACAGTGCCGCCCGTATGTCCGAGACCTCTGCCCGACATTTTTGCAACCTTCAGTCCGAGAGAGGCGGCAATGGGAGCTACGATCAATGTGGTTTTGTCCCCGACACCGCCGGTGCTGTGCTTATCTGCAGACAGATCGTCAAATGCCGAAAGGTCTACCATGTCACCTGAATGAGCCATGAGATCGGTGAGAGTGGCACATTCGTCGGCGTTCATCCCCCGAAGATATATTGCCATGAGCAGTGCACTCGTCTCGTAATCGGGCACCTCGCCCGAGGTAACTCCGTTGACAAAATACTGTAACTCTTCTTCAGTTAGGGCGAATCCGTCCCGTTTTTTTGAAATTATATCATACATTCTCATAATGGAAACCTCACAGTGTAAAGGAGCTTGGGAGCAGAGCTCCGATGTTTGTTTCTTCAAAATCCCCAATCTCGTTTTTTACAAGTAAAATCGGCATTTCGGGAGAACAGAATTCGGAAAGTACCTGACGGCACACTCCGCAAGGGGTCGTTACCGGGGAGATATTTCGGTTCTTTCCTCCGACTACCGCGATCATTTCAAAATCCAAGTTACCGTCGCTCACAGCCTTGAACACCGCCACCCTTTCTGCACATACAGTGGGTGAAAAAGCTGCGTTCTCAATGTTGCATCCCGAGTAGACAATGCCGTTTTTACAAAGCAGGGCGGCGCCTACGTTAAAACCCGAGTACGGCGCATAGGATTTTTTTGCCGCATCAATTGCGGCAAGACAGAGTTCACGTTTAGTCAAGTCCGTCACCCCTGCTTTAATGCAACCTCAAGAGCAAGTGTCATCATGTCGGTAAAAGACGTTTGTCTTTCATCGGACGACGTTGCCTCTTCCGTTACGATATGGTCGGACACGGTACAGATCGCCAGCGCGTTTTTACCGTTTCGTGCGGCAGTCATGTAAAGTCCCGCCGCTTCCATCTCAACGGCAAGGACGCCCATTTTCGCCCAAGGCAGTGTGGATGTAAGAGCCTCGGGAACACCTTCGTCATCGTTATAGAAGGTGTCAGAGGATAGAATATTGCCCACGTGATAGGGAAGCTTTAACTCCTCAGCGGTATCTGCGGCACATTTTAAGAGTTTATAGCTTGATATGGGCGCGAAAGTGCCTCGCAGACGGAATTGATCTGCAAACGCCGAATTGGTGCATGCGCCCTGGGCGATAACTATATCTCTCAGGCGGACGTTTTCATTTATTGCACCGGCAGAGCCGACACGGATAATATTTTCAACACCGAAAACGTTATATAGCTCATGGGAGTATATTCCGATAGAGGGAATACCCATACCGCTTGCCATTACGGATACGGGAACGCCCTTATAGGTGCCTGTATACCCCTGAACTCCGCGTACATTGTTTACAAGGCGGGCATCGGTAAGAAAATTTTTTGCGATAAATTCACTTCTCAGGGGATCGCCGGGCATAAGTACAGTCTTGGCGAAATCCCCGGGGACTGCTTTGATATGGGGTGTAGGATAATTCATTTTTCCTGCCTCCTTTAGTATTCAGAGCTTGAGTTTTGTTTTTTTACGGCGGCAACTATCCTGCTTGTGCCGAGACGGGATGCGCCGAGAGAGATGAAGTCTTCGGCATCCTTGAGGGATGAGATTCCGCCCGCCGCTTTTATCTTTAAGTGAGGGGATACGTATTTTGCAAACAAAGCAATGTCTTCGCGGGTTGCGCCGCCTCCGGCAAAGCCCGTTGAGGTCTTGATATAATCTGCACCCGAGAGGGAGACCACGCGGCACATCTCAATCTTTTCTTCATCTGTCAAAAGACAGGTTTCGATTATAACTTTAAGCACACATTCTCTGCAAGCGCTTCTAACGGCGCGTATTTCGTTAAGAACGGCATCGAAGTTACCTTCCTTCACAAGACCTATGTTTATTACCATATCGATCTCGTCGGCTCCGTCTTCCACAGCAATAGCGGTCTCAAGCCTTTTTACCTCAGGTGTGCAGTAGCCGTTGGGAAAACCGATGACCGTACAGATCTTCAGCTTACCTCCCACGTGATCCTTTGCTTTTTTTACGTATGACGGCGGAATGCAGACTGAGGCAGTGCCGTAGCGCATACCGTCATCACAGACAGCTTTTATCTCTTCCCACGTTGCGCTTTGTGAGAGAAGGGTGTGGTCGACCTTTGAAAGTACGTCATTAATGTCCATTTTGCGTAAACCTCCAAGATAATTATATTAAGTATATTAAATATATTATATCAATTATTTGCGGAATAATCAAGAAATAACGTGTGATTTTACGAAAAAAGCAGACCCCGTTTATCGGAATCTGCTTTAGTTTTTATTACTTTCTGTCGATGCGGTACATTCTCATCTGACCTGCGTAGAGGACCTGACCGAGATTTTCCATGGGGCGTGTTACCGTACCGTTGAAAAGCACCTCGTTTACGGAGCACTTTTCACTGTCAAATTCAAACTTCCAAGTTGCGAGGAACTGCATAGATGCGTTTACCATACAGATATATTCCTTGCCGTCCTCTGCGGTGTAGAAGCTTACAACGCCTTCTTCATAGCCGTCGATCTTAACGAGATCGTGAGCGTCATCGGTAAGCATGGGATATACGCCTCTGTCCTTACCTGTCATGTAAGTAGACTGTCTCTTGAGGCTCATAAGAAGCTCGCCGTAATGATCGGTGAAGCGTCTTTGTGAACGGCACATACCGTAGTAAGCCTCGGTCTTGTTACCGTACTCGTCAATGGGAGAGCCGTGGTACTCGTTACCGAGAGCTCTGTCGTACATACGGAACCAGATACCGCCGCGGCAGCCTACAGCCGCATTAACGTTGATCTGCCAACGGATGTCAAGCTCGCTTGGAGCACGGAAAGCATCGTGACCGCTGCAGAGCATATTTGCCCACAGCTCAACACCGGCCGCCTCGGCAGCCTCCACCATGGTCTTGACTTCTTCAAAATGCCAGCCTACGCTTATGTCGTTGATGAGGGGATTGTAAAGGTCCTGGCTGAGTATCTGAACGCCTGTTTCTTCCTTGAAATACTTGAACCACTCGGTAAGAGTTCTGCCGCCGAAGAATTCGGGACCCTTTCGGGGCATGGTGCCGATAAGATTTGTGTAAGCCTTAAGCTCGGGAGCGACCTTACGGTTGATCTTGTAGCACTGTACGGTAGCTTCAAGCTCTTCTGCCGAGTCGGGCTCATCGCCTACGTAGAAACCGTAAAGTGCGGGGTGACCTTTCAGAACATTGTAGATCTCGGAAAGGCGGCGCTCATACTCTTCGGCGCCGATGCGGATGTAATCTCCGTAGCTTACGTCCTCGTAATTGATAATAAGCTGCATACCGAGTGCTTCAGCCTTATCAAGCCAAGGGATGAGACTTGTTGGATCGTCCTTGCCGTAGTACATTTTGGGAGTCATGGGAACGTTCATGCCCGCATGAGCCCAAACTTCAAGCACGTCGGGAGTGAAATCGCTGAGGGGATTATATATCCATGTGGAAAAAGGATATTTTGACATAATAAAATACCGTCCTTTACAGTATGTCCGAGTTGCCTCGGAACAGATTTTCGTAGTTAGTACATTATATCAACGCCGATAGTGGTTGTCAAGGCAAAAGAGTAAAAAATTTTTTGAGTAAAGGAGGGTAACCCCCGAAATGTTATTACTTTCTGTCAATACGGAAGAGTCTCATCTGTCCTACGTGCATTACAACCTCGGAAGAGCTTTTATCTTTTTCCGTATAAAGATAACGCCACTCGTTTCCGTTCGCATATACTTCAGCTACACGGCACTTTTCGGGATCGAACACAAGCTCCCAAGATGCTCTGAATTCAAGTGAAGAGTTGGCAATACAGATATATTCCTTACCGGCCTCATCCTCGAAGTAGCTGATCACACCCTCTTCGTAGCCTCTTACCGTAACAAGGTCGTGGTCAGCGGGAGATGGCTGGGGATAAACGTTTCTTTCCTTGTAGCCTGTCATATATGTGCTCTTTCGTTTAAGCGACATAAAGAGTTCACCGTAATTTGCTCTAAAGCGTCGCTGAGCGCGGAGAATGTGGTAGTAAAGTTCTGTTTTATTGCCAAACTCGTCAATGGGCGAGCCGAAATAGTCAAATCCGACAGGTCTGTCATAGAAGCGGAACCACATACCGCCGCGGCAACCGAGAGCAGCCGCAACGTTGATCTGCCAGTTTACCTCAGCCTCGTTTGGCGCGTGGAAAACGTCGTGAGCACTGCAAAGCATATTCGTCCAGACATCAACGCCCGCTTTTTCTGCCGCTTCAATGATGATCTTCATCTGAATAAGATAATCCTTGACGCTGTAGTCGTCAAGCATGGGATAATAGGCATCCTGACTGACGAAATCAACGCCAAGCTTCTTGATTCTTTCAAACCATTCCTCGAGAGTCATGTCAAGGAGCTGGGAGGGAGTCTTAAACGCCATACCTCCGATGAGGTTTACGTACGGACTCAGCTCGGGAGCAATGGATTTCTGAACCTTGTAGCACTTGTCGCACATCTCAAACTCAACTCGGTTATTGGGTTCGTCACCTGTAAAGAAACCGAACAGAGCAGGGTGTCCTTTGAGACACTCGTAGACTTTGCGGAAATTTTCAGCATACTTCTCCTCGCCGTCTCTTTTCATGTATTGGAATGTGAAGTCCTCGTAGTTGATGATAAGCTGCATTCCAAGCTCATGAGCCTTGTCAAGATAAGGAATCAGAAGTTCGGGCTCGTGCTTATCAATATATGTTCTCGGAGCAAAGGGTACTGTCAAACCTGCCTCAGCCCAGAGTATAAGCTCGTCGGGAGTGAAATCGGTGATGGGATTATATATCCATGTGGAAAAAGGGAAGCGTGCCATATTGTTACCGCCTTTTGGATAGATTATTTCAGGAACCTGTCAAACGGGACAGTTTATTTTTACAGAGGGCTTACTCATATTGGGTACGCCCTCTAAATTAACATTACTTTCTGTCTATTCTGAAGAGTCTCATCTGACCGGGGATAAAAGAGAAGTCTCCGTAGGGACTGTTAAGGTCGGTAGGCGGGAAGTAGTCTACTCTCTTACCGTTAAGGATCATCTCGTGTACCTTACACTTTGACTCATCGTAGAAAATCTTGTGAGATGAGATTCTGTCGCGGTGCATACTTACCATACACATATACTCAACGCCATTCTCGTCCTCGAAGAAGCTTACGACGGCATTGTCGTAATTGCTGAGTCTGATAAGGTCGTGTGAGCCGTCAACGAACGCGGGATAAGCCTTGTAATCGATGCCGAGATGGAACGCTTTCTTGAACTTAAGGCTCATGAGAAGCTCGCCGAACTGATTGTTGAATCTCTGCTGACAACGCATGATAGCGTAGTAGTTTTCGGTTTTGTTACCGAACTCGTCAATGGGAGAACCGTAGTAATCGTAACCCTCAACTCTGTCATAGAATCTGAACCACATAGCGCCGCGGCATCCGCAGGCAGCGGATGTGTTGATCATCCAACGGATATCGTTTTCTGTGGGGATCTTGTAAGCGTAGTGAGCGCTTGAAAGAAGATTATTCCAAACCTCGGGACCGCCAACCTTCATAGAGGTCTCTACCGCACCCTTCATAGCATGGAAGTAACCGGTGAGAAGGTTGTCGTTGATCATGGGACCGTAGTTGTCAAGAGTAACGAAGGATACTCCGAGATCCTGACCTATGTACTTCACCCATTCCTCGTAGGTCTTGCCTCTGAACTCGCTCGGCTCAAAGTCGGGAGTCTCACCTCTCAGGTTTACGAAGGGATGAAGCTCGGGAGCGACCTTTTTCTGAATTTCGTAGCAAAGAGTTACCGCGTCGAAGAACTGAGGACGCATAGGCTCGTCTGCAACGTAGAAGCCGTGAAGCGCGGGATGTGAGCCTATGATCTCATATGCCTCGCGGAAGAGCTTTTCGTAAGCCTCGGGACCCTGAGTGATAAGAACGGAATGATGAAAGTGTTCGTATGCCGGAAGACCCAGGTGACGGCAGTTTGCAATAAGCTTGATGCCTCTCTCTTCTGCTCTGTCAAGGAAGGGAATGAGTTCTTTTACCTGTTCGGTGTTGTAAACAGCGGGAGACATGGGGTGTGACATACCGCAGTCAGCCCACAGGTCAATCTCATCGGGAGTGAAATCGGTGTAGGGGTTGTATACCCACATTGTAAACGGAAATTTCTGTGCCATGATAGTATTCCTTTCGAAGAAAGTTATTTTTTGTCAATTCTGAAAAGTCTCATCTGACCGGGATAGAGGAAGAAGGTACAATCCTCAGCATCGGGATCATCGGATTTGTAGGGGATTTCGGTTTTTCCGTTCATGATAAGCTCGGTGAGAGTGTACTTACTCTCGTCATAGGTGATCTTATATGCGGAATAATACTCTTTAATGAGAGTTGCGAGAGCAAAATACTCGTTTCCGTTTTCGTCCTCAAAGAAGCTGATGAGAGAATTCTCAAATGTCTTTATATCGAGAGAATCGTAGGTGTTCTTGTCAAAAACGGGATAAACTCCAAAGTCCTTGCAGATGTGGTAGGTGCTCTTTCTCTTAAGAGTCATCATAAGCTCGCCGTACTGATCGTTGAACATTCTCTGAGTGCGGAGCATTCCGTAATATGTGTCGGTCTTGTTGCCGTAGACGTCAATAGGAGAGCCGTAATACTCGTGACCCTGAAGTCTGTCGTAGAATCTAAACCACATTACACCGCGGCATCCGCAGAGTACAGCGGTATGAAGCTGCCAACGAAGGTCGATCTCACTTGTCAAGTGATATGCGTAGTGAGCGCTGGAAAGAAGGTTAGCCCAAACGTCGAGACTGCTGCCGGCCTTTTCGGAAGCGGCAATGTAATCTCTCATTGATCTGAGATATGAGGGGATAAGATTGTCGTTGATCATGGGACCGTACTCATCAAGAGTTACGAAGCCTACACCGAGATCGTTGCCGATATAGTCTACCCATTCTTCAAATGTCCTGCCGTCGAAATAGGATGCGGGGAAGTAGGGAGTACCGTCGCGGTAATTTACGAAGGGATTGAGATGAGGTGCTACCTTTCTCATGATCTTGTAGCTTTCGGTAACTCCGTGCATAAACTGTTCACCGAGAGGCTCGTCACCGATATAGAAACCGTAAGTTGCGGGATGATTGCCCACAAGCTCAACGGCACGGCGGAAAAGTTCTTCATATCCTTCGGGACCGAGAACGTAGAAAGAGCTTATGTCAAGCTCCTGTCGTCTGATGAGGGAAAGCTCTTTACAGCAGATGATACACTTAAGCCCAAGCTCATCTGCTCGATCAAGGAAGGGAATAAGTGTAGGCAGCTCATCTACTGTCATAACCTTGGGGAGCATGGGATGAGTCATACCGCAATCTGCCCAAAGGTTTACTTCATCCGGTGTGAAGTCACTTGGAGAGTTATAATTCCACATTGAAAAGGGAAATTTCTGTGCCATGTTTATAAATTCCTTTCGAGGTTTTACTTTCGCATCAATGGAGCGAATAGCTTTTTTACGGTAACATTCGCCGTTTGAGTTCATTATATCTGTAACGTGATGGATTGTCAATAGAATAAATGAAATTGCAAATGCTTTTTAATTCAAAAAATGCCCCAAACCAAAGGTAGTGGAGCATTTTTTGAATATTACTTTAATGTTACTTTCTGTCGATGCGGTAGATGCACATCTGACCTGGATAGAGCCACTGACCGTCCCAGTGATCTTTGGTGTTTCCAAAGTTATAAGGAGAACCCTGCTTTCCGTTGAAGAGAACTTCAATAAGGTCGCACTTCTCACGGTCAAAGAAGATCTTGTAAACACCGTTGGTGTTCTGATCTGCGTTAACAAGGCACATATATTCCTTGCCGTTTTCATCTTCGAAGAAGCTTACGATACCGTCGCGGTCAGCTCTGATCTCACTGACCATATCGTGAGTACCGTAGCCGAACATGGGGTATGTCGCTCTCTGCTTGCCGATAAAGTAAGCATCCTTGAATCTGAGAGACATGAGAAGCTCACCGTAGTGGTCGGCAAATCTTCTCTGACAGCGGAGGAGCTTGTAGAACTGCTCGGTCTTATATCCGTACTCGTCAATGGGAGAACCGTGATAGTTGGGACCGTGTGCTCTGTCATATAAACGGAACCAGAATACACCGCGACAGCCGAGAGCCGCACCTGTGGTGATTTGCCACATGATCTCGTATTCTGTGGGAACACGGAAATTGTAGTGCGCGCTGAGGAGGAAGCATCCCCAAATGTCGATCTTGGTGTACTTTGCGGCATCAACAATCGCCTTGATGGACTCGTAGTACATATCGATATACTCGTCGGCTACCATCTGATTATACTGACTGAAGCTGAAGCTCATGTGACCCAGCTCGTCGGACAGGTCCTTCATCCAGTTGAAGAAACTCTTGCCGCCGAACACTTCCTCGCTGAAGCCGGGAGTATGACCTGAGATGTTCATAAAGGGAGTAAGCTCGGGCGCGACCTTCTTCTGGATTCTGAGACATCTTTCGCTTGCTTCCATTATCTCACGGTTGCCGGGCTCGTCACCAACGTAGAAGCCGTAGAGTGCGGGATGACCTCCGAGAATACCGTATACCTCACGGAAACGAGCCTCGTACTCTTCATCAGTCATCTTAAGAATATCATAGTTGGTAAGTCCTACGATATTTGCAACCAGCTTGATGTCAAGCTTTTCAGCCTTGTCGAGGAAGGGGATAAGATCGGCAATATTGTGCTTGCCGTAGAAGGTCCTTTCCGTAACGGACAGAGAGATACCGCATTCCTTCCATCGGTCAAGCTCGTCGGGGGTGAAGTCACCGAGGACATTGTATATCCAGGTGCCAAAGGGGTATTTTTCAGCCATGATTGAAAATCCTTTCTTGATAATAATATTTACTGATTTGAATTATAGCAAATACTCCCCCGTTTGTCAATCGTTTGATAAAAATCGATGAAAAACGGGAACAGCTTTCGGTGAAGAAAAGTCGGGGAATTGAAATAGATGGTTCTTAACGTAGGATGATAGATATTACGTAATGTTTGTAAGAACACATTTAGTCGCAACTGTTTCGCAAGTGAAACGATAGATCAACACCTCATCCACCATTTCGCCGTCGAAATAGTCCCCCTTCCCCCGCTGGGGAAGGCTAATATGGGAGATGCTTGAATGAATAAATCCCCCATGATTACATGAGGGATTTAAGAAAACTAAATTACTTCTTGTCGATGCGGTAGATGCACATCTGACCGGGATAGAGCCACTGACCGTCCCAGTGATCCTTGGTGTTACCGTAGTGGTAGGGAAGGTCCTTCGTGCCGTTGAAGAGCACCTCAACAAGGTTGCACTTTTCACGGTCGAAATAGATCTTGAATACGCCGTCCTTCTTCTGATCGGCGTTTACGAGAACCATATACTCTGTCCCGTCCTCAGCCTTGTAAAAGCTTACGATAGCTTCTCTCTCAGCCTTGATCATCTCAACGTAATCGTGAGTGTCTGCGCCAAACATGGGATAATCGGCTCTCTGCTTACCCATGAAGTACGTGCTCTGACGCTTCAGGGACATGAGAAGCTCACCGTAGTGATCGTTGAATCTTCTCTGACAGCGGAGGAGCTTATAGTACTGCTCGGTCTTGTATCCGTACTCGTCAACGGGTGATCCGTGATAGTTGGGGCCGTGCGCTCTGTCGTAGAAGCGGAACCAGTTCATACCGCGGCATCCGCAGGCGGCACTTGTTGTGATCTGCCACATGATGTCGTACTCAGAGGGAACTCTGAAGTGGTAGTGCGCGCTGAGAAGGAGACAACCCCAAACGTCCACGTTTGCGGGGTCAGCCGCCTCAACGAGATTCTTGATGGAGTCGAAGTAGAAATCAATTCCTGCGTCATCGTTCATCTGCTCGTACTGGCTAAAGCTGAAGTTGGAGAATCCTGTCTCCGCAGCAACGTCGTAGAGCCACTCCTTGAATGTCTTGCCGCTGAATACCTCAGTCTCAAAGAAGGGGCTTGCACCCTGAATGTTGATGTAGGGACGAAGCTCGGGAGCGATCCTCTTCTGGATTCTGAGACAAGCAACGGAGGCGTCGATCATCTCCTTGGTCGTGGGCTCGTCGCCAACGTAGAAGCCGTAAAGTGCGGGGTGACCTTTGACGATCTCATAAACCTCAGCGAAACGGCGCTCGTACTCCTCCTCGCCGATCTTAACATAGTCGTCGTTTGTAAGACCGACAATGTTGAAAATAAGCTTGATGCCCTTCTCATTGGCTCTGTCAAGGAAGGGAACGAGAGTTGTGATGTCGTGCTCACCGTAGAAGGTTCTCTCAGTCATTGTGACGGTAAGACCGCACTCAGCCCACACGTCAACCTCTGTAGGTTCAAAATCTCCGCGGATATTATAGTTCCATACGGAAAAAGGATATTTCTGTGCCATGTTTTCAGTTTCCTTTCAAAATAAAAGTGCCGAGTCTGAACGTCGGAGATAAGTGACCGTTTCAGACCGCCATAATTATATCAAAAGCACTTGCTTTTTGTCAAGTACGGAGGGAAAAATAATAAAACTCTGGAAATTTAGGAAAATTTGCTGCTTTTTCTGTATGCCTGTGTTTACAACCAAGGTGAGATATGGTATAATAAATGTCAATATTTCGGTTGTGAGGGTTAAAGATAATGGATGAAAAAAGATTGAAACAGCAGCTTGATTTTATTCTTGAAATTGACAAGGAAAAGAACATATTCAGACAAACTCATCTTACCGGATATACCAGGAGAGAAAACGACGCCGAGCACGCGTGGCACATGGCGATAATGATATACCTGCTCCGCGAATACGCTGACGAGGACTTTGACGTTATGCGGGCTATGATGATGGCTCTTATCCACGATATCGTTGAGATAGATGCGGGAGACACATATGCCTACGATGAAGTGAATCTCGCGACTCAGAAGGAGAGAGAGGACGCGGCATCGGAGCGTATTTTCGGTATACTTCCGACGGAGCAGAAAAACGAGCTTCGGGAGCTTTTCCGCGAGTTTGAAGAGGGGAATACGCCCGAGGCGAGATTTGCCCGAGCCATGGACAATCTTCAGCCACTTCTTCTGAACGATTCCAACGGCGGTGTGGACTGGAGGGTGCACGGAGTGACACGTACTCAGGTCACGTCAAGGCAAAAGCGGACTCTCGGCGCGTCAAAGGTGCTGTGGGATTTTACCCATCGGTTGATTGACAAGAACGTAGAAGCGGGAAATATCAAGCCTGAGTGACCTGCCACTGCATAAAGTTCGGCTGATTATTGTATCTCACTTCGTTGACAATTCATAAAAGCTGTGATACAATACCCATTATACAGCTCCCACAACGGGAGAATAGAAAAAATTGGGAAGGATACTTCCGTATGAATAAAAAGCTGTTTATAATAAAAATAGGTACAAGCTCGCTGACTTCAAAGGGCGGAGACATTGACCGCGAAAAAATAATGAACATAGTACGTCAGGTGTCGGATGTGCGGGACATGGGACATGATGCGGTGATCGTAACCTCCGGCTCCATCGCCGCAGGATTCAGAGCACTTGGTTATACCACCCGTCCCACCTCCGTTGCGGCAAAGCAGGCGTCGGCGGCTGTGGGTCAGGGACTTCTCATGGAGGAGTATACGAGATTTTTTTCCGAGAGGGGTTACGTTACGGCGCAGATCCTTCTGACCCGTGGCGACTTCACCGACAACAGACGGTATAAAAACGCGTTCTCCGCGCTTGAGATACTTCTAAGCCGCGGAGCTGTTCCCATAATAAACGAAAACGATACCATCGCCGTTGAAGAGCTTCGCGTCGGTGACAACGACACGCTCTCTGCACAGGTTGCGGCTATGCTCCATGCGGATCGTCTCATTCTCATGACGGATACCGATGGACTTTACACCAAGAATCCGTCTAAATACGACGATGCGGAGCATATTCCCGTAATTGAGCGAATCACACCGGAGATCGAGGCATACGCGGGAGGCGCGGGAAGCGCAAACGGTACGGGCGGTATGATCACGAAGGTCAAGGGCGCGGCTTTGGCGACCCGCGCGGGAGTTCCCGTGCTTATCTGCTCATCAAAGGACGATAACATTATCGTAAACGCAGTAAACGGCACCGCAAAGGGAACACTTTTCAAGGCGGACGGAAGTCTTAAAACGAGACTTCAGTGGATGGCATTCTACGCGCCGTCCAAGGGTAATATCTTTATCGACAAGGGCGCGGCAGAGGCGCTTATGAGTCACGGAAAGAGTCTTCTTGCGCCGGGCGTTTGCGCAGTTGAGGGAGATTTCTCGGAAGGTGACGTAGTAAAGATACTCACATCAGGCGACCACGTTCAGGTGGGACGGGGAGTCGTCGGTATTTCACGTCTCGAGCTTGCGGGACTTATAGGAAATCATGACAGTCACAGTGAGATCGTGGTGCATAAAGACAATCTTGTGCTTACCGATCTCGGATGAACTTTTTAGAAAGAAATTTTGAAATAAAGGCACGGTTAGAAATATGAACGACGTATTACTCAGTCAGGCTAAAGAAGCACGCACAGCTTCCGTAAGCCTTGCCAAAGCTACAACAGAAGAAAAGAACAGAGCACTCTGCTTTATAGCGGAGGCTTTGATCGCGGAAAACGAAAAGATCCTTGCGGCTAACAAGCTGGACGTTGACGCGGCGCGTGAGAAGGGAACAAGCGATGCCATGATCGACAGACTCACTCTCACCGAAGCCCGCATCGCGGATATGGCAGAGGGGGCACGC
This sequence comes from Clostridia bacterium, assembly GCA_017531765.1. Taxonomy (GTDB): domain Bacteria; phylum Bacillota; class Clostridia; order Oscillospirales; family CAG-272; genus RUG11130. The sequence goes on from JAFXKJ010000019.1 coordinate 56,727, forward strand.
CAGGTTGCCGCCCTTCCCGACCCCGTAGGTGACGAAGTGGAAAGCTTCACAAGACCCAACGGTCTGCGTATCAGAAAGGTGAGAGTTCCTCTCGGCGTTATCGGAATGATCTACGAGGCTCGTCCCAACGTAACCGTTGACGCGGCTGTTCTCGCTCTCAAGGCGGGAAGTGCAGTTCTTCTCAGAGGAAGCGGAAGTGCCATAAACTCCAACACCGCCATCGTTGAGGTCATGCGAGAAGCGCTTAAAAAGACCGCGATTCCCGAGAGTGCCATCGCTCTTGTCGGCGGCGTGTCACACGATGTGGTTGACGAGATGATGTCACTCAGAGGATATATCGATCTTATGATCCCCCGCGGCGGTGCGGGACTAATCAGACGTGTGGTTGACGGATGCCGTGTGCCCGTTCTTGAAACGGGTGTGGGCAACTGCCACATTTACGTTGACGCATCTGCTGACGGTGACATGGCTGAAAAGATCCTCATTAACGCAAAGACTCAGCGTCCCGCAGTTTGCAACGCGGCTGAAACTCTGCTTGTCCACCGTGACAGAGTTGACCTTGCAGTAAAGCTATGCGATGCTCTGAAAAGCGCGGGAGTTACAGTTCACGGCTGTCCCGAGATCTGCAAGATTTTCCCCGATGCCATCCCCGCTGTGGAGACGGACTTCACCGACGAATTTCTTTCCCTTGACATGGCAGTGAAGCTTGTTGACGGAATCGACGAGGCAATCGAGCATATCCGTCGCTACGGTACGGGTCACACCGAGGCTATCATCACCTCCGATAGTGAGGCGGCAAGGAGATTTACCCTTGAAGTTGACGCGTCAAGCGTAAACGTAAACGCATCAACCAGATTCACCGACGGATTCCAGTTCGGATTTGGCGCGGAGATCGGTATCTCAACACAGAAGATGCACGCAAGAGGCCCCCTCGGACTTCGCGAGATCACATCATATAAATTCATCGTCGAGGGCGACGGCCACGTGAGAGGGTAATAAAATGAAGCTTAACAAAAAAATAGCCTTTATCGGCGCGGGATTCATGGCGGGAGCAATGATCGACGGTATTTTATCAGGTGAAGTTGCGGATAATACCAATATATATATAATTAATGAAGCGTTCCCCGAGGTTGCCGCGGAAGCCGCTGAAAAGTACGGAGTCAATCACGGTAAGCCTTCGGATATTGGGGACTGTGAGGTTATCGTTTTCGGCATAAAGCCGCAGGTCTTCCCCGAAACCGTGGAAATGTACGGAGAGTATTTCACTGCAGATAAGCTGTATCTTTCCATCATGGCGGGAATCTCAACGGAGAAGCTTGAAGCGGCAACAAATGACGGCAGAGTTGTTAGACTTATGCCTAATATGCCGCTGTCAGTGGGTGAGTCGGCAACGGTTTACGTTCTCGGCAAAAACTGCACTGAAGCGGAAGGCGAAATCACCGAGGCTATCTTTGCACCTCTCGGTCTTATCAGACGTGTGGAAGAAAATATGATCTCGGCGGTAACAGCACTTTCGGGAAGTGGACCCGCATATTTCTGCAGACTTGCGGAGGCAATGGTAAAAGCGGCTGCGGAATACGGCATGGACGAAAAGTTAGCGCTTGAGCTTGCGGTGCAGACTCTTATCGGTACGGCTGAGACGATCAAGAAAACGGGTGTTGATCCTGCAACACTCCGTACAAGAGTGACATCGAAAAAGGGAACTACCGAGGCGGCGCTTAACGCAATGACGGATACGGGATTTGACAAGTCCGTTGCGGCGGCATTCGACGCGGCACGTAAGAGAAGCGACGAGCTTGGAAAGTGAAAAGACCAAGAAGAGTAAACAGAATAACGTAAAAACAAATTAGGGGACGGTGAAGATCGTCCCCTAATTTGTTATATGTGATCCAAACGAAAAATTATCGCCAAACGTGCAGGTTGTAAGTAATGCCCCCGGCTGTGTCATTCTGAGCCTCGAAGAATCTCATTCCAACGATGATAGATTAAACGTACGATTTATAAGCAAAACGTAAGATTTTTCTATATTTTTTGTTGTCGGAGACAACAAAAAATATAGGGTTAGCCAAAGGAGGACTACTTGGCGGTGCCAAGTAGGGAAACTTCAGGCGTGACTGTTTCGCAAGCGAAACGAGATGGTTCCTGACGTAAGGTTATAGACACAACGTGCGGTAATAGATCAACGAAACGGACAGTATCGTTTGCTTCGTAAACAGTTATCGTTCAACGCGACGTAACAGACCAACGAAACGGGCGATCACATAGGATTTGCCACATTCTCAGAATGTGACAAACACCTGCGGTGCCGCCCCTACAAAAAATCGACGGACGGCGCGGGAGTTTATTGTTAAACATACGATTTATAAGCAAAACGTAACCTTTTCCAATATTTTTGTTGTCGGAGACAACAAAAAATATTGGGTTAGCCAAGGAGGGAGCGAAGCGAGGAAACTTCGGCGTTTGAGATGGTTCCTAACGTAAGGTAACAAAATAACGTGTGATTAGTAAACCAAACACCAACATAATACCTCATCCACCGTAAGCGGTCCCCCTTCCCCATTGGGGAAGGTTTAGTTATCGCCTAACGTACAGTCTGTAACCGAGCGAAGTGGGACGACCACATGGGGTCGCCCCTACAAACGTGGTCGGAACTGTTGGTTACAGACATAACGCGCGATTTTCAGGCAAACCTCACCATTTCTTCGAAACCTTGTTTGCGGGGGGCTAACATAAAACCATTCTGTTACGTAAAACAGAAATTCAAATAAAAACACCAATCATACAAAAACTATTGTAAAAACACTTGAACCGTGTTATAATAAAGTTGTCACACAAAATTTAATTAACAAGCAATTTTTACCGGCCGCTTTATTTTTTTCATAGGGGTTTTATTTCCTATACCCATAACCAATACTGAATTTGTAAAAATGCAAATTCCACTTGGCTATGGGTTCGGCTGTGCTGATCGCTTGTTAAGTTTTGTGTGACAACAATCGGAGTTTGCGTTTTTTGTGCGTGCGGCTTCGGCTGTGCGCACTTTTTTATTTTGTTTTTTCTATGTCCGGTTATAATGGTATCTTGCTTAAATATATTATAAGCTTTTTATGTGAGCAGATGTTGTAAGTATACTTAAAATAAGTATACGAAATTTTGGGAGATTAATATGAAAACAGCAGTAATAGGCAGTCGAAAACTAAAAACTGATAATATAGGAGAATATCTTCCCGCAGATACCTGTGAGATCGTCAGCGGAGGTGCCGCGGGAGTTGATACCTCCGCTAAAGAATATGCCATAGCGGCGGGACTTAAATATACCGAATTCCTTCCCGAATATAAGCTCTACGGCAGAGGTGCGCTCATCGTCAGAAACCGCAAGATAGTTGATTATGCAGACTTAGTGGTGGCTTTCCGGGACGGCAAATCCCGCGGAACTAAGTGGACTGTTAATTACTGTATATCAAATAATATACCGCTGAAAATAATATACTGTAAAGAATAAGCTTAACTGACGATCAGTGTACCGCCGTTGTCAAGGCGGGTGATCTTTTCAAGTCGGCAGTGATACTTCTTGCCGATGTCCCACATTTCTTCCCCTTCCTCGGGGAAGTATATCTTCACACAGCTTCCACGTGTGCCAAGCTCTCTTTCCGAGTCAATACAGCATGAGCTGATATGATCCTCCTTCAGCGCCGCGTACGCAAAGAGTGACAGACAAAGCTCAGCATTTACTGTCAGCTTATCTCCGTCAAGTCTGCCGTCGGCATACATCACCGATGCTTCGCAGATTACGTTTTTCATACCGTCGCTTTTTTCACAGGGACAGTCGAATTTCACGGGGAGATTTACCTCCTCCATAGTTATCTCACCGCCGCCTACCGTTACAACGTATACCGTACAGCTTCCGCTGAGAGACAGCTTTCCGTCAGCAGAGCATTCCGCCCGGTCAACTGTTACCTTGCCCGCAACGTGTCCCACGTGCCTGTCTGCGTTTGGCGGAACCTGCTTTGTACCGCTGACACTCAGTCGTGAGTTGCTGTTTTTCAGACATACTATAGGTGTGAGACTTTCCGTCTCGGTCTCCGTTTCATATTTCGTCGAGTAAATGTCGTCCGTTACTTCAATGTTTCTCTGTGAAGTGTGAATTACGTCGATATCATATTCCATATTCCAGGTGTAAACTCCTTCGTCTCCTCCACTGACTGTAATGGCGGCACATCTGATGTTTGCCGATGCGTTTTTTGCTTCTCTGTCTGTGGTCGAAATGTTTCCCACCGTTATGATTTCTTCAATCGGATTTTTTATACGTAAAGTAGCCACGTCCCCTGCGGTATCTTCTGTAATAAAGTCGAGACATACTTCTCCCTTGACGGTAACGTCGCGGTGACCTACTCTTACGTCTGTGATACCCGCACCGCCGCCGCAAGCGATTATTTTTGTCCCGGGATGGGTCTTCACTTCCCCCGATACGTCTCCCGTCTGTCTTGTCGATGTGACCGAACTTGATACAGCTTCGTGCTTCTTTCTTTCAAGCGTCAGCTCGTCAGCGGTGGTTGCACTGTGAGTTCTGCCCTCCGAGGAAACGTTTACCGATTCACGGCAGACATACGCCGAGGCTGAAAATATTTTTGAATAAAGCCTGCATCCGAGAGACAGCTTTCGCGGTCCCATTGCCCTGCATGAGGTGGACGTTACGCTTGTGCTTGATACGATGCTTTCACGGGAGATTCCGGTCATATCGGTGTTGCCGCATCTGATGTTTGCACTGTATTCGCTGTTCAGATGGGCGGCGCTAAGCTTTCCGTCGCAGTCTATGTATAAAACGGTGTAATTGACAACGCCCGAAAGCACCACGTCACATCCCTCTACGTATTTGTTTTCAGGGACGGGGGATGCACAGCATGACACGATCCGCCTGACCTCGGGCATATAGTCGGGCAGAGAAAAGTCCTCGGAGATCTCGTGAGGCATTCCCGTGTCAAGTTTTACGGTAAAAAGCTCATTGGTTGTGCTCATATCTTGTTTCCTTTCATTTTTCGGTTTTGTTTGAATTCAGCCAAGGCATTTATATGCTTTTTTTTATGTTTCCATTCCGAAAAATACGTAAAAATTTGAAAAAACTGTTGCTATTCAAAAGAATATGTGATATACTAATCGGGTACACATAATATTTCTGATAGAAATCGCTGATGAAGTCGGCTGTGCGGCATCAGGTGTTAAAGAGATACCGTCCTTGGCTGTGAGACGGTTACACCCCCGTAACTTGCCTTTCCCTTCGGAGTCGCAGGGTGATAAGCCTTGCGCGGGTCTGCCCGTTACAGCGGAAGTGAGTGCCTGCTCATGCCGGAATTTCGGGTGGTACCGCGGAAAATCTGATTTTTCCGTCCCGCGTTGTTTTAACGCGGGATTTTTTGTTTTTTCGCGGGAATTTCACACAGCGGATAATATCGGAATTACAATAATATAATAATTAAGCCTATTGAAAGGATACATCAAATGAAAGAGAAACTCAGAAAAATTGCCGAAGAGGCGGCTGCCGCTATAAGCGAAAGCGGAGCTGACCTTGAGGCTCTCAGAATCAAGTACCTTGGTAAGAAGGGTGAGCTTACAGCGGTACTCCGCGGAATGGGTGCGCTTTCCGCCGAGGAAAGACCCGTTATCGGTCAGATGGCTAACGAGATCCGTGCAGATATCGAAGCTAAGCTTGAATCCCGCCGCGAAAGCGCTGCTGCCGAAGCACTTCAGAAAAAGCTTGAGAGCGAAAAGATCGACGTTACCGTTCCCGCAAAAAAGGTGAGTGTCGGTAAGATGCACCCCATCAGCCTCGTTCAGAGACAGCTTGAGGAGATATTCCTCGGTATGGGCTACGAGATAGCAGAGGGACCCGAGGTAGAGTACGACTACTACAACTTCCAGGCACTTAACATTCCTGAGGATCACCCCGCACGAGACACTCAGGACACATTCTACATTACAGATAATATCCTCCTCCGTTCACAGACCTCTCCCGTTCAGGCGAGAGTTATGGAGAAGACTCAGCCCCCCATCAAGATCATCTCTCCCGGACGCGTTTACCGTTCCGACGCGGTTGACGCAACACACTCTCCTCTCTTCCATCAGGTAGAGGGACTTGTAGTTGACAAGGGAGTTACCATGGGTGACCTTAAGGGTACTCTTGAGTCCTTTGCCAAGACAATGTTCGGTGAGGAAACAAGGATACGTTTCCGTCCCCACCATTTCCCCTTCACAGAGCCTTCTGCAGAGATCGACGTTTCCTGCTTTGCTTGCGGCGGCGAGGGATGTAGACTTTGCAAGGGCGAGGGCTGGATCGAGATCCTCGGCGGCGGTATGGTACATCCTCAGGTACTTCGCAACTGCGGAATCGACCCCGAGGTATACAGCGGCTTTGCATTCGGTCTCGGAGTTGAGAGAATCGTAATGCTCAAGTACCACATTGACGATATGCGTCACCTCTACGAGAACGACGTAAGATTCCTCCACCAGTTCTGATTTCTTTTGTTTAGGAGGCTTCGGAAATGTTTGTTATAGGTATTGCGGGCGGCACCTGCAGCGGAAAGACGACACTTGCAGAGAAGCTGTGCGAAAGATTCGGGGGCACTGCCCGCCTTTTACACATGGATTCATATTACCGTCAGCCATTTTCTTATACCGTGGCTCCCATTTCGGGGAAAACCTATGTGGAGCATAATCATCCCGATGCGCTTGAAGTTGACAGATTGCAGGCAGACGTGGAAAATGAGTTGTCAAAGGCTGAATATCAACTTCTCATAATCGAAGGACTGTTCGCGCTTCATCTGGAAGAGATTCGTTCAAGGCTTGACTTCAAGGTGTTCGTAGATCTTGACAGCGACGAAAGACTTGTCCGCCGCATACGGAGATTTACAGGATTCGGTCAAAGCTTTGATGAAGTAACGGATAGGTATATAGATACAGTAAGATTCCGTCATAACGAGCTTGTTGAGCCTTCCCGTTGGCACGCGGATATAGTGGTGAACGGAAACTCGGGAGACTTGCCCGTTGATGTCCTTGAAACATACATCAGAAGTAAACTTAAGTAAAAAATAATTATACAGTTAATTTTGTCATACAACTATAGAAAGGAAATCATTTATGATTTTATCAATGAAGTGGCTGTCCGATTTCACCGATATGTCGGACGTTTCCATAAAAGAATACTGTGACAAGCTCACTCTCACAGGCTCCAAGGTTGAGGGCTATGAGACACTCGGTGAGGATATTTCAGGCGTTGTTGTAGGCCGCATCCTCAGCGTTACCCCCCACTCCAACTCCGACCATCTCGTTATCTGCTCCGTTGACGTAGGCAGAGAAGCACCTCTCCAGATCGTAACAGGTGCATCAAATGTGTTTGAAGGCGCTGTCGTTCCCGTTGCAACCGACGGCTCACATCTCCCCGGCGGTATCAAGATAAAGAAGGGTAAGCTTCGCGGCGAGGTCTCCGAGGGTATGCTTTGCTCCATTGGAGAGCTTAATCTTACAACTCACGATATGCCCGGCGCTGTTGAGGACGGTATCCTTATTCTTAACCACGTAGGTCTCGGTGACACTCCCGTAGGCACGGATATTCACGATGCTCTTGAGCTTTCTGACACAGCGGTTGAGTTCGAGATCACCTCCAACCGTCCCGATTGCCTTTCCATGATCGGTCTTGCAAGAGAGAGCGCCGTTTCCTTCGGCAAGGAGATGAAGCTCCCTAAGCTCTCCTTCGGCGAGGATGCAGGTGACGGCGATGACATCGCAAACTACATCGGCGTAGAGGTAGCCAACACCGAAAAGTGCTTCCGCTACTCCGCAAAGGTTGTAAAGAACGTAAAGATCGCGCCCTCTCCCCTCTGGCTCAGAATGAGACTCCGCGCGGCAGGCGTTCGCCCCATCAACAACATCGTTGATATTACAAACTATGTAATGCTTGAGTACGGTCAGCCCATGCACGCCTTCGACTACAAGTGCCTCGACGGTAAGAAGATCGTTGTTAGAAGTGCTGCCGAGGGTGAAGAATACGTAACTCTTGACAACATCAAGCATAATCTTAACGGTGATATGCTGGTTATCGCCGACGAGAAGAAGCCCGTTGCCCTTGCAGGCGTTATGGGCGGCGCCAACAGCGGTATCGCAGACGACACTGTAACCGTTGTATTTGAGTCCGCAATGTTCCATCCCGGCAGTGTTCGCCGCACAGCGAAGGCACTCGGCATGAGAACCGAGTCTTCCTCCCGTTTTGAGAAGGGACTTGACTCCGAGAACACCATCCCCGCACTTATGCGCGCTTGTGAGCTTGTACGTCTTCTCGGCGCAGGTGATGTGGTCGACGGCCTTATCGACGTTTATCCCGAAAAGAAGGCTCCCGTAGTGCTTCCCCTTGAAGCAGACAAGATCAACGCTTTCCTCGGTACGGCTATCCCGCAGGAGAAGATGGAAGAAATTCTCGCATCTCTCGGATTTACAGTCAACGCAGACGGTACCGTTACCTCTCCCACATGGAGAATCGATATCGAAAGCATGAACGACCTTGCCGAAGAGGTTATCCGTATCTACGGCTACAACGATATTGAGTCCACCGTTGACAGCGTGTTCGGCACAGGTATGAGAACTCCCGCCCAGGCGTTTGATGTAAAGGTGCGCGATATGCTTCTCGGTATGGGTATCGACGAGGTACAGACATTCTCCTTCATCAGCCCCAAGTTCTACGATAAGATCAGAATGGCGAAGGATGACGTCCGCCGTAATTCCGTTGTTATCACAAATCCTCTCGGAGAAGACACCTCCGTTATGAGAACCACCGTTGTTCCCTCCATGATGAACGTTCTCTCCGCTAATGCTTCCGTTAAGAACCGCGACGTTTATCTCTTTGAGGCAGGAAACGTTTACCTCCCCTCTGAGGTGGCAGGTCAGCTTCCCGACGAGAGAAAGAAGATTACTGTAGGCTTCTACAAGAACGGCGCCAAGGGTGCTGATGGCTTCTACGAGCTCAAGGGTATCGTAGATGCTATCATCGACATTGCCGCTATCGCTGATACAAAGTATATCTCCTGCTCCGATGAGAACGCTTTCCATCCCGGAAGATGCGCAAAGGTGCTTGTAAACGGCCGCGAGCTTGGTGTTCTCGGTCAGATCCATCCTCTCGTTGCCGAGGAATATAACATCGCAGAGCAGGTTTACGTTTGTGAGCTTGATTTTGCCACTCTCTTTGAGGAAAGACGCCTTATGATGGATTATAAGCCCGTTCCCAAGTTCCCCGCAGTTGAGAGAGACTTCTCCTTCGTTTGTGAGGAAGCACTTGAGGTTGGCACCATCGCTGAGGTAATTAAGAACGCAGGCGGAAAGCTCCTTGAGTCCGTTGAGCTCTTCGATATCTACCGCGGTGCTCAGATTGGCGAAAATATGAAGAGTGTATCCTTTGCCGTAATGCTCCGTGACAGAGAGAAGACCCTTACTGTCGAGGAAGCTGACAAGGTTGCTGCAAAGATCCTCAAGGCTCTTGAAGAAAAGCTGGGTATTACTCTCAGAGCGTAAACGGAAGGGAATAGCTATGAGCAAAAAATCATATAAGATGACAATAGCGGGACTTGAGCGTGAGCTTATGCTCTGTCCCCTTAACGAAAACCTTTCAATTGCGGGATTTATCATGTTCGGTGATACAGAGCTTACAACAGCTTGTGCTGAGGCGCTCCTGAAGAAGGCTCCCGAATACGATTACATTCTCACAGCAGAGGCAAAGGGTATTCCCCTTGCTCACGAAATGTCCCGTCTTGACGGAAACCGCAGATATTGTCTCGCCCGTAAGAAGGCGAAGCTCTACATGACCGACCCCGTTGAAGTGAGCGTTCGAAGCATCACTACAGAGGGTGAGCAGAAGCTTATTCTCGACGGCGCGGATGCTGCCATCATGAAGGGCGCGAGAATACTTATTGTTGATGACGTTATCTCCACAGGCGAGAGCTTGGCGGCGCTTGAAAGCCTTGCGAAAGCAGTAGGCGGCAACGTTGTAGGTAAGCTTACCGTGCTTGCCGAGGGTGATGCCGCAAAGAGGGATGATATCATCTACCTTGAAGTGCTTCCTCTCTTCACTCCCGAAGGTGACGCGATTCTATAATTGAAATTGACAAATTCAGCAGGCACTGACAGCATTTTGTGTATCAGTGCCTGCAACGTGGAACGGAGTTATTGATGAATATAGATCTTTCGTTTTTTGTATTCAGTATAGGACTCGGATTTAGTCTCGCTATGGATGCTTTCTCCGTATCTCTTGCCAACGGTCTTAACGAGAAGTGCATGAAGAAACCTAAAATGCTTGGTATTGCGGGAATTTTTGCTCTTTTTCAGTTTTTGATGCCCATGATCGGCTGGGTATGTGTACATACTTTAGTCGGATATTTTGAGATTTTTGAAAAGTGCATTCCCTACATCGCTCTTATCTTACTTGCGTTTATCGGCGGAAAAATGCTCATAGAAGGAATAAAGAACAAGGGTGAATGTGAGGAGAAAATGTGTGCGGCGTGTCTCGGCGCGTTGCTTGTTCAGGGAGTTGCAACGTCCATCGATGCCCTTTCCGTAGGCTTTACGATTTCTGAATATAATCTTGCGGAGGCGCTTCTTTCCTGCATTACCATCGGTGCGGTAACATTCTTTATCTGCCTCGGCGGTCTCGCCATCGGCAAAAAAGCGGGTACTCATCTTGCAGGGAAAGCGGGTATCCTCGGCGGTGTGATTCTCATTGTCATCGGACTTTCCATTTTTATCAAAGGAATTTTAGTCATCTAAGTAATAAAAGAAAAAGCTTTGTGTTTTCGTGAAAACGCAAAGCTTTTTGTGACTTGGTCACAGAAATTAGGTTAAAAATAGGGTATAATAAAGACGTAAAAAGAAATAAATCAACCAAAGAAAGGATAAATTCTATGTCAACACTTAAGATCACATCAGAAAACTTCGAATCCGTAAAGAACGAAAATAAACCCACTCTCCTTGATTTTTACGCAGATTGGTGCGGACCATGCCGTATGGTAGCTCCCATTCTCGAGGAAATTGCCGACGAGCATCCCGAATACGTGATCGGTAAGATCAACGTAGATAACGAGCCCGCTCTTGCACAGGCTTTCGGCGTAATGAGTATCCCCACTCTCGTAGTGCTGAAGGACGGTAAAATTGCAAATCAGTCCACAGGTGCGCGTCCCAAGGCACAGATCCTTGCAATGTTAAAGGGCTAAGGCGCGAAGACGCTTCTTGTCGGTGATTCGTACACCCTTGCGGGAAGAGTTCACAATACCCTCTGAACTAAAATATTTAAGCATTCTTGATACCACCTCACGGGCAGATCCCATGTATTTGGCGATCTGCTCGTGTGTTAATTCTATAACATCACTGCCCGTGCGTGAGGACTCGTCAAGGAGAAAAATGGCAAGCCGACGGTCCATACTCATAAAGAGAATCTGCTGAAGGACCCACATTACGTCGGAAAATCTGCTGAGCGCGGTTTCGAGATTAAATATCTTGATATTTGAGTTGCTTTCGGACACCTTGGAATATGCCCAGCCGCTGATCACGTAGCACTCACTGTTTTCCTCCGCATCAACGTGAACGTCAAAGGTGATGCTCTGCAGAACGCAGGAAGCAGAAAGCATACAAAGGTTCCCGCTATGCAGACGGTACAGAGTAATTTCTTTTCCTTCTTCGGACAGTATGTAAACCCTGAGACAACCGCTTCTAATAAATATTACACCTAAGCATTCCTCACCGTCGTGTACGGTTGCTCCTTTTTGGTATGTAAGAGCCTTGGAATTATCACAAATGAACTGCCTTTCTTCATCAGTGATCCCGTCCCAAAAGGGGAAAAGCTCTCTGAAAGCTTCGCTGAACATTGAAACACCCATAAAATCCTCCCGAACTCCGTGTAGTTTGTAAAATCGGCTTTTACACTAAACTTCTTGACACAGTATAAAAATTGTGGTATCATAAATGTGTTGATGTTACTGAAGATTATAGCATTTTTTTCATCCGTTTTCAATAGTGACAGCAGTTATCAATAAAATTTTGGAAACCTCGAAAGTGAGATTAACCATGGATAATAAAACAGTATTTGAAACACTTGGAATGACCGAAAAGGTCGGTGAGCTTACGGCTGAACAGATAACAAAGGTCAAAGGACTCGGTTGTCTCAGAGATAAGAGATACCCCGACGTGTTCAACATCCGTGTCATCACGAGAAACGGTAAGATCACGACTGATGAAGTAAAGTCCATAGCGGAAGCCGCTGAGCGCTACGGCTCCGGCGAGGTTGCAATGACAAGCCGCCTTACTATTGAGATCCAGGGTGTTCCCTACGGTAATATCCCTCATCTCGTTCTGTTCCTCAAGGAAAGAGGACTTGAGACGGGCGGTACGGGAGCGAAGGTCAGACCCGTCGTGTCCTGTAAGGGAACCACCTGCGTGTTCGGTCTTATCGATACATATTCACTCAGCCTGAAGATCCACGAAAACTTTTACGTTAAGTGCCACGACGTGGCGCTCCCTCACAAATTCAAGATAGCTGTGGGCGGATGTCCCAATAACTGTGTAAAGCCCGATCTTAACGACGTGGGTGTTATCGGTCAGAGAGTTGTGAAGCCGAAGTACGAGCTTTGCCGCGGATGCAAGAAGTGCGTGATCGAGACGGGCTGTCCCATGAAGGCGGCAAGGGTGGTTGACGGTAAGATCACCTTCGACGAAGCACTTTGCAATAACTGCGGAAGATGCTTTGCAAAATGTCCCTTCGGTGTTATGAATGAAGCAGAATCCGGCTATAAGATATGTATCGGCGGACGCTGGGGCAAGAAGGGCGAGAGAGGCCGTGCTCTTGAGGCTGTGTTCACATCCGAAGAGGCAGTACTTGAGGCGATCGAAAAAGCAATGAATCTCTTCCGCGACGAGGGTGTCAAGGGGGAAAGATTTGCTGAGACCATTGAAAGACTCGGATTTGACTATGTTCAAAGTAAGATTATTGAAAAGTAATGCGTTAATTCTTGTTTTTTCTCTGATATTTTCTGCTTTTTCTCTTATTTCCTGCGGTGACGGTGAAAAAGCCGCCCACTCCGAAACCTCCGTTACCTTCACCGATGCCATGGGCAGGGAAATAACGGTAGAACGTAATCCCGAGAGGGTCGCGGCGCTTATAGGAAGCTTTGCCGATGTGTGGATGCTTGCGGGCGGTAAGCTGTGTGCATCTGCAGATGATGCGTGGGATGATTTCGGACTTGATATGGGGGATGCCGTGAATATAGGGGCGACAAAATCCCCGAACACGGAGCTGCTATTGGCTTCAGACCCCGATTTTGTTCTGGCAAGCGCATCCACCGCCGCCAACGTGGAAATGAAGGGACTTTTGGAGTCCGCGGGCATCACCGTAGCGTATTTTGACGTTGACAGCTTTGAGGATTATCTTGAAATGCTGAAGATATGTACGGATATTACGGGAAGAGGTGACCTTTATGAGAAAAACGGCACCAAAGTAAAAGAGAAAATCGATAGCTTGATGACTGATTTTGATATGGAAAAGCTGCCGGAGGGAGAGAGGAGCGTTTTGTTTCTCAGAGCTTCGGCAGGCTATATCCGCGCAAAAAACAACAGCGGGACCGTGCTTGGTGAAATGCTGTCCGACCTCGGTGCGGTGAACATAGCCGACAGCGAGGAAAGCCTCCTTGAAAATCTTAGTATTGAGAAGATCATCGAGCTTGATCCCCATAAAATATTTATCGTTCAGGTAGGGGACGACTCCGATGCGGTCAAGGATAACGTTGGGCGCATGATGGATGAAAACCCCGCGTGGAAGAGCCTTTCGGCAGTAAAAGAGGGTAGAGTCTATTACCTTGATAAAAATCTTTTTAATCTGAAACCCAACGCAAGATGGAGCGAAGCTTATGAGAAACTTTGCAGTATCTTTACGAAATAAAAACAGAATAAAGCTTATGTATGTTGCCGCCGTTCTGCTGTTTACAGCAGCGGCGGCTCTGGGCATTTTTTGCGGAAGTGTAAAGCTGTCCTTCAGTGAAGTAATGAGCACTCTGTTCGGCGCTGACGGAGGAACTTCAGGGAGGATCGTGAGGTACGTTCGTCTTCCCAGAACCCTGGCTTCTCTTATCGCAGGTGCAGCACTTGCCGTATCCGGTGCAGTAATTCAGAGTGTATTCTCCAATCGCCTTGCGTCTCCCGGTATTATCGGTGTGAATGCGGGGGCGGGACTGGCTGTAACCCTTTGCTGCTTTTTCGGAATATACGGTACTTGGCAGATGTCTGCCCTCGCTTTTGCGGGTGCACTTGCTTCTGCGGTTTTAGTATGTACGGGAGCTAAAAAATGGGGTGCATCCAAAGGGACGGTCATTCTTTTGGGAGTGGCAATGAACAGTGTGCTTAATGCCGCATCTGATGTTCTTATCGCATTAAAGCCTGAGCTGTCAGTGATGTCGGGAGATTTCAAAATAGGTGATTTTTCGGGAGTAACCTCACAAAAGGTGATCCCCGCCGCACTTATCTGCACAGTAGCTTTTGTTTTACTGATGCTTATGACAAATGAACTTGAACTACTGAAGCTTGGCGACGAATGTGCCGCGGGACTTGGATTGCGGGTGAATTTTTACAGATACGTTTTTCTGACCTTAGCGGCTGTTCTTGCAGGATGTGCCGTAAGTCTTGCGGGGCTGTTGTCATTCGTGGGACTTGTGGTTCCCAATGCGGTGAGAGGGCTTGGAGTCACGAAAAGCACTCACGTTATACCGCTTTGTGCACTTTTCGGCGGCGGATTTGTAACGCTGTCAGATACTGCGGCAAGATGCCTTTTCGCTCCCTATGAAATACCCGTGGGTATAATAATGGCTTTTGTGGGCGCACCCATATTTGTGTATATTTTAGTCAGACGAAAAGGTGGTGTGAGTTATGATAGAGCTTAAAGACGTTTTTGCGGGTTACGGTAAAAAAGAAGTTGTGGGTGGACTGTCTCTCACCGCTGAAAGCAACTGTCTGACGGTAATCATAGGTCCAAACACCTGCGGAAAGAGTACGCTTCTTAAGGCGATTGCGGGAATACTGCCCATCACCTCGGGAAAAGTGACCATTGACGGAAAAACCGTCCCTGCGGGGGAAGAACGTGCGAAGCGAATATCCTATCTGCCTCAAGGGAATCTTACTCCCGAGATGACGGTTGAAGACCTTGTCCTTCAGGGGCGTTTTCCCCGCCTCAGCTTTCCTAAAAAATACGGAAAAGCAGACAGGGAAGCGGCAAGAGAAGCGCTTTGTCGAATGGGACTGGAGGATTTGGCTGAAAGCTATATGTCAACACTTTCGGGGGGGATGAAACAGAGGGCATTTGTTGCCATGACAATTGCCACGGGGGCAGATCATCTCCTCCTTGACGAGCCCACGTCTTTCCTTGATGCGGCGGGAAAGACTCAGCTTATGAAGCTTCTTCGCAGTCTTGCTGAGGGCGGGCAGTCCGTTGTCTGTGTGATACATGAAGTTGACCTTGCCATGAAATACGCTCATAAGATCTGTGTGATGGATAAAGGCAAGGATGTGTTTTACGGGACACCTGACAGGCTTTTTTCGTCTGGGGTTATAGAAAACGTGTTCGGCATATCCCTCGGCAGAATTGAAAGTAATGGCGGATACTGTTATTATTACAGCGATATAAAGGAAGGTGAGACGTGATGGCGGTGTATTTTCCCATATTTACCGATCTCAGAGGTAAGAAGGTCATAATAGTGGGGTCAAGCCAAATTGGCGGTGATAAGGCGAAAAAACTGATGTCGTTCGGCGCTTCGGTCACTTTTTGGGACGGACCTGTCACCGATCCCGTCCAACTGATTCGAAAGGCACCTGATGCCGTGGTTGTCGTCGACGTGACACTTGTTGATACGACGCGCTTGTACGAAGAGTGTACGGCTGCACGTATACCCATAAATACGGTGGATGTACCCGAGGCGTGCAGTTTTATTTTCCCTTCAATGACTCAAAAAGGGGCTCTTACCGTGGCAATTTCAACAGGTGGAGCCTGTCCCGCGGCAGGTATGTGGGTGAAAAAAACGGTGGAGGAGATACTACCCGCGAAAACAGATGATATTATTGAATGGCTGTCGGGTATCAGAGAAAGCTTAAAGGAAAATGTTCCCTCTGAAACACGAAAACTCATCATACGTGAGTTGACCGCGGCAGCATTTGATGCAAAGTGTCCGCTTGAGGATACTCAAACTGAGAGAATAATTAACCGCTTTTATCCTTAACTTAATCAAATCAATCTTGAATTCCCAAAGTAAATTCCACAGCTTTATTTACTTTGGGAATTTTCTTGAATAAATCAGGCAAAAACGGTGGGGAATTCTTTTTGTTGACAAGACAGTGGTTTCGTAGTATAATTATTTTGTTAACTCGTTTTTTTAACATGATTTGACAGCGTTTTTTTGAAATTTACCGTGTGCGGTCATGTTTTTACAGCATTAGGCTGGATGGAGGTCAAAATGTCAGAAAGATTTGAGAGATTCTCTCTTGCTATATCGGAAATATCCCGTCATTGGCATAAGCTGACTTCAAACGAAATGGAAAAGTATGGTCTTAAAGGTCCCCATTCCGTTTATCTCAGTACGCTTGCACGTTACCCCGAGGGACTTACAGGTCCCATGATCTGCGAGCTTTGCGGTAAGGATAAGGCGGATGTTTCCAGGATGATGGGCATTATGGAGAAAAAAGGTCTCGTTATCAAGGAGAGCACAAACAGAAATCTCTACAGAGCAGTTTTCAAGCTCACACCTGAGGGCTGTGAGGCCGCTGAATTCGTAGTCCGCCGTGCGACTCTTGCTGTTCATATCGCGGGACGTGATATGGACGATGAGACCCGCGAGATGTTTTATTCCTGCCTTGAGTTGATCTCAGCAAATCTTCGTGAATTGTGCCGTGACGGCATTCCCGACGATGTGGAATAATAAAAAAACAAAAGAAAGGGCTCAAAAAGAATATGCCTCTTTCAGCTAAAAACGTGAGAGCTCAGCTTTCCCTTGCAAAGCCGATCATCTCAGGACTTTCCCTGAAAATGATACGATGCGGACAAAGCAAGATAGGCGAGATAGCTGAGTCTCGTTATAAAGGAAAAGTTATACGCCGTGAGCATCGGTTTGACAACTTCAGCGGTGCGTGGATGATACCCGGCGACGAGAGACGGCAAGGCGTCATTCTCTATATTCACGGCGGCGGATATGCCTGCGGTGATATTGAATACGCTACGGGATTCGGGGCCGTGATCGCAGACAGATGCGGCTGCAGAGTTTTCTGTCCCGCTTACCGTCTTGCGCCCGAGAATAAATTCCCGTCGGCGCTTGACGACGTGATAGAAGCCTACAGATATCTTCTGTCCAAGGGTTATACGGGCGAGAAGATCACCCTGTGCGGCGAAAGCGCGGGAGGGGGACTTTGCTATTCTCTCTGTGCAATGCTCAGGGACCTTAGCCTTCCCCTGCCTTGCGGAATAATTGCAATTTCGCCGTGGACGGATCTTACCGCATCGGGTGAGTCATACGTTACAAATGAAAAGAATGACCCTTCAATGACCAAGGAGCTTTTGTCATTCTACGCGGACTGCTACACGGACAACCGCAAGGATCCCCTTGTGTCACCGTTGTTTCTCAGTCATTTCGGAATGCCGCCGTCGCTGATTTTTGTGGGCGGGGATGAGATAATGCTTGATGACTCTGTCAGACTCCATAAGAAGCTTATTGACTCTCACGTGGACAGTAAGCTTATCGTGACTCCCGAAAGGTGGCACGCATACGTTCTCTACTGTCTTAAAGAGGACAGAGGGGATTTCAGTGAGATGAACAGCTTTCTCAACCGAGTTATGGGTCCCGAACAGAGGCTGAGATGGCTGCCGCTTGATAACGCGGCAAAGATTTATCCCGCGGCACGGAGAGAGAACTGGAGCAATATTTTCAGAGTGTCCGCTACCTTCACTGAAGAGATAGACACCGATGTAATGCGCGATGCTCTAAACGTGACCGTACGCCGCTTTCCCTCATTTGCTGTGAGACTCAGACGGGGCGTGTTCTGGTACAGGCTTGAACAGCTTTCGGATGCCCCCGAGTTGTCGGAAGAATATAGCTATCCGCTGACACGGATGACAAACGCAGAAACGGGGAAGTGCGCTTTTCGGGTTATCGTACACGGGAAACGCCTTGCCGTTGAGATTTTCCACTCCATAACCGACGGTACGGGTGGAATGATTTTTCTAAAAACTCTGAGTGCAGAGTATTTGAGCAGAAAACACGGGATCAGAATACCGGCACAGCACGGTGTTCTTAACAGACTTGACGATCCCGATGAAGCGGAGCTTGAGGATAGCTTCCTGAAATATTCGGGAGATGTTGTCGCAAACAGAAAAGAGCGTACGGCGTGGCATCTGTCGGGAACTCCCGAAAAGGGAGGACATTTGAATCTGACTTGCTTTGAGATGCCTGCCGATAAGGTGCTTGAAGCGGCACATTTATACAAGGTCAGCGTAACCGCATTTCTCTGTGCCGTGCAGATGATGGCACTGCAGAGACTGCAAACGGCAAAAGTCCCCGTCAAACGGAAGCGTAAGCCCATAAGGATACTGCTTCCCGTAAATCTCAGAAATCTTTTTGAGAGTAAAACTCTCCGCAATTTTGCCCTTTACACCACGCCTGAGATACTTCCGAGGTTGGGGGAGTATACTATGGATGAGATCTGTCAACTCGTAAAGCATCACATGGGTACGGAGATAACGAAAAAACAGATGGCAATGAAGATTGCCGCAAACGTACAGAGTGAAGAGATGCTTGTTGTCCGTATGATGCCGCTGTTCATAAAGAATATAGTTATGAAGGCTGTGTTTGACATAGTGGGCGAGCGAAAATCATGTCTGTCTCTTTCAAATCTCGGAGCAGTAAAGCTGCCGAGTGAGATGGATGAGTACGTTGAAAAATTTGATTTTGTTCTCGGTACGCAGGCGACGGCGCCGTACAACTGCGGTGTTGTATCCTATAAGGATCGAATGAACGTCAGCTTTATTCGCAATATAAAGGAATCGGATTTCGAGCTTGAATTTTATCGCGTGCTGAAAGAACACGGTATTCCTGTAAAGGTGCAGAGTAACCTGCGCTGACAGTGTTGGTTTCGCCATAACTCAGGCGAGTATCATTATTTCGTAGCCGTTGGCTGAATGGAGATTTTTATGTACTGTATAAAATGCGGCGTGGAACTTGCAGACAGTGAAAAAAGCTGTCCGCTGTGCGGGACGGTCGTATACCATCCCGACTTTCCTCTTCGTGAGACAGAGGGAGAATATCCGAAAAACAAATATCCGTCGGACGGTAAAAAGAACAAGATCTGGCCGACAGCAGTTTTGTCAGGGGCGTATCTCATCCCGCTTGTTACGGTGTTCATGTGTGATCTGCACGTCAATGGAGGTGTAACCTGGTCGGGGTACGTTATGGGAGCGCTTCTTCTTACTTACGTTATGTTTATCCTCCCCGGGTGGTTCAAGCATCCAAACCCGGTGATATTTGTTCCCATTTCCTTTGCGGCGGTGGGGGGATATGTTTTGTACATCGACTTGACCTTAAAGGGCGGATGGTTCTTGTCCTTTGCATTCCCAGTCGTTACCATGCTTGGAGTCTATATTACCGTAGTGGTATCCCTTACAAGGTACCTGAAGAAAGGAAAGCTGTTTGTTTTCGGAGGATTGTTCGGTCTGCTTGGTGTCAGCGTTCTTCCCATGGAATTCCTTGCAAACTATACCTTCGGTGTGGAGAAATTCGTAGGATGGTTCGTATATCCCATGACACCTCTCGTGCTTCTCGGCGGATTCCTGATCTTTCTCGGTATCTACCGCCCCGCACGTGAAACGATGGAGAGACTGTTCTATTTTTGATGAATTTATACGTTAAAGAGGTATGCTAACGATGAATATTTCAACCGTGCTTTTTGACCTTGACGGTACCCTCCTTCCGATGGACCAGGATGTGTTCGTCAAGAGCTACTTCGGAGGCCTTGCCGCAAAGCTTGCGCCGAGAGGGTATGACGCTGAATCTCTCGTGAAGGCGATCTGGGCGGGGACTGCATCAATGATCAATAATAACGGCGAGAGAACGAACGATGAGATGTTCTGGGAGTCGTTTTCCTCCATTCTGGGTGACAGAGTCCGTGATGATACTCCTTTGTTTGATGATTTCTACAGAAACGAATTCAATAACGTTGCAAAAGTGTGCGGATTCGACCCCCGCGCCAATGAGACTGTGAAATATATCAAAAACCTGGGACTCAGAGTCGCTCTTGCAACGAATCCTCTTTTTCCTCCCGAGGCAACTGAGGCACGGATTCGTTGGGCAGGACTTGAAAAGGACGATTTTGAGCTTGTGACCACATATAATAACTGCAGATTCTGCAAACCGAATCTGAGTTATTACATCGATATCATGGAGAAGCTGGGAACTTCTCCCGATGAATGTCTCATGGTCGGTAACGACGTGAGCGAAGACATGATCACCGCCGAGCTCGGAATGAAGGTGTTCCTTCTTACCGATAATCTCATCAACAAAAGCTCCGCTGACATTTCAAAATACAAACGCGGAAGCTTCGGTGAGCTGAGAGAGTATATTGATACACTTGTCGGTTAAAAACTCGATAATATATTCGCCCTTACAGGAGAAGACTATGTTTGGCAGAAAAAACAAAAATCATTGGACAAAGAGTAAAAATCCCGACAGCAAGAGATACAAGCTTGATATGGCGGCGCATCTTCACGGAATGAGCCTGAAATGCGTGACGGAGAGAATAAACGGAATCGAAGAGATTGTGGGAAAAGGCGGCTCAATCACCTACCGTAACGGTGAGATCATCGTTTTTTCAAGCATGGAGACCGTTTTTCGCTGTGATGTGCTTCAAATGAATGCATGGGAGCTTATGTCCCTTGACGGAGTTGTTATAACCGCCCCCGATACCGAACACGGCGGGGAAGAGAGAACCATAATCGCACATTACAGCTATTGGAGACCCCTTGATAATTAAATGGATATTATAACTGATGAAAAGCTCTGCGGCATGACCGTGCGTGAGGTGCTTCAAAAGGAGCTGCGATATTCTTCAAATATGATAAAGAAGCTGAAGTTTTCCGACGGCGGAATTCTCGTCAACGGAAGCTTCGTCACAGTCAGATATGAGCTGAAGCGGGGCGACGTGCTGTCTCTTGCCGTGGAAGACAAGGCAGAGGATGTAAGTCCTTACACCGTGCCGTCGCCGATTCATATTGATATTATATACGAGGACGAGTGGCTGACCGCCGTAAACAAGCCTCACGCAATGCCCTCCCATCCGTCACTCGGTCATAAAACAGACACTGTATCAAACGCATTGGCATACAGATACAGAGATAAAAACTATGTGTTCCGACCGGTCAACCGACTTGACCGTGATACCAGCGGATGTATGCTCACCGCAAATTCCAAGGCGGCATCATATATAATGTATAAGTCTATGGTAGACGGTGATATAAAAAAGTATTACGTCGCCGTAACGGACGGTTTTCCCGATACCGATGAGGGCACACTCCGCTCGTACCTCAAAAGGGAAGAGGGGAGCATAATAAAGCGTGCCGTGACCACCGCCGACGACGTAGAAGGAAAGATAGCCGTGACCGAATTCAGGGTACTGTGGCGTGAAGGCTCCCACGGTGTACTGCTCCTGTCTCCCGTTACGGGAAGGACCCATCAGATAAGGCTTCAGCTTGCTGACTTTGGCTGTCCCGTGACAGGAGACGATATGTACGGCTGCCCGTCAAGCCATATTTTAAGGCAGGCGCTCCATTCCTTCGTAACAAAGCTTCCCCATCCAAACAGCGGTGAAGCACTGAAGCTGACAGCTCCCCTTAAAGATGATATGACAAATCTTATACGCGCCGTTTTCAGTGACTCAGATAGGGTGCTTGACAAAATACTTAAAACCGCTCAGCTTCTCTGAAAAAAATAAAAATCAATTAAGGTAACGTAATTTCTATGAAGATTCTGAAAAAAATCAAAGGATTTTTCCGTAATTGTTTTCCCGTTGTCCCGAGGATATTTTTCGCTCTCGGACTCATTTCGGCAGTGCTGTATATAATGTTTATATATAATACTTCTTTTGCCGATTTCTTTAACGATACCGTCAGCCGTTATTTGAGAATTGCATTTGCCAAGGTCACGTCCGTGCTGCCGTTTTCTCTTGCCGAAGCGATCATTTTTACCATACCCGTGACAGCGTTCCTGTTTCTCAGATGTATATTCAGACATATGGATTCCCATCCTCACGGATTCGGCAGAAGCGTGGTTTCCTTGCTGTCTGTGGTTGCGTTGCTGTTTTCTGTATTTACCTTTAACGTGGCGGCGGGTTACAGAACGACGACCCTTGACGTGAAGCTCGGATATGTAACGGGGGAGGTTTCCGTGGAAGATCTGAAAGAGACTGCGGAATACACTGTAGAGAGGCTTAACGCTCTCGCTGACAGTATCGCCTTCACTCCGGGAGGCTCCGTGCGCTCATATACTCACAGTGAAACGGTTAGCAAGATCACCGAGTCCTACGATAAGCTCTCAGAGAAGTACAGCTTTATCACAAGCTTCAAGGCTCCCGTCAAAAGACTTGCAATCTCTCCTCTAATGACCTATACCCATGTCTCGGGAATTTACACCTTCTTTACGGGTGAAGCGAACCTTAATACAAATTATCCCGAATACGTTAACGTGTTTACCATTGCCCACGAAATGGCGCATCAGAGAGGCATTGCAAGAGAAAACGAGGCTAATTTCATCGCGTACCTGATATGTACCGAGTCCGATGACGTTTATATGCAGTACAGCGGTTACCTCAATATGTTTGAATATCTTGATGAAGCTCTTTATAAAGTGTTATCCGTTGAGGAAAGAAATAAGCTTTACGAAAAGCTTGATCCCAGAATATATAACGATATCGTCAGCTACATTAAATTTTTTGAAAAGTACAGTGATTCCACAGCATCCCATGTTACCGGAACTGTAAACAATATTTATCTGCAGAGCCAAGGCACACCGGGTCTTCAGAGCTACGGAATGGTAGTCGATCTCGCTGTTGAACACTATAAAGCCATGAGATCTGAGCCCTGAGAGGAGTCTCGAACGTGGGTTGTCTACAAGTGCCTATGATCTTAGGCAAAAGTAGTTGAAATTCGCGATCGTATGTTCGCTTTCGGCGGTCAAGGGTCGTGAAAGTGATTTTTGGCAGTTGACAGAGAAGATTTTCCTATACATCAATCAAAAAGTGTATACTGTACTGTGTGAAAATACAACAAAAATCCGACTGGTGCCGACGGAAATTATGGTGCAAAAGGACTATTAGTATTAAGTTTGTGAAAATCTCTCTAAAAACTCTTTCATTTTTGATAAATTGCTGATATAATATTAAATGGCGAATGCCGTAAATATTTATTGAATTACACTTTAGTTTACCATATACACAGCAGGACGCCCCTGCGTACCGCAGATTTGCGATACAAAAAATTAAAATTGCCGTGAGGAGATCACGGAGGAGCAGTTATGGAAAAAATAGTAATAAACGGAGGCGCACCGTTACGCGGTGAAGTTGAGATCAGCGGTTTTAAGAATGCCGCCCTGCCCATAATTTATGCGTGCGTACTCGTAAGAGATAAATGTATTATTGAAAATGTTCCCAATGTACTTGATATAAACCGTTCTTTTGAGATACTCAGAGGTATGGGTGCAACCATCAAAACCATCGATAGGACAACTGTTGAGATCGATTGTACAAATGTTGTGAGCGGTACTTCCGATTACAGCCTTGTCAGACGTCTCCGCGGCTCTTATTACCTTTTGGGTGCGGAGTTCGGAAGATTCGGAAAGGCGAGAGTTGCGTACCCCGGCGGATGTGATTTTGGAGTTAGACCCATCGACCAGCACATTAAAGGCTTCAAAGCTCTTGGCGGTGAGGTTATAACCGACGGTGGGTATATTGAAATTTCCACAAAGATCGGCAGAGCGAAGGGAACAAATATTTTCTTTGACATGGTAACGGTGGGTGCGACCCTTAACGTTATGCTTGCCGCAGTTCTCGGCGAGGGCACCACTATAATTGAAAACGCGGCGCGTGAGCCTCATATCGTAGACTGTGCCAACTTTCTTAACAGTTGCGGTGCTAAGATCTCGGGCGCAGGCTCCGATATAATCAAGATCCGCGGAGTATCCGAGCTTCACGGTTGCAGATACGCCATCATTCCCGATATGATCGAGGCAGGCTCCTTTATGGTTGCCGCCGCGGCGACGAGGGGCGACGTTACGGTTACAAACGTAATTCCGAAGCACCTTGAGTCTATTACCGCAAAGCTTGAGGAAGTGGGTGTTTCGGTGGAAGAATTTGATGATTCCATCAGAGTATCCGTTGACGGACCTCTGAGACCCACCAACGTAAAGACCCTTCCTTACCCCGGATTCCCCACTGATATGCATCCTCAGATGTGCGCGTTCCTTACCACGGTTCAGGGCGTAAGCTTCATCAATGAGAGTATATATGATAACCGCTTCAAGTATGTTCAAGAGCTTAAGCGAATGAATGCGGCAGTAAAGGTTGAAGGACGTATGGTTACCATTGAGGGCGGAGTTACTCTTTCTGCGGCTCCCCTTGTAGCGGTTGACCTGAGAGGCGGAATTGCCGTAATTATTGCTGCCCTTACCTGCAGTGGTCAGAGTGAGGTTACGGACATACATCTTATTGAACGCGGATACGACGACCTTGTAGGCAAGCTTAAGCAGTTGGGAGCTGACATCAAAAAAGTGTATGTTCCCGATCCCGTAGCACTAAAAAAAGCCAACTGAAAACAGATTTGAAAACGTTAAAGAAGTTGAAACGAAAGGAAAGTTTAATAATGGTAGTAACAAGAGAAACAATCATCGGTGAAGTTCTTGATTTTGATCCCGAAGCAGGACAGTTCTTCCTTGAGATCGGTATGCACTGTCTCACTTGTCCCGTTTCCCGTAATGAGTCCATTGAGGATGCTTGCGAGGTTCACGGAACAGATGCTGATGCTCTTATTGCGAAGCTTAACGCTTATTTTGCAGAGCAGAAGTAAGACATAATAAGTAAAATCAGCCGAAGCCGGCACTGTCTCGGCTTCGGTGATTTTTTTAGATTACATATTTTTAGATTACATATTTTTCTTATCAGATTTTACGAAAGGTGAAAACTATAATGCCCAATAAAATCATGCTTCCAGTGCTTGACGACAGACTTTTTCTTATTGCGTCAATGGTTCGCGAGGGCGGAGTTCCCCTTGATGTGGGAACAGACCACGCATATGTCCCGATCTACCTTATAAAAAGCGGCATATGCGCTCACGCTGTCGCTTCCGACGTAAACCGTCAGCCTCTCACAAACGCTTGCGTAAACGCGCAGAAATTCGGAGTATTCGATAAGATCAATTTCTGCCTCGGAAACGGAATCGCGGATATTCATCCCGAGCAGTATGAGGTTACTGATATTATCATTGCGGGAATGGGCGGCGAGCTTATCGCTGAGATCATAGATAATTCCGATTACACACGAATTCCGGGTATCAGACTCATTCTTCAGCCCATGAGTTCTCTTCAGGAGCTGAGAGGCTATCTCGCTGAAATGGGATATGCGACCATTGACGAAAAGCTTTGCCGCGCGGGGGATAAATACTATACCTGCATTGTTGCTGAGTACGACGGTATCAGACGTGAAGTGCCTCCCGTAAGGCTTCTTCTCGGAGACGTAGCACGCAACGAAGCCGATCCTCTTGTAAACGGTTTTCTTGAGTTTACCTGCGAAAAGCTTGTTAAGAAAATAAAAGGCAGACGTATGGGAGGTCTGCCTACCGCAAGAGAAGAAGAAATGTACCGCGAAATTTGCGAGATGGCGAGAGCGAGAGGGCATATTATTCCGTCCCTTGACGAGACTCTCGGAATAAAGAACACGTAATTTTTTGTGCAGCCTTTGGCTGAAGGGAGATTTGTATGCGATTCGATAATTTTTACGCTTTTCTTGAGGGGCTTGCTCCGCGGGAGCTTTCGGCTTCCTGGGATAACGACGGCGTTATGTGTATTGCCGATAAAGACCTTGACGTGAAGCGCGTGCTTGTGGCGCTTGATCCTACATCTGAGGCGATAAGATATGCCGCCGATGGCGGATATGATGTGCTCTTGACTCATCATCCCATGATCTTCAAAGGGTTAAAATCTCTGTCAGGTGCAGATACCGTTTCCGCAAGAACGATCTCCGCTTTGACACGCGGAGTGTCTGTTGTGTCCCTCCATACACGTCTTGATGCGGCTGAAGGCGGTGTCAACGATGCTTTGATGGCAACGATTGGTGTCAAGGTCACGGGAACCTTCGGAGACGGCGAAATGCCCACTCTCGGAAGGCTTGGCGAGCTTGATGGTGAAGTGGATTCAAAGGAGCTTGCATCAAAGGTGCGGGATGCCCTCGGCTGCGGACACGTCAGAGTTACGGGAAAGGGCAAAGTGCGCCGCATCGCGGTTGTTGGCGGTGACGGTAAAGATCTGATCCTCCCCGCAATTAAAGCTGGCGCAGACGTTCTTATAACGGGAGATGCGGGATATAATACCTGTGAGGCAGCTGCCGAGGACGGGTTTATCATTATCGAAGCGGGACATTTTCATACCGAAGCTCCCGTTTGCCGCTTCCTTGCGGAAAAGATTCGCGAGATAGGACTTGAAGCGGAAACGTTCAACACCTGTCCTTCAATGTACGTCTGAATTTACATAAAAAACGGGGGTATCCGAATTTCGGATACCCCAATTCCATATTAACCTATGTTACTTTGTAAAGAACAGAACACCGAGACATTCGGGACCGCAGTGACTTGATACAGTACATCCTGCAACGGTCTCAAGAAGCTCTTCAAAGGGCTGAAGCTCGAGAACGAGAGCTTTCATCTCCTCCACGATCTCGGGAGCAACACCCGAATGAGTGATAAATGCTCTCTTAAGTTCAATATCGTCTCTGCCGCCGATCCTGCCCTTTATGTAATCGGAAATGGTCTTTTTGATCTTTCCGCGGTACTTTCTTCTTGCACGCATGGTTCCTTCAACAACCTCGATTTCGGGACAAAGCTGAAGAATGCTTGCGCCGAGGGCTGCAAGACTTGAGCATCTGCCGCCTTTTTTCAGGTATTCAAGAGTCTGCAAAACGAAGCTTGCATCAACCTTTTCCTTGATCTCGTCAAGCTTTGCGGCAATTTCAGATGCCTCCATACCGTCCTCAGCCATTTCAGATGCCGCGATAACAAGATGTCCCGAGCCTGTGGAAAGATTACGGCTGTCGATGGGATAAACACCCGTAAGCTCCTTTGCGGCGTTAAGCGCATTCTGATGGCAGGCTGAAAATTCACTTGAAATATTGATATGGATAACAGAGTACCCTTCATCGGTATACTTTTTGAAAACCTCGGAATATCTCGCTGTGGGAATAGCGGAGGTCTTGGGAAGAACACCTGTCTCGCTGACGTAAGAGAACACCTTGTCTGCGGTAATAGTAACTCCGTCAGCGAAAAATTCACCGCCGAGATTGATCTCTAACGGAATAACCTCAACATTATATTTCTCATAAAGCTCACGTGTCAGGTCGCAAGTGGAATCGCAAGTGATTTTGATCTTATTCATAGCTGTGTTCATGCCTTTCAAAACCTAATGAAATATGTTATTACTATAGCTTATATATCTTATCTTATTGTAACATATTTCGCTCCGCTTTTCAAGAGTAAGTTAATTAATTCACAATTTCACTGCCTAAAGTTTATAAATAGCTTTATTGGAATGGTGAATATTTTCGGCAAATGGAAAACATCAGTAAAAGCTTACCACTTCAAGCTCTGAGGCACACTCGCCGTTGCTTGTTAGTGTTATCGTTGAGGGGGAGACGTGCCCGTGGGAGCAGTACGTTAAGCTTTGTGAGGCGGTGTCGTAGATTGACGTGTATCTTGTATAGTGTAATTCGCCGCTTTCGGTTATGACGGAGCCTCTCGGCACGTTTACGGCGGACAGAATGGAGATAAAGCTGCCACGCTCCTCGTCTTTTGAGCCTTTTTTGCAGTTTGAGGTGAAATAGGATGCCCTGACGAATCTGTCTTCAGATGTAAGCCCTCCCGGCAGTGAAACAGTGCCGATAGCCAGTGGGGCATCAGGGTAAGTCGGAGCTTCGGGAGACAAATGAGGATACATTTTTAGGTTAGTTTCGTGGAGAATGTACCGCGGAGAGTTTGTCAGTACCCCGGTTTTCGCGTTTGTCACGGAAAGTCCCGAATCCAAAGGTTCAACGGCAATGGAGCCGTTTTTGTCGGCGAATAACCAGTGAAGGGGAGTTGCGGGATAGCTCTCGCTGAAGGAGTCGTCGGTAATATTTACCCGTGAAAGCATATCCGCCGCCTCGCGAAGGTCTTTGCACTGTGACAGAACGTAAGGAATAAGCTCAAAACTGCAGATATTACAGTGCTGTCGACTTGCCGTCATGTAATGAGCACACCTCGGGAAATTCAGTCCCGCACCGCAAAGCCCCTCACTGTTCATGGCATCGAAATACAGCGGGAATCCCCCAACTGTAAAACCGCACCCGAGTGCGGAGTATTTTGCTTTTATTTCTCCTTCGTGACGAAAGCTGAGGGCATAGCCACGCGGCAGCTTCACGGCACATTCTCCATAGTCGCAGTGAAGGTCAAGATTTCGTCCGAAAAAGTGAAAGTTACCTGTGAGATTTACGGCAGTACACATATGAGTCTCCCATTCATTTGCAAAGTCGGTACTTGGAGTATTCCCGTATACGGGGAAAGTATTCTGCCGATAGAAAAATCACCTTGACATAAAACACGATTCATGGTAAAATTTTCACGTGTGTCTAAAGGACAAATCGCCGCATACTATATTAGCGGATTATCAGAAAAACAAAGCACATATAAAGAAAAGGTATGGTCAAAAAATGACAAGTTACAGATCGACAAAGCTTGCCTGTTATCTCGGATATATCACGCAAGCGATCACAATAAATTTAGCCCCGCTGTTTTTTGTTATCTTCGGGAAAAGCTACGGTGTATCTTATACCGAGCTTGGAGGACTTGTGCTCCTCACCTTCATTTTACAGATTGCCGTTGACAGTGCCATGATCAAGCTGACATACGTTATCGGTTACCGCATTTCGGCAGTTGCGGCTCACGTTTTTTCAGCCGCAGGTCTTGTGATGCTTGGCATTTTGCCTCGGATCATTGACCCTTTCGGGGGAATCCTTATTTCCGTTGCGGTTTATGCCGTTGGCGGAGGCATGACGGAGGTGGTGATAAGTCCCATTATCGAGTCACTTCCCGGAGATGCCAAGGCATCAAGCATGAGCCTTCTTCACTCTTTCTACTCTTGGGGACTTGTGGCGGTAGTCGCCATAACCACCGTCGTTTTGAAAACTGTTGGTGACGCTATGTGGTGGGTGATCCCTATTATGTGGGCGGCAGTACCGTTTTTTAACATTTTCTTCTTTTTGGGCGTTCCTCTCGTTCCAATATCAAAGGAAGCGCAGGGGACTCCCGTCAGGGCGTATTTCAGGTCACCCGTTATGTACCTTGCCATTCTTCTCATGATATGCGGGGGAGCATCGGAGATGGCTATGTCTCAGTGGGCGTCTCTTTTCGCCGAAAGCGGACTTGGCGTCACAAAGGTTCTCGGTGACCTTCTCGGTCCCTGCCTCTTTGCTATATTTATGGGGTTCGGAAGGACGGTCTATGGTATGAGTGGCGGGAAATTGAGCATTAAGCCTGCACTACTCCTGTGCGGTGTCCTGACTACAGTGTGCTACCTTGTGACAGTGTTCTGTGATGCGCCGCTTCTCTCACTTTTGGGATGTGCCGTCTGTGGACTCGGGGTGTCGCTCATGTGGCCGGGGGTCCTCAGCATGACCTCAGCCGAATTCGGGAAGATGTCAAGCCCCGCGCTGTTTGCATTCCTTGCCCTTGCGGGGGACGTGGGATGCTCCCTCGGACCTTGGATCACGGGAAAGGTTTCCGACACCTATCTTGCGCTTAATGCGTCAGCAACAAGCAGTGACGCGCTGAGAGCAGGACTCCTTGCGGCGTGCGTGTTCCCGATCGTTATGATAATCGGTTGCATTATCATGTTGTTTTACAAAAAAAGAAAGCCAAATGGATAAATATTGCTTGCTTTAACCAAAAAATAATAAGTAAACTTATTGACAATGGAAAAATTATGCTGTATAATAGAGACAAAGGATACCTACAATGATATACTTCGGAGGGTTTTATGAATACTTTGACATATTCTCCTCGGAGTGTGCTTGTGCGTGTGTATGTTGTTTTCGATAGGAGCAGAGCAGCAATTTAGCTATGCGCAAACGTCACTCCGAAGGGTGAGGTTTGCGCTTATTTGTTTTTTGTTCGCTCTATGAAATAAAAAATGCAAAATTATCCTCAGAATGTAATCGAAAAATTACCCACGTCAGACGTATTGGTATTGTATAGCGAAAACTATTCAGCGGGAATAATTAAAATGGAACCCACCCAAAATACCAACAATTATCTGTCAGCCGTTGATTTTTCGTCTATGACAGCCGGATCAAGGTCACTTGACGATTTGGCTGCTTCATCACTGTCCCAAACTGATCTTGTTATCTACGCAGGTTCAAAAACTGGTACTACCGGAACTATATATGGTAATCTGGTGGATGCAACCATTGCCAAAGGAGCATTTTGTACTCTCGGATGGACAGGTACTGTAAATAGTACTGATATGATGTTTTGGCTTGAAGCATTTTTCGATGAAGCGAATGGTACAACAGCCAACATTGCTGCGGTCAATGCAGACAATGATCGTTGGAATTACTCATATGTTGACCTTACTTCGCTTCAGACTCGCTATTGGGGAACTTCAAAACCTCAGTATCTGTACCTTGACGGAAACTGAGTCTATGAATAATTTAGTATATTTTTGGAGGTTATTATGAAAAATAAAATAATTATAGCTCTTTCTGTCGTACTCGTTCTGTCTGTATTCGGAAGTATCTTTGCATATGCAGCGGATTTTGATAATACCGACCTTGCTGCGCCTGTAATTTCCGGTCAAACGGCAGAAGCTCACGTAATATCAAAGAATGCAGATGGAAAAACTGTATTCAAGAATTACGACAATGTTGAAATCGAACTTGATTTCAGCCATGTTCAAAATATTGTAAATGATACCAGACATGTTTATGTGGATAATTCCAAGGCTGAATATTGGGCAGATAAAGACGGTACAGTAATCAGTTACAGAAATCAGAGCCAGAGAGAATCATCATTTTATAAGGCTAATTTATCTGATTCAGAGATCATTGACAGTAAAACAGCATTAAGAATTGCTGATCTGCACGCATCAAGCTTGTATGGGGATATAATTGACAAGTATCCGTCATGCAGTGTTACTGAGAGTGATTACAACTATGAGGTTATATATTCCGTTAATTACGGTGTAGACGGTTGTATTTATGGCTCAGAGTGCGGTATTGTTATCAATCATAAAGGCGGTGTCGGGGTTTCCGGTATGATAAATCATGAGGTAGTGGAGAATTTCGACCCTGCATTGGTTGAGAACTACTCTCAGGAATTGCTTGATAATATTGCTGAGGCAAATGTTATGGCTGCATACATGGATACCATCAACAATTATGAACTTGTGAAAACCATGGTTGTTAAGAACGGTGATGGATATGCATTGGAACTGTATGTAAATGTTGATTTTGTAGAGGACGGCATAGTATTTTCCAGAATGGACTCTTATATATATAATATTACATGACACGCAGAAAAATAATAATAGTAATGCTTGCTGTTCTTATTGTAGCAGTAAACGCATTAACTTTGATTATCGTATTACAAAAGCGATCAAGCGAATCTTTGCAAAGTGATGAAACGGAAGTGTCTGAGGAAACCGAAATAGCTTCGGATATCAGTTTTGGAAGTCCTGCTGAAATTATACTTTACGGCAATGGCAAAGAGGTTTCTTTTTCGGACGGGGACTCTGAGTTTATAAGGATTTATGAATTGAATAAGAATCGAAACCAGAATTTGTCAGAATATATTCCCCCGAAAGATTCCTACGATCCGAGTGCAATATCTGCGTACAAAATAAAGTATGTTTACGATCACGATTTTGTTTTTTCACCCAAAAATTATTCTACGTTTATGGTACGCGAGATTTACTTTGTACTTACCGGTGCACATCACGGGACGTTGGCTTTTGATGTGAATGGAGCTCCGCTGATTCTCGGAGGACTTCCCGTCTCTCCCGAGCTTAATGAGTTTGTTAAAGAGTTGCTGACATAAACAGCAGAAGTAAATAATTATCGCCTCTCAAGTGAGAGGCGATAATTATTGGTTCTATAATAAAAGTTGGGGTAGCTCCTGACAGATATCAAAAAAAGATAGGCATATCTGCAAAAATCTGATAAAATAAAGTTGACTAGACAAAACTTTATCGGAGGAGCAGGTATGCCTACAGTCAATTATATCGAA
>JAFXKJ010000129.1 GCA_017531765.1 Clostridia bacterium
ATAACCAACATAGCCCGGAGGTGAGCCGATGATTCTCGATACGCTGTGTTTTTCCATAAACTCACTCATATCAAGTCTGATAAGAGTTTCGGGTGATGAGAAAAGATCCTCGGAAAGCACCTTGACAAGCTCGGTTTTACCCACACCCGTGGGGCCTGCGAAAATAAAGGAAATGGGCTTTCTCTTGTAAGAGACACCTGCTCTGCCCCGTCTTACGGCACGGGAGACTGCCTTTACAGCCTCAGGCTGACCTATTATCCTGCGGGAAATTCTCTCTTCCAGCTTTTCAAGACGTTCGTAATCGTTTTCAGAGATATCTGATGCGGGAATTCCCGTCCAGATTTCAATAACGTCTGCAAGATCGCTTTCGCGAAGGGTGATCTTTCCGCATTCTTCATCAAGAAACGCAATACGCTGTTCGATCCTCAGCTCTTCGGCGCGAAGCTCGGTGATCTTACAGTATCTTGCGGAATCATCTCCCTCTGACGGTACCTCAGCCTCAAGACGCTCCCGTTCCTCAATTATCTCCTTTTGACGGACTACTATCTCATGTCTTTCGTTGATAAAGGGAGAATTCATGGAAACATGGGACGCCGCCTCATCGATAAGATCTATGGCTTTGTCGGGGAGGTATCTGTCTGTTATATATCTCTCGCTGAGACGCGCCGCGCTGTAAGCCATAGCATCCGAAATACCTACACCGTGATATTTTTCGTAATAGTGCTTGATACCGCGGAGGATTTCAACAGTCTCACTGACATTCGGTTCATTGACCGTGATAGGCTGAAATCTTCGCTCAAGGGCAGAGTCCTTCTCAATATGCTTGCGGTATTCCGTCATGGTAGTAGCACCGATTATCTGAATCTCGCCTCGGGACAGAGCAGGCTTCAGAATATTTGCCGCATTCATGCTACCCTCTGCGTCCCCCGCACCGACGATATTGTGTACCTCGTCGATAACGAGAATAACGTTACCTCTTTCCTTAACCTCGTTAAGAAGTCCGAGAACTCTCGATTCGAACTGCCCCCTGAACTGAGTTCCCGCAACGAGGGCGGTAAGGTCAAGAAGACATACGTCATGGTCACGGAGCTTAAAGGGGACGTCTCCGTCGGCGATCTTCATAGCAAGTGCTTCGGCAATGGCAGTTTTACCAACACCCGGCTCACCGATGAGGCAGGGATTGTTCTTCTGTCGGCGGCAGAGGATCTGCATCATTCTCTGAAGCTCACGATCCCTTCCGACGATAGCATCAAGCTTACCCTCTCTTGCTTTTTCGGTGAGATTCTGAGTATACGTCCCAAGAAATTTTGAATCCTTCCCCTTTTTCTTTTCGCTTTTTTGGTCTTTTTTATCTTTACCCGAAGACTTTTCACCCTTTACGGGAAGGTTTTCACCGTTGTTTTTGAAAAGTCCTTCATTTATGATCTTCTGAAAATCAAGTATGGGAGCTCTTCCGTCGGATTCTCCCCCGTCTGAGCTTTCTATCAGAGAGTTCATGTCGGGATTATCGAGAAACTCCTCCATTTCGCTTCCCAGCTTGTCAATAGCTTCTTCGTCAAGTCCCGTTTGAGCAAGGATATCGTTTATAGGCTTTATACCAAGCTCTTTTGCATAACGGATACAGAGACCCTCCTGCTTTGTTTCTCCGTTTTCTATCTTAGTCAAAAACACAACTGCCATTCTCTTATGGCATCTGGAACACATCACCATTTGGACAATACCTTTCTTTCTAACACAAGTCCGACACAGCGGACGATCACAATAATTTATACAAGTCCGAACAGACTTCCACTCGGGAATATGGTTGTAAACAACCTGAGAATCAGGCTACGTTCTATAGCGGCATCACCGAAAAGCTCACTGTCAATGCTTCCGAGGAATTTGAAGAGAGCCACGGCAACAGTACAGCAGATCACAGCAAACGCCAGCGCCTGCGCTATACCGAAGATCAGACCGAACACCTTATTCACCGATTTCAACACCGGCAGAGCAAACAGCTTATCAACAACTACCGTCAGAACGACAAGTAAAACGAAGGTTGTAATAAACAGCAAAATAAATGCTACGCAGTACGAGATCTTTTCGGAAATACCGCTTGCTATGAATTCGGAAACCTTTTCAACGTGAGTCTCGGTACCGTTCACCACGCCTTCGCATACATCGGAAAGCTCCTTGCCGTCAACTTTATAATTTCTGAGAATGCTCTTCAGCGCGGAATCCATTTTGTTTACCATTCCGTCAAGGTTATACGTACCGTCAGGCGTCTCTGAAAGAGACCTTACAGTACCTGCAATACCCGAAGAAATGCGTTTCAGCAGAAACTTGTCGCTGATCCATTTTCCCAGCGTAGGAGCAAAAGCATATGCTGCCAAAAACGACACAAGACTTCTTATAAGTCCCATTCCCGCCTTTACAAAACCTGCTTTATAGGCTGATATTATGATCACAGCCATAATTATCGGAAGCACAATATCAATTATTAATCCCATACCAACCTCTTGTATTTATTTCTTATCCGAAACAAGATACGCCTTTGTGGGAGCCATCGCCACGGGACCCGAGGAAGTATCCGTTATTGCCTTCACAGATTTGTCCTCTGTCAGCAAAACAAGCTTTCCGTCGGGAGAAACCGCTGTAAGCTCTCCTTCAATACTTATAAAATATCCAGCATATGAGCTGCCCTCAGAGGGTGCATAAACTCCCGAAAGCTTCGACTCTGTATTTGCAGAGCAGATTTCTTTTCCGTTCTTGTCAAATGACATAAACGTATATCCGCCGTTTATATTCAAGTTTTCGCAGACGAGCACTGCACCGTTTGAACGTGAATCGAAGAAGGTTACCCGTGCATCCTTAATTTGTTTTTCACCGATAAGCTTTCCGTCACCTGAAAAGAATCTGATAGAGTCGTCAAAAAGCACCGAGAAATTTCCGCCTTCGTAGGAAGATACCGATATGGGCATTGTCATACTGTAGGTATGAGATGCAAGAGCAGTATCGCTTCCGTCTTTATACAGCGCAACCTCTGCAAAGAACTCCGCACCGCTTTCGGCAACAGAGACAATGACAAAGGTGCCGCCGTCTTTGCCGATCGTGGAATCTATAACGTATTTGTCCTTATATATGCTCATGATACGTTTGAAGTCGGAATTGTATACCTCTGTGACGTATTTTGCATCTGTAGATTCCGTTGTCACAATATATGAACCCTCATCACTGACAGATGCACTGATTATGGGTTTTTCGGTAGTTTTTTTAACAACCCTCGTAACCGAGCTGTATATTGAATACGAGTTTCCTCCCACATCATAGGCAAGGACGTATTTATCGCTTGCGGAGGCGTACGGGTACGAGAAGTTTTCCTTTTCGGAACATAGAACTACGCCGGTCTCATCGTAGAGGACCACATTCTTGCTTCCGATGACGGCAAAGCCCTCACGAAACGGCTTATATATTGCGGATTCATCGGAAGTATAGTTTACCGTGGTAAACCCGTCTGAGCTTCCCTTTACACTGTCAAGATCTCTGATGAGATATACGAAATTGTCATAGGTAATATGCTCTCCGTAAACGATCATCAAAGCTCCCGCAAGGAGTGCCAGAGACAGAACCACCGCAAAAGCAAAAATTCTGTACCTTTCCGACACTTTTTCATAATAAGTATTTTTCGGGCGTTTTATTTCACCGTCAACTCTGATCTTATGCTCGGCAAGCTCCTTCGAGGCGTTTCTCTTTCCAAAAGCCTTTCCGTTTTCGGGACCTTTATTTTCATCTTGCTTTTTTTGTCTCTTCGGTCTTTCGTTTGCTTTAGGCATAGTCCCCCTCCTTTCCGACTGTTTACTAATCTGCAAAAAACTCTGTTATTTCACCGTATTCTACACGGTTAAGGTATAGTCCCTCGGCGGGAACTGTAAATCCCGTACGGGATCTGTCGCACTTTTCAAGCGCGTTTTTTACGTCCTCGGAGGTAATTCTCCCAAATGCCGCATCAAGCAGCGTTCCCGTGATTATTCGTACCATATTGTACAAAAATCCGTCACCCGATACGGTAAGTGTGACTTCAAATTCGGAAACACGCTTGACTTCAAGACGGTAAAGAGTTCTCACCGTATCCTTTACCGAAGACCCCTGCGCCATAAAGCCGGAAAAATCGTGCCGTCCGAGAAGAATCTTCCCGAACTCATTCATAATTTTTATCTGCTCATCCGTCAGGCGCCGTTTTATATGATAAGCTCTGCTTCGCTTGAACGGATCGGGATACACCGAGTCGCATATTCTGTACACGTACTCCTTTGAGTGCGCGCTGTATCGGGGATGGAAGCTGTCATCAACAACAGCAGCGCCCGTAACAGCAATGTCGCCCGGCAAGTGCATATTGAGAAGTCTGTGCACCTTGGACGGAGGCACAGTACACCACTTTTCTCCCTTAAGTCCCTCATCCTTCGGTTCAACGGCGGCACAAAAGCCCAATGCGTGTACTCCCGCATCGGTACGGCTGCACCCCGTAACGGTACATTCCACGCTGAAAGCCTTTGAAACACAAGCTGTCAGAACTTCCTGAACGCTTAAGGCGTTCGGCTGATATTGGAATCCGTGGTACGCCGCGCCGTCATAGGCAATTTTAAGTAAAAGCTTCATGTCCAAGTCCTGTGCTCAAACCGAATAACCGGGAGCGTATATATTTATCAAGATTACCCCTGCACCGAGAGCAATGATAACGAAAGTGAACAGAAAATCACGAGCTCCCGCACGGAGTACGTTCATTCTGGTCCTTCCCTTACCCCCGGTGTAACAGCGACATTCCATTGCCGTTGCAAGATCCCCCGCACGGCGGAAGGCGGACACGAAAAGCGGAATGATAATTGGTACTATCGCCTTTGCACGTTTCACAAGACCGCCGCTTGAAAAATCCGCGCCGCGCGCCTTCTGAGCGTTCATTATCTTCTCCGTTTCTTCGATGAGAGTGGGGATAAATCGCAGAGCAATGGTCATCATCATGGCAAAATCGTGTACCGGGACACCTATCTTTGACAGAGGTGACAGGAGCTGCTCAAGTCCGTCAGTGAGAGCGATAGGTGTGGTGGTGTAGGTGAGAAACATACTTGTTGCAGTGAGAAGCATGAGTATTCGAAGGACTATAAGTCCCGCGTTTATCAGTCCCTCTTTATATATTTTTATTACCCAAAAGGCCACAAGCGGTTCGTCTCCCTTGTAAAAGAAGATATTGATCACCGCTGTGAACAAAGCAATAAACATTATCGGCTTCAGTCCGCCGAGGATCACTCTCACCGACAGTCTTGACATAATCACGAGAGCCACGGTGAAAGCGAGCATCAGTGCAAATGCAAAGACGTTTTTCGCCATGAAGATCGCCACGATATAAAGTATCGTTATTATGATCTTCACTCTCGGGTCAAGTCGGTGCAGCAGAGAATTTCCCTCACAGTACTGTCCGAAAGCTATATCCATTTTCATCTGAATTAAAAACCTTACTTTCCTTTTGTCAGTTCTTCAATTCCAAAATTATTTAACATCGCCGTCAAGCATCTCGCAAAGCTTTCCCGCGGCATATCCCACGGTATATACGTCACGTCCGATGTCAAGTCCGCGATGTGAAAGAGCAGAAGCGATACGTGTCACCTGAGGCACGTCAAGCCCAACTCCGATAAGCTCGTTATATCGGCTGAACACCTCGGAGCAGTTACCGTCCATGATAACTCTTCCCGACGCCATAACGATGATCCTGTCGCAATAGCTTGCCATATCCTCCATACTGTGGCTGACAATGATCACAGATGTTCCGCTGTTTTTTCCGAATTCCTTGATTCCACCGAGGATACTGCGTCTGCCGCCGGGATCTAGTCCGGCCGCCGGCTCGTCGAGAACGAGGAAAGCGGGGTTCATGGCAATTACTCCCGCCAGGGCAACTCTTCTTTTCTGACCGCCCGACAGGTCAAAGGGTGAACGCGCCATGGCTTCGGGGGGAAGCTTTGAAAAGGCTGCCGCCGCACGCACTCTCTTGTCTACCTCTTCTTCGGAAAGTCCCATATTACGGGGACCGAAGGCTATATCCTCATACACGGTGGAAGCAAAAAGCTGATACTCGGGATACTGCATTACAAGTCCCGCTTTGAAACGTGCTTCGCGGACTCTGTCCTTCTTTTCCCATATATCCTCCCCATCAAGCTTCACCGTACCCGATGTTGGCTTTACAAGCCCGTTGAACATCTGAACGAGAGTGGATTTACCGCTTCCCGTGTGACCGATGATTCCGGTGATGCCTCCGCCGATCTTCAGATTTATATCCTTCAGTGCGTGAGTTTCGTAGGGAGTACCTTTATTGTAGATGTAATTTACACCCGAAAGTTCAAGCTCAGCCATTATTTTCACGTCTCCTCTCACTCATCGCACGTGCAATCTCGTCGGCACACTCTCCAAAGTCAAATATGTCAAGTCTGACGTCAAGTCCCGCTTTTCTCATGCGGTAAAGAAGCTCTGTGGACTGAGGTACGTCAAGACTCGCCTCCCACAGCTTTTCGGGGTCGGAAAACACTTCTGAGGGAGTTCCCTCGGTGAGCACCCGTCCTTCGTTCATTACGATTATTTTATCAGCTCTCGCCGCCTCTTCCATGTAGTGAGTAATGAGTATCACAGTCACACCGTCTTCGCTGTTAAGTCTTTCGATGGTGTCCATTACCTCGCGGCGTCCCATAGGATCAAGCATGGCTGTACTTTCGTCGAAGATGATACAGTCACGCTTCATGGCGATAACACCTGCGATGGCAACTCTCTGCTTCTGACCTCCCGACAGTCTGTGGGGAGAATGACGGGCGTACTTTCTCATACCTACGGTATCAAGAGCGCTGTCAACTCTGCGGCGGATCTCCTTTGAAGGAATACCCAAATTTTCACAGCCGAAGGCAACGTCCTCCTCGACCACCGTCGCAACTATCTGGTTATCAGGATTCTGGAATACCATACCCACACTTCGTCTTGCCTCGAAAATATCCTCATCGGTTACGGTATCTCCCGTCATCAGCTTACCGTTGATCCACACCTCACCCTCTGTAGGCTCGGCGAGCATACAGAGGATACTTGCAAGAGTTGATTTTCCGCTGCCGTTATGACCGAGAATTACCGTAAAAGAACCCTTTTCAACGTTAAAGCTCACGTCACGCAAAGCTTCCACGTCGGGCTCGTCTCCAAAGCCCTCGTATATATATCTTAAATTTTTGACTTCGATAGTGTTTTCCATCGGTTGCCTTTCTCTAAAACAATGATTACTTAATAATTCGGTTGACCGTCCATCTTGCGCTGGCACCGCTGGGAAGGACAAGACCGCTGTTCTTTACGGGAATACCCGTCTCACCCGTTTCAAGTCTTCCCTTTTTGCCGCGCTCACCGAGAGCAGTCATGAGCATATACCCCATAGTTGCGGGGGAAAGTCCCGTGGTGTAAGAGTTGATGAGGAAGAAAAGCGGCTCGTCACAGAGCACCTGAGCGACAAGCTCAATAAGCTCTGCTGCGCATTCCTCAAGCTTCCACACCTCACCGTTCGGACCTCTGCCGTAAGACGGAGGGTCCATTATTACAGCGTCATATTTTCTTCCCCGTCTTATCTCACGCTCAACGAACTTCCTGCAGTCGTCCACTATGTATCTGCAGGGAGAGTCGGCAAGTCCCGACAGTCTCATGTTTTCCTTTGCCGCCGCAACCATTCCCTTGGATGCGTCTACGTGGCAGAGAGAAGCTCCCGCCTCGGCACAGGCTACTGTGGCACCTCCCGTGTACGCAAAGAGATTAAGTACTGTGGGACGTCCGTTTTCGTATTTCTGAGGCTCTGTTTCCACAGCCTTTCTGATTATACCCGAAGCCCAGTCCCAGTTAGCCGCCTGCTCGGGGAAGATTCCCGTATGCTTGAAGCCCATGGGCTTTATCTGAAATTTATAGGCGCCGTAGTTTATCGTCCACATTTCGGGCATATTGGCGACTGTCCACGCGCCACCGCCTCCCCGTCTCTTGTAAACACCGTGAGCACTCTTCCATCTTGGGTCAAGACGGGGTGTTTTCCAAATTATCTGAGGATCGGGACGGACTAAAATGTAGTCCCCCCATCTTTCAAGTCTTTCGCCGCTCGAAGCATCGAGAAGCTCATAATCTTTCCAATTATCACAGATCCACATCAGTTGATCTTTCCTTTCATCGTGGTTGGTTTATTGTAAAATTCTCTGAGGCGGGAGCTGCCGCTGTGGGCGTGGCAAATAGCTACCGCAATAGCATCCGCCGTATCATCGGGGGACGGCGGCTTCGGAAGTCCCAACATCATTGTGACCATGGAGATCACCTGATTTTTCTCCGCCCTTCCGTAACCCACCACCGCCTGCTTGATCTGCAGGGGTGTATATTCGTTGATCTCAAGTCCGTGACGCTTGGCACAAAGGATAATAACTCCTCTCGCCTCAGCCACGATTATGCCCGTTTTCTGGTTGGTGTTCCAGAAAAGCTCCTCAAGAGCGAAGCTGTCGGGCTTATATTTTTCGATTATCGTATCAAGCTGCTCATAAACCTCAAGAAGTCTGTTTTCCGTCGGAGTATTTGCCTCGGTGCGTATTGCTCCGTACGCCACGGGACGGAATTTTCCGTTTTGAAAGTCCACGACCCCCCAGCCTACAATGGCAATTCCGGGGTCTATTCCAAGTATTCTCATCGCCTAACCGTTCTTTTCTTTCTTCTGAATACAAATATACCATTATAATATATGATTATATCATATTTTTCCTCTTAACACAACAGTTTATCGGTGATTTTTATTTTTTTAACATGAAGTATACAGATGAGATATACTTCGTGGGTATTTTGTAATAATTCACATAACAGACGTCAAAAATCGCGTATTTCAAAATCAGCGTACCAAAAAATAAACCGTTGACCTCTTACATCAACGGTTTATTTTTCGTTTATATCACAAAATTATGCCGGTTCTTTCGCCCTCGTCATTTAACATCTCAACACCGTGAATGTCAAGCTGATCGCAGATTTTCTTCCATCTGTCATACATACCGAGCTCATAGTTTACGGGCAAGAATCCCGCTTTCAGATAACCTACTATAGCGGGGAGCCTCTCGTCATCCGTCGTAAGTGCGGTTATACGCGGTCTGTAAGTCATCTGACGGTCAAGAGATTGCAAACCTGCCGAAAGCATAGCGCGGTTGAGATTATTGCCTCTGGCTGATTCAAGGGCTGCAACCATGTGAATGTCACCGTGACCGTTTTCGCGGATGAATGCCGTTAGGGTTGCAACGGGTTCACCGTCACGGCAAGCGAAAAACACATCCCTCTCGGGAACTATCGTTGGGAAGATTCCCGTAGTGCAATCTCTGAACGCGGTGTCATCATCGCAGGGGTTACACAGATCCCCCTGAACGCAAATCTCCGTCCACGCACCTTCATCACCCTTTTGATAGTTTCTGATGGTAAATCCCTCTTTGACAGGATAATCTTCAATCTTTTCCATCGTGTGATACATCTTAAGCTGACCCATATTTCTCTCCTGTTTTTTAATTGATTTTAATTTTTGAAACAATTATATCACACAGCTCAACTTTTGACAAGACTTTTATAATTTTTTATTATTTTTTCAAAAGCTCTTCCCATTCGACAAAAAATCATTTATAATATACCTATAATTCGAATGTGCATCAGCTGATTGGAGTTACACATGAAAACGAAGCATCTCTTTATACTGAATCCCGTGGCGGGTAAGTCAAGCTGTATTGAAGGCATGACGAGAGCCATTCTTGATGCTGTTAAAAAACTGAACAGGGAAACCGATGAATACGAGATCATAAATACCGGTGCCAAGGGGGACGCGGGAGTTTTCACAAAGAATACCGCGGAGGAGTTTGACGGTGAAGTCAGAGTTTACGCCTGCGGAGGCGACGGCACACTTAACGAGGTGGTCAGCGCCGCCGTCGGTCACTCAAACGTAGCGGTATGCCCCGTACCCGTGGG
Source organism: Clostridia bacterium (assembly GCA_017531765.1). GTDB lineage: Bacteria > Bacillota > Clostridia > Oscillospirales > CAG-272 > RUG11130. The sequence goes on from JAFXKJ010000129.1 coordinate 10,009, forward strand.
AAGCGGAAACGACTTTGTCAGGTGCTTTGAGGATATCCCGAAGGAAAGGTTTTTAGACATCAACGCCTGTATCAACGGTGAAGCTGTTCCCTGCGACGTTCTGAAGGTTGACGACCGTTACAGCGTCAACATTATTTCCGTTGGACTTGATGCGGTGACGGGACTGAGACAGAAAAAATATAAAAGACTGCCTCTTATCTCTGCCGGTGCCGCATACAAGGTAGCTCTCGGGCTTTCCTTTCTCACCAACATGAAAAACAAGATCAGCTTTGAGATCGACGGCGTGCCCTTTGACGCGGGAAGTGAGTACGTTACCCTTGGAGTTGTGGGAAACGGTCGTTGGTACGGCGGAGGCTTTAAGGCTACACCCTACGCTGAGATCGGGGACGGACTTATTGATTTTATAACCGTCAGAACCATCTCACGCCTTGAATTTCTGAAATACGTGAACATATATAAGAAGGGCGAGCATATCGAAAAGATGCCCTTTGTAAAGTACGTGAGATGTAAAAAGATAAAAATGCTCTCTGACAAGCCTCTGACTCTTCAGCTTGACGGAGAGATATATCAGGCAAAGGATCCCGAAGTTGAAATATTACCCGCAGCGACGAGAATTATTTTACCTAAATAAATGCTCGTCAAGACCTCTGTTACTAAGCTTATCCGAACAATCAAAAAGTTGAAATCACCCGAATCGGGCAGATTTCAACTTTTTTTGTTTTTTGTATTATAGGTTTTCGTTTGGTATTTGAAGGCGCGAGGTAAGCTTTTTTACAACGTACTGCCGCCGTAAAGAGGGTCTCGGCATATATAAATACCGGGATTCGCACGCAATTCATATTCTCCGCTGTAAAGATATACAACCACCGTCGCTTCAAACTTTTGGCTGTGCTTGTATTCCTCAATGAGTATACTTTTACTCATTGAGCAAAGACCTTCTCTGTAAAGCTGATACCACAAAAGCTCGTTTATATGTTTATTGTTATTTCCCGGACTTACTCTGTCGGGTCTGTTATCGAAAAGCCATTCACCCGTAAAATAGATTGCTATGGGGTATTTTCCGTCAGATTGCTGTGTGCCGATCTCATAACGCACTCCGTCAATTCTGTAGCTGTACAGCGCCTCAGTATTACCTGCAGCATATCCTGAATGCTCAAATGTACCGATCGCAGCGGAAGTGTTCAGAGTGACCTTGGGAAGCGCTTCGCCTTCGGTATGTCCGCAAACACGGCAGGTTTTGGGTGCATCCGTTGTGGCAGGAATAAAATCGTGTCCCTTAGCAGGGGCAAGTGCTTCGGTGCAAATTGTGCAAACAGACGCCTCGGTACAGGTAGCCGCAGATGGGGAATGTCCCGTTGCCAAAAGAATTTCCGTCTTTTCATCCTTGCAGATCTCACATCTCCGTAATACACATCCGTCGATAGTACATCCCGCATCGACTATTACCTTTTCCGCATAGCGGTGAGTACATTCCTTCACGGGAGTGAGCGCTTCTCCGATAGAGTTTTCAAGCATGATCCCCTTCACAAGAGAATCCATGAGTGCACGTTCTCCTTGGATAACTTCGGCATCCTTCGTCGGGGAGATCTTGACAAAAAGAAATCTTGCGTCTCCCAGAGGAAGCATATACATGGTGCTTCTGAAAATATGAGAGATCCTTTCATCAGCTTCCCCGTCAGGGTATTCTTCAAGCATAGACTCCGTCATGGAATACTTATAGACTTTGGTTATGCCGGGCATACCGTCAGACTCGCCGAGACTGTACAGAAATTCAGCAGAATACTCTCCCCCTTCCACCGATGCGGCTTTGAGAAGCAATTCTATGTCGCTGCAGTTATCTTCGCACACCATAACCTTACAAAGTGACACTTCATAAATATCGTTCCGGTCACCAAAGGTTACCTTGTACTCGATTTTTTTATTATTCGGCTTTTCATCAACGGAATCTTTGCATCCGCAGACTCCAAGCTCAAAGCTCGGGAGCTTTTTCTCAGGTTTAGCTTCGGGGGTGACCTCACCGCTGTTTTCCTCGGTGCCGTCCCCTTCTTCAGTGCTTTTTTCCGTGTCGGAAACGCCTCCGTTTACATTTTCCGCAGTTTCCTTGCCGTTCCCACTTGACGCCTCTTCATTTCCGCAGGAAGCCAGCACAAAAAGCACCATGGCAAGACACAGTAATAATTTAAATAATTTCATGATTCATCACCTTATATGTCAGTCAATGACACTGCTTTGTTCGTTGTCAGTCGTATATTTTCCGCAATATCTCATAATGATAGTTGCAATTTGCGCCCTTGTTGCAAAGCCTTTCGGCTGAAGGGTAATTTTACCGTAATCACTTACTCCCGTGATAAGCCCTTCCCCATTTGCCCATGAAAGTGCATCGTAGGCAAAGTCCATCACCTCCCCGTGATCGGTAAAGGCGGAAAGCTCCACTCGGTTCTCTGTGTTATAGCCCTTAAACTCGGAATATCTGAAAAGGAGCGTTGCCGCCTCCTGACGGGTAATGTCACGGTCAGGGGAAAACGTAGTCTCGGAGGTTCCCATAACGATTCCGTTTTCCGCCGCCCAGGCAACCGCATCCGCATACCAGTCAGCCGTAATGTCCGTGAATTTAGCGTCTCCCTCAACATCAGGACTTCCTTCAAGTCTCCAAAGAAGTGTTACAAGCTGTGCTCTTGTAGTAATAACATTGGGAGAGATATAATGCTCCGCTGTTCCGTTCATAAGTCCGTTTAAGAGACAGTATTTGAATCCGCCGAAAGCCCATTCTCCAAGAAGCGGCATATCCCAATACTGATAGAAGATGTTCTTTTTGTCACAGTGAAGTGTGGCATTTGTCAGCGCTTCATTTCCTTCACGTACAGTCAACCATCCGAACTTCTGAGCGCTCGTAGCATAGTAAACGTCTGTAAGGTCCTCAGAGGTTATAGCATTTAAGCCGATACTGTTCAAAGTCTCGGGAAGAATTATTTCGGTGTAGCCGTTACAGTCAAAAGCCCTCGCACTAATACTTGTGACACCGTGCCCGATAAGGATCTCCTTGATAGTGTTACATCCCACAAACAGTCCTTCAGGTACATCTCTTATGGTTCCGGGGATATATACATACTCGATGGATGTGCCCGCAAAGACCTCTCTGCCGAAATTACCTTCTTTTATATTGACCTTGGTAAGTGAAGTGCAGTCCTTGAAAGCCTCGTCACCTACATTCCCACCGACAGAGGCCTCTGTAATGCCCGAGCAAGCAAACGCCCTCTTGGCGGGATTGCCCATAGCGCCCGTGAATGTTTTCAGATTCGTACAATTCTCAAATGCGCTCTCACCGATGTGGCCGGCACCTCCCGAAACTTTTTTCAGATTCGTACAGTTTGCAAACGCCTCAGCGCCGATACTGCTGAAATCTTTCGGCAGTATTATCTCAGTAAGAGTAGTACAGTCTTTGAACACTCCCGGGTAAATAGCCATGGTGCCGTTTTTGATAACAACCGTACCGTTGATCTTTGAGAAATCGGCGGCAACAAGTCTCCAGTCATCATAAATGAGACCGTCGCTTGCGATGGGTTTGATCGTACTTTCAACGGGAGTTTCCTTGAAAGCATCGCCTGCGATGTCGGTGACGCCCTCGGGAACTGTCACACTTTTAAGAGAAGAGCATCCGAAAAACGCCATGTCGTCGATCTTCTTCACGGTGCTCGGTAAAACGATTTTTTCAAGCGAAGAACAACCGTAGAACATTCCTTCGGGGATAACCGTGATTCCCTCCGGAAGTCTGACCTCGCGGAGCTTTTTGCAACTTGCAAACGCATATTGCCCTATGGACTCAATTTTTCCTTCTATCTCAAGCTTTTCGAGATACTTGAAGCCGGCGAAGCCATATTCTTCGATAACAAGTCCGTCTGCAATGATCTTAAGGCTTTTGTAATTAATACTATACGCTGCCCAGGCGGTTTCTCCTATGACTTGTTTTACGTTGGGACCAATGGTAATATCGCTGCAGTAATAACGGGAATCCTGAACTCTGACTATCGCCGTTACGGGTATTCCGTAGATAGTCTGAGGAACTGTAACACTCTCCTCACACCCCACGTATCCCGTCACGGCACAGGTACCGTCACTGAGCATCACGTACAAAAACGATCCCTCGCCGGTTGTTGAATGGGTATTACCTGTGACAATGACAAGGTTAAAGGCGCCTACAAAAACCGCCGAAACGTTTGACACAAGTGTTATCACGGCAACCAAAAGGCAAAGTGCCTTGATTTTCAAGATTTTTTTCATTTTGATCTCCATTCAGCCTGATGCTTTACAAATCTCTCAGGTAACTCAATTATAAATTGCCGAATATTTGCTTCCGTTTGCGAAATAGATGCGGTAATTGCCGCTTTTAAGCTCTGCGGATAATTCAACCTGTACCGCATCTCCCATCGAAAAATCACTGTAGGGCACGGTATAGATCATCTCTTCCATGGTTTGCTTGTCAAAGATCACCATGGTCAGGTAAGACGTATCTGTATCCGTTTCATCACGAATTACTTCTCCGCTGAAGTAAAAAGTAACTTTGTATTTTTCCGTGTCCGATATGCTTTGGGATGAGTATTTCACATCGTCTATTCTTACGGCAGTCAATATTTCAGCCTCACGGTACATCCTTGTCTCAAGATCGTAATACCCATCTTTTACATATATGGAAAGATTTGAGCACTTGGGGATCGCCGTATTCCAAACGTAATCAGATACATTTTTGAAGCTTTCTGTGTCAATGTTGATGGGAACTACAGGCTCTCCCACGCTCACTCCGCAAATCTTACACCTCATCGGTGAGTCAACGGTTGCGGGGGTAAAATCGTGTCCCTTTTCGGGGGCAAACCACATTCCGCAATCAACACATACCGACGGTGTCGTGCAGGTTGCGTCATTTGCCCTATGCCCCGTTTTAGGCAGGACCTCCGTATATGCCGCTTCAGCGCCGCAAATACCGCAGGCATAGCGTATACTTCCATCCTCACCGCAGGTAGCGGGAATTTCGCTTTGCTTTACGTATGAGTGAACACACTCGGGATTGGTGTCTTCTTTACTAAGCTCCACCGCAAGCGTTTTTACCGAGGATCCTTCGGAATCGTCACCATCAAAGCATCGGTACTTCACAACAGCTTTGCCGTTTTCGAAATACGCATTTTCGATGAGCTTTCCGAAAGAACTATCAAGTCTGTCCTCGATGTAATGGTATACGGATGAATCAAAAACACTCTTTATAACGATTCCCGAGTCGCCGTCGGGATATATTACCACCCCGTCAGAGTAAGAGGCAACTCCGTAAAATATTTCGCTGAGCACGTTTTTCTCAATGCTGTAGTATCTCGTTTCGTTACCGTTTCCCAAGCCTTTATTTATTATGACCAGACCGTCCCGTTCTTCTAGGGACACAGAGGACAAGTCATTATATTCCCTGTACACGACGGTCCCGTCGGTGTCATAAAGCGAGAACTCCGAACGCTTGAAAATATACCGTTCATAACGGTGATGCTTCCCTTCGGACTCTGCTGAATCACGGACATACACTCCGCTGACATACTCATCTGTAAGCTGACGCTCACCCTCTGATTCGGGAGTGTCATCTCCCGGGTCAAGCATCAGGACAAGACGTACGTTTTCCGAAACGTTTACAAGATACATGGTACTCATGAAGACATTTGATATTCTCGGATCGTTTTCCCCGTCGGGGTATTCTTCATACATCGGCCCAGGCAGTGACCACTTAAATACCTTTACGGGGTAGTCCGCTTCGTCAAGGTCGTAGAGATACTCTAAGTCGTACGCCCTTGCGTAGCCGCTGACCGCTGTGCCGACGATCTCTTCGTCACTGCAGCCGTCCTCGCATACACATATCTTGCACACCGAAAGCTTGTACCCTTCGATAGGTTCCGAGAACGTAACGCTGTAATTCACTTCGTGAGAGTAGCCGTTAAGATACGGCGTGTCATAATACGCATCACGGCAGTTGTAGGCTTTCGCCAAAAATACGGAGGCGTCAAGTCCATCAAGCTCTTCGGGAAGCTTTTCATTTCCCGATTCAGTATTAATGTCAGTATTCTCCGCACCTTCGGTCTTATCGGTCTTATCGGTCTTGTCGTTTTTATCGTCAGCTTCCGACCCGTTATCGTCAAATGGCTTTTCGGTTTCCGCGGCAGTCTGATCGGAATTTTTCACGTTTTCCTCAGCTTTTTCCTCCGTACACGCAAACAGACTTCCCGAAGCTATGCTTAACACAAGGATCAGCGCGACCACACCCAAGCCTTTTCTTTTTCGACTTCTGTCGATTATACCATCAAGACGCTTTTTGACAGATCTGCCCCCTGAAGAAAAGCTTGTTGTCAGGCTGCTCTTTCTGCCCCTGCCGTTTTTAACGATCGCAAGCACTGCTTCACCGTAGGTGACTCTTTCCTCGTCTCCAAGTCCCGCAAGGGTGATCTCATCGCAGGAAAGCTCCATTTCCGAGATAAGCTTTGCGGTAATAAAACGGATAAGCGGGCAAAACCAGTAAAGAGACTCCACTGCCGTTACAGCTAACTTTACCCAAAGGTCACCTCTGCGGTAATGGACAAGCTCATGTGTCATGATCCTGTAAAGTCCCTCGTCATTAACGTAAACTTCACTGAGAATTACCGTGGGTCTGAAGAACCCCACAAGCATGGGACTGTCGGTATCCTTTCTTATACGGAGCTCCGGCACTCGCTTAATGCCTAAATCCGTTGCCGCTTTAGCGTAGATCTCTCTCTCTTTAACGGTTGGATCAGCAAGTGCACCGCCACGTCTGAGCGCTGAGGAATAGGAAAAATACACTCCGAGCTTCACCGCAAGGCAAAGAGCCGCACCCACTATCCATACACCCGCGAAAATATCAAGTATTTCGGTCAAGGTAACGTCACGCCGGAAGTTATCAGCCTTGATCTGTGAGAGGTCATGCTCTTCTGGTACGAAAACAGAAGGCTCCTGAGACACGGGTACAGTGGAGGTCACCTTGCCTAACACGCTGTCAAGCTCTTCGGGTTCCTTTTGAATGTATCCCCCGGTGTTTCCCGTCGGAGCTTCGCTCACAGAATCGGACACGTAAGGATCCGTTTCTACTGCTTCAGAACTCTGTGGAACGGTAACAGACGGTACAAATACACTTTCCTCAGTTACAGGGGGAGCAGTAGTCGTCTCTCTCTCTTCCGAAGGGGTCTCACTTTCTGCGTATGCCGACGTTTCCGTAATTTTCTCATTTTCCGAAAGACTTACCTCAGATGCGGGAAGTGTAAGGTTAAACAGCGGAGCTCCGATGCCACCCACGGGAACAAGAAGACGTATAAGAAGTATCGACCACACAGCAAATCGGCATTTCGCACTGAAACGCCTTCCGAACAGTCCGAAAAACAGCGCTACCATCAGCGCAAGTAAACAGGTGACAACGGAAATGCTGAAAAAACTAAAAAAAATTTCTCTCATCATGTTTCACCGCCTTAACAAAAGACAGCGCACTCAGTCCTTACCCTTAAGCTGTGCACGTTTGTTTGCAAGAAGGCTCTCAAGCTCGGAGATATCCTCCTCGGTAACGTTTTCAGCTTCAATAAGAGATGCAACGAGGCTCTTGAAGCTACCTCCGATTCGGCGACGGAGAGTGTTGGATTCAAGAAACAGATAATCCTTCTCGCTGATCGCCGCGCCGAATTTGTGTGAATACTCGCTCTTGTCGATTACGATAAATTCGCGTTCAGCCAATCTGTGAAGAAGGACGTGTGCGGTCTGAGGCTTCCACTCACGCTTTCCCGAAAGCTCCTTTACGATCTCGGATGCCTTAAGTGCCTCGCCGCGGCTCCAAAGCAGGTTCATAATATCAAGCTCCGCGTCAGCCAGTCTGTCAAATTTTTCTTTTTTCTGTCTTGCCATGATTATAATCTCCTTACGATTTATTAAATGTATCTAATACATTTTGTTTTCGCTTTCATTATACATCAACTTATACACTTTGTCAATGGTTTGCAGAATATTTTAACACAAGTTTTTTTAATAAACGTAAGCATCGGCAATTTTTATGTCAGGAATCATCATCTTTTCTTCCCCGCCCCGAAAACGTATTGACAAAAGAGATACCTCGGTGATATAATTTACAAAAATCAACTTTTACAAAGGCATGGTAACAGAATGAAAATATACGGCAACATATCGTCTCTCATCGGAAGAACACCTCTGATGGAGCTTAAAAATTACGAAAAGGCACATTCTATCGTCGCGACCGTCGCGGCAAAGCTTGAGTTTATGAACCCTGCGGGAAGCGTAAAGGACAGAGTGGCAAGGAACATGATCGACGATGCCGAACGTCGCGGGCTTCTCACTGAGGGAGGCATGATCATTGAACCCACAAGCGGTAACACGGGCATCGGGCTTGCCGCCGTTGCCGCTTCCCGCGGTTATAAGGCGGTATTCGTTATGCCCGACACAATGAGTGTTGAAAGGCGTATGCTGCTCCGCGCTTACGGTGCCGAGATCGTTTTGACTCCGGGAAGTGAAGGCATGGCGGCGTGTGTAAAAAAGGCGGAAGAGCTGAAAGCGGCAAATCCCGGAAGCATTATTCCCGGTCAGTTTGAAAATCCCGCAAATCCCGAAGCACATATTCTGACAACGGGACCCGAGATTTGGGAGGACACCGACGGAAAGGTCGATATTTTCGTATGCGGTGTTGGAACGGGTGGAACTCTCACGGGAGTCGGCAAATACCTTAAAGAGAAGAATCCCGACGTAAAGGTCGTGGCTGTAGAACCTGCCGCGTCCCCTCTCCTTTCCGAGGGAAGATCAGGTCCTCATCCCCTTCAGGGGATCGGTGCGAACTTTATCCCCGAAACTCTTGACCGCACCATATATGACGAGATCATTACCGTTGACGGTGACGATGCGTACAGAGTCGGTCGTGAGCTTGCAAGAAGCGAGGGAATCCTTGTAGGCATCACCTCGGGAGCCGCGGTATATGCTGCCGAGCTCCTTGGCAAACGAGAAGAAAACCGCGGCAAGCTGATCGTTGCTCTCCTGCCCGATTCGGGTGAAAGATATCTTTCGACTCCCATGTTTGAGTAAGGTCCTTTTGTAAATTCCCGCAAAAAAGCTTTTTCACGGTAACCGCAACCGATCAATTTATCAAAATATACCTAAAAACGGTCAATTTATACCTAATTTCGTTTTTTTGTTTTATTTATGATATTATGTATATAACAAATCTTGCAGAAGGCACGGTAAATAGAATGAAAAAGCTTAGCTTCATACTGTCAGTAATCATTTTGCTTGTATCTCTGCCGATTTCTGCAATTTCGGCAGAGACTTTTTCTACCCTTCCATTCAGCGACGTTAAAGAGTCGGACTGGTTTTACGCTGACGTCTGCCACGTTTGGGAAAACGGGATAATGAACGGCGTACCCGAGAACAGATTTGCGCCAAATGACACAATGTCCCGTGCCATGAGCGTTACCATTCTCTACCGCATGGCGGGAGAAGTTAAGGTTGACGGTATGACCCACCCA
>JAFXKJ010000130.1 GCA_017531765.1 Clostridia bacterium
CTGTGGGTACTACGCCGATGTCGTAGAGGAAGCGGTGCCAGAAACGGGAGTAGATAAGGTGACGGGTTACGTGCTCCATACCGCCGTTGTACCAGTCAACGGGGAGCCAATACTTCAGCTTTTCCATATCGGCAAGGCTTGTGGTATTATGAGGATCGATATAGCGCAGGAAGTACCAAGAAGAGCCTGCCCACTGAGGCATGGTATCGGTCTCGCGCTTTGCATCCTTGCCGCACTTGGGGCACTTGCAGTTTACGTAGGAGTCGATCTTCGCGAGAGGAGACTCACCGCCCTCACCCGGCTCGAAGTTCTCGATGGTGGGAAGCTTCAAGGGAAGCTCGCTGTAGGGCACGGGAACCATTCCGCAGTGCTCACAGTGAACGATCGGGATGGGCTCGCCCCAATATCTCTGACGGTTGAACGCCCAGTCCTTCATCTTGTACTGAACGCCCGCTTCACCGATGCCTGACTCAGAGAGGTGAGAAATCATCGCGTCGATGGAATCACGCTTGTTTGTGAAGCCGTTGAGGAAGCCGGAGTTTACCATCTCGCCGTCTCCGGTGTAAGCCGCTTCTTCTATGTTGCCGCCCTTGATGACCTCAACTATGTCAATACCGAACTTACGAGCGAAGTCGTAGTCGCGCTCGTCGTGTGCAGGTACAGCCATGATAGCGCCTGTACCGTAGCCCATCATTACGTAGTCGGAGATGTAAATGGGAATATTCTTGCCTGAAACGGGGTTTACGGCAGAGATACCTTCTATTCTGACGCCTGTCTTATCCTTCACAAGCTGAGTTCTCTCAAACTCGGTCTTCTTTGCGCAAACCTCGCGGTACGCTTCAACATCAGCGAAGTTTGTGATTTTTTCGCTATACTTGTCAAGGATGGGGTGCTCGGGAGCGAGTACCATGAAGGTTACACCGAAAAGTGTATCGGGACGTGTTGTGTAAATCTTGAGCTTTTCGTCAGCGCCGTCAAGGGAGAAATCAACGAATGCGCCGCGGGACTTACCGATCCAGTTGATCTGCTGAGTCTTTACGTTGGGGAGGTAATCTACATTCTCAAGTCCCTCGAGAAGCTTGTCAGCATACTCGGTGATTCGGAGATACCAAACGTCCTTGGACTTCTGAACGATATCGCTATGGCAGATATCGCACTTACCGCCCTGAGAGTCCTCGTTGGAGAGAACTACCTTACAGTGGGGGCAGTAGTTTACGAGAGTCTTATCGCGGAACACGAGACCGTTTTCAAACATCTTGAGGAATATCCACTGTGTCCACTTGTAGTAGTTTTCATCAGTTGTATCAATAGTACGTGTCCAGTCGAATGAGAAGCCGACTCTCTTCATCTGAGAGGTGAACTTCTCTATATTTCTGTCAGTCAGAATACGGGGATGGGTATTGAATTTGATTGCGGAGTTCTCGGTGGGGAGGCCGAACGCATCAAAGCCCAGGGGGAAGAGTACGTTGTAGCCTTCCATTCTTCTCTTTCGTGAGATAACCTCAAGACCTGAGTACGCCTTAACGTGGCCCACGTGCATACCTGCACCGCTGGGATAGGGGAATTCTACCAGTGCATAAAACTTCTTTTTGCTGTAATCGTCGGAAGCGTTGAAAATACCCGCCTCGTCCCACTTCGCCTGCCACTTCTGTTCTATATTCTTAAAATCGTGCTTCATTTTGGGAAAACTCGCCTTTCTTTTATATTCTCTCTTATATTTTAGTCGGTAACGATCTCGGATATATCAACGTCTGTCGTACCGTCGTAAAGCTTTTCAAGCTTATAAAAATCACGTGCAGTTGCATTGAACACGTGGAGGATAACTCCGCCGTAATCCTTAAGTACCCACACACCCGTGTCGTACCCTTCGGTATGGAGGCACTCCACTCCGCACTTTTCAAGCTGATAGTCAGCTTCATCCGCAAGGGATCTAACCTGAGTGCGGGAAGTACCCGTACAAACCACAAAATAGTCGGTGATAACCGTTCTGTCCTCTACGTGGAGGAGCTTGATGTCACGTGCCTTCTTGGCGTCAAGGGCTGAAACGATCGCCTCGGCAATAGCGAGAGAATCTTCAAGCTTTTTAACTTCTTCGCAGTTATTTTCAATATTGAGCTGTTCACACATATTTTCTGTTTTCCTTTTGTAATTTACATTAATTGATTATCATATTCTCAGCATCGTCTCCGCTAATGATGCTGTCATCATACACATTATCTGCAGACTTATAGTACGCTGAGCTTATGTTGGTATCTGAGGGGCAGTTAAATATTGTATCTTTGTCAAACATACCATCGGGAATATCTCCCAGGTAGCGCCAGAAATACGTTGTTAATACTTCACGGGTTGCCTCACGGTTCATTACGTAATATGTCTTTGCAAGATTACCCGGCATGGTAAACATATTCAAATCCGAAAGATCGCATTTAAGGATAGCCTTACCGAAATAGAGAAGATCTGCGGCGCTCATATCGGTATCAACAAAGGTTTTGATCTGACCGGCGATCTCACCGACATTAGAAATGGAAAGTGAGCCCTTTACCTTCTTCAGGAGAGCTGCCATAAACTGCTTCTGAGCGTTCTGTCTTCCAAGGTCGCCTGTTGAATAATCATATCTGTATCTGACAAATCCTTCAGCCTGCTCTCCGTTCAGTACTTGATTACCTGCGGGAATGCTGATATAAAGTCCCTGTTCCGGGTCATTATAATACATTGGGCGGCTGACGTACATTTCAACTCCACCGAGAGCATCCACTATATTGCGGAATCCGTTAAGGTCCATGATAACAGAGAAGTCGATGTCAACGGCAAGCGTACGTTCCATATCATCGGCAACGGAAGTAAGCGCTTTTTTATAGGATTCGTCCTGCGATGTTCCGGAACGGTAGTATTTATAATAATAAGTTGCGAAAAGCGCATTTAAGTTATTGGTAGCAACATTCAAGTCATCGTGGTTTGCAATATACGTATTACGCGGGATCTGCATGACTGTGATGCTGTGAGCTATATTATCAATATTCACAAGCATCATTACATCCGTCAGCATAGCTGCGCGGTCATGTCCCAAAACGAGGATATTATAAGACTCGGATTTATTCTCATCAAACTCGATCTCAGTAGGATCTTCAGTATCAAGGGTTTCACTTTCCGGTTTTTCGGCACCGATTATCTCTGCAATATCGGTTCTGTCTTCCTCAGTATAATGATTACTCAATATTTCAGTTTCTTCGAAAGTATCCTTTTTGGATATTTTGCTCTTACTTTTAGATATATCAGATTCACTGCCGCAGGCACAAATACACAGTACCATAAGCAATGCCAACGAAAAAGCCAAAATTCTTTTCAAAGTCGTTTTCATTTTAATCTCCATTCGGTTTTCAACAAAAAAACGAAAAAATCTTTTCATTGATTATTTCACACGGTCAAGGACAAATCCGCTGTCAGAGGTCAGATCATCGGGAGATGCAGAGTATATTTCCACAGCCTCTTCGTCCGCTTTGTCACAGAAGTAACCCTTCTGATCAAAATATTTCAGCGGGATCTCCTTATCGTAGGTATTAAAATACCTGTTGATCAGCTCCAGCGCTGCCGCACGGTTCATTACCAGAGAATCACCGCATATCTGCGACGGGAGAGTTACCGTGACAGTTGACATATCCCCGTATTTCAGCATATTGGTCATGAAAGTAAGCATTTCCTCCATGCTCATGTCGGTTGTAAGGGATTCTACGATCTCCTTAACAAAAGCAGTAAGCTTTATAACGTTGGTCATGGTAGTCTGAACCTTTCCGACGAAAGCGTTTATCACATTCTTTTGCAGAATGATGCGGTCAAGGTCCACTCCATCAGAGCCGTATAGCATAATGAGAGCCTTTACTGTGTCTCCGTTTAATGTCTGCTTGCCCTCGGGCACGGTAACTTCACTTTCACGGTCAGCATCAAAATACGTGATCGGTTCACCAATATTTACATCAACACCTTCAAGTGAAGAGTCCACAATGTCTCCGAAACCGTCCGCATCCACCAAAACCGCGTGATTGATCGTCACGAAAAGTCCGTCGCTCAGCAGATTCTTTGTATCCTCAAGGGCTTTTTTGGTTGCCTCGCCGTTTTTCTTACCCTCGGCGGAGTAATAGTCATAGCGTGCGGCAAATATGTTACTTACTTTATTATCGTAGCTATCGCTTTCGGAGTTCAGGTTAAAATAAGTATCGGCGGGAATCTGCAGGATGCGCAAGGTGCCGTCGTTATCATTGATGTTCACAACAAGCACAACGTTTGTAATATTATCTGTCTTGTCGTAGCCTAAAACGAGGATATCATACTCATTCTTTTGCACCTTGAAGGTGATGCTGTCGGGATCGGAAGCTTCACCTTCCTCAGAAGCTTCACCTTCCGTATCGGTCACGACCTTTTCGGGCGTCGCTTCTTCCTTTTCGGGAGTTCTGAAAAACTTCAGATATACCCCTAAGATAATTAACGGAATAGCTAATAAGATCAGAAATTTCAGTATCGTACCCAGGCAGGATTTCCGTTTCTTTCCGTTTGTTTTGTCTTTCATTTTTTTGACCGTACCTTTTCTTTGATTTGCTTTTTTCAGATCAAGCAACAGTATTTTTCAGTATTCTTACCGCTTTCATTCAGCTTTGCTTTTATTTATTTCTTCGAGATATTCCTTATCCATGGGGATCCTTATCTCATCTTCCATGCTATCTGAGAAATAAACATTGCCGTCGTACAGCTTATCGGGAGACGCATTGTACATGGAGATCATATCACCGTCAGACACGTCGCAGAACATATTACCGCTGTCAAAGATACCGTCTGTGATTTTCTTGTCAAAGGTATTGAAATGCTTGTTTATCACTTCAAGGGTCGCCGCACGGTTCATCACCATATATTTGTCATATACCTGTGAGGGCAGAGTCAGCATCCCAATGTCCGACACGTCGCAAGCGAAAAGGGTCTTTGCAAAGTATACCATATCATCCACACCCATATCGGTAACGGTATTTTTTATTATTTCGGGAGCGAGGTCCACCATAAGTGAAATATCGGCTTCGCTCTTCAGCTTTTTGAGTAAGGCATTCAAAAACAGCTTCTGAGCATTGATACGTCCCATATCCGCCTGAACGTAACCGTGTCTGAATCTTACAAACCCCTCAGCCATCTCACCGTTCAGGGTTTGCTTTCCTGCGGGGATATCAATAGACAAGCCTTGTTCTTCATCAAAATACTTCATTGCGACGGGCACGTCCATTTCAACTCCGCCTAATATATCGACTATGTTTCTGAACCCTGCGAGATCCATGATCACCGCAAAGTCAATGTTTACGGCAAGAGCATCGCTGAAGAGTACTTTTGTATCGGCAAGCGCAGAACTGTAGGCTGTCTTTTCACTATCGCCGCTTTTTCTGTAGCCGTTATAGTAAGTAACAAATACCTCGTTTACCTTATCAACGGATGAGGACGGTGCCTTCTTTCCGCCGAAATAGGTGTCACGGGGAATATGCATTACAGTCAGCTTTCTGTCGTTTTTATTAATGTTGACGAGTATTACAACGTCGGTCAGCTTTGCATCCTTATCATGACCGAGAACGAGAATGTTATATTCATCCTCCACAGCCTCAAGCTCATGGGTTATTTCGATCACATTTCCGTACTCGTCGGTAACTGTTTCCTTTAAGATCTTATCGTTACCGTCAGGCTTATAAAATTTGAAATAAACCACCAGAATGATAATCGGAATGCTGACTACCGTAAGCAGTGTCAGGAATATTCCGAGTCCGGAACGGCGTTTACGCTTTTTCAGACGTTTCCGTCTTTCCTCATACATCTGTCTGTCCATTAACATCCACCTCGAGAATCAAACGTCAGTTGATCCAGATATCCTCGGCATCTTCACCGTTTAACATTCCGTCGTCATATACCTGATCCGCAGGCTTATAGTACATAGCGCTCATCGATGAATTAGAGGGACAGTTGAATATCGTATCCTTGTCAAACATACCGTCGGGAATACTTCCTTCGTATCTGTAGAAATACTCGGTCATTTTCTCACGGACACCCGCACGGTTCATTACAAAATACTGACTCACAAGGTTTCCGGGCATTGTGAACATATTCATATTGGAAAGGTCACATTTGAGGATAGCCTGACCGAAGTAGACAAGATCTGCGACACTCATATCGGTGTCAACATAGGTTATGATCTGATCGGCGATCTCACCGACATTTGAAATGGAAATGCTGCTCTTGACCTTCTTCAGGAGAGCTGCCATAAACTGCTTTTGGGCGTTCTGTCTTCCAAGGTCCGCTGTAGCATACCCCTTTCTGAATCTGACAAAGCCCTCTGCCTGCTCTCCGTTCAGTACCTGATTACCTGCGGGAATGTTGATATAAAGTCCCTGATCGGGGTCATTATAATAGAGGGGACGGGTCACATTAATCTCAACTCCACCGACAGCATCTACAATATTGCGGAAGCCCTCAAGGTCCATGATAACGGAGAAGTCGATATCCACGGCAAGTGTACGTTCCATATCATCGGCAACGGAAGTAAGTGCTTTTTTATAGGACTCGTCCTGCGATGTTCCTGAACGGTAGTATTTATAATAATAGGTTGAGAAAAGCGCATTGACTCTGCTGTTTGCAATGGTTATTCCGTTGTGGTTTGCAACGTACGTATCACGGGGGATCTGCATGACTGTGATATCGTGAGTCAAGTTATCAATATTAACAAGCATGAACACGTCAGTCAGCATCGCCGCACGGTCACACCCCAAAACGAGGATATTATATGACTCGGATTTCTGCTCGTCAAACTCGATCTCATGAATGATCGTTTCAATAACCACACCGTTTGTGTCGGTAATATATTCAACGTAGGTTTTTGTGCTGGGATCGATCTTCGGCTTATAGAACACAACGAGAGACACCGCAGCGAGAACAAGAACGTAAACCACAAGTATTATACAGATCGCCACGATCTTACCTGTTGACAGTCGTCTTCTGCGGACACGTTTCCTTCTCATCTCAGATGCCAAAACAGTTGCCGGTGTATTCTCAGAGGAATGGTTTACCGCGTTTTTATTATCCTTCATATCATATTCCTGCCTTTCTCCAAATTCAATAATGATCTCAGATAGTAATTCCTTGCCGACACGGTATCTGTGTCAATGGGAGCGCTATCAACTATAAGATTGGCTATGGTCATATCAAAAGACTTAACCATAGTACGGCAAAGTGTGAGGAATTTGTCTTCTCCCGAGTCAAGCATATCTCTGAAATACCGTCTCAGCTCAACACAGTCGGGGAATGTCCTTGTTTCCTCGATATAATCCGCCAGATAAATGATAGCTTCAAAAACAGTCATATTATCGTGCCCCGTCGTATGCCATCTGACCCCCGATGTGATGTCTTTGGTATCAAACTCGGGAAAATCTTTCGTTATCAGCGATGCTGCAGTCTTTGAATGGAATGTTTTCGGTGAGAGCATATCATTATCTCTTATTATTATACCAAATTCGTCGCAATATTGCAACTGTTTTTCGAAATCACATTTTTTCGTGATGTCGTGGAGGAGCGCGGCAGCTCTGAGGCTCATTACCTTTTCGGGGAGATAAATGCTACCTAAGTATTCTGCTTCTTTTTCCACTGCAAGAGTGTGAAGATACCTTTTATCCTTGAGATACGGACGTATCTTCTCTCTGAGAGAGATTATATCCTCTTCCGTAATTATTTTCTCAGTCATTTTTCCGTTTTTTTCACTTCCGTAGAGACCGTTTATATTAATATACGAAATTACGTCCTCGTCGAGATATTTTTTCAGGTCTTCGCATCCGCAATTTATCATTTCCCGAATTTCGGTGGACGATACGGGAAGCGCTTCAGCATCTATAAATATCACACGGGCGCCGAATTTTTCTTCATATTCCTTTTTTTTCTGTAAAAGTACCTCACCGTCACAGTCATATCTTCTCATGCATACGATATTCGTCAGAGAAAATATCTCCCCTGCAAGTCGCCAAGAGTCAAGGGTGAGGAACATATCATCACCACACAGCATATAAAGCTCTCTTGACCCTGCGCTGAGGTATCTGAGAGTATCAACGGTGTAGCTGACCCCCTCTTTCATACATTCGTAGTCGGAAACCATAGTGTTCGGCAGGTCACCGAAGGCACGGCGGCACATTTCAAGTCTCATTTCCGTGGGAACGGGATTTGACACCACTTTATGGGGCGGTATATTTGCAGGCATCACGTACAGTCTGTCAAGTCCAATAAACTTAACAAAATTCCGTGCCGCATTCACGTGTCCTGCATGGGGGGGTGAAAAAGTCCCCCCGTACAAACCTATCTTTTCTTTCATAATATTTATATTATTCAAGCTATTCTTTAAGCTTGAGTTCAGCGGAAATTTTTCTGTTTTCTTCCTTTGTACTTACTCTGAAAAGGACGAATTTACGGCCGATAACGGAAACAACGTCGGCACAGAGTCTTTCCGCAACGGTGTCAGCCGCTTCTCTTGCACTGAGTGGCGCGGTCTCAAGCACTGTAAGCTTGATGAGTTCCTTGGAATCGAGGGCACATTCGATGCTCTCGCATACCTCGTCGGTTATGCCTCCCTTTCCAATCTGTGTTACGCTCTGAAGTGAATTTGCCAGTCCGCGAAGGGCGGCTCTCTGTTTACTTGTAAGCATATTTACAACTTTCCTTTCAATTATGTATCAGTATATACCGTTTCTTATTTGTTTATAATATTTGTGATGAGACGGCAGAACTCCTTCATTACACGTCCTCTGTGGCTTACCGAATTCTTCTCTTCTCCCGATGCCTCGGCAAAGGATTTCGAGATCTCAGGTGAGTAGAAGAGTGAGTCGTACCCAAAGCCTCCGTCACCTGACTCTTCTTTCAGAATGTAACCGCGGCACTCGCCTCTGACAGTCGCACCCTGTAGTGTACCGAGCATTGCCGCTGTGCTGTTTTCTGCCGTTGCCCCATATTCCGCGGGAATCTTGAAGCATGAGTTTTCGGGAAGCACAAGGGACGCAACGCACACAAAGCCGCCGCATCTGTCCTCTCCGCAGACTCCGTCAAGCTCACGAACAAGCTTACGCCTGTTTGCGGCGTCTCTGTCGTCGGCGGGACCATCATCCTCGGAATATCTTGCTGAGTATATTCCAGGTGCCCCGCCAAGCGCATCAACGCAAAGACCCGAATCGTCTGCCACGCCGATATAACCGAGTCTTGCAGGCACTGCCGCTTTGATCAGTGAGTTGACCTCGAAGCTGTCACCGAACTCATCGATCTCCCCCTCATAGCCTATGTCGGAAAGAGAGAGTATTTTAACTTTTCCCGCAAGATTTTCATCGAGAAGTTTCTGAAGTTCGGAAATTTTCTTTTTATTTCTTGATGCAAGTACGATTTCCACCATATTATTCTCCGTCTGAGCTTTCGCTGAGGATAGCATCAACGAACATCTTAGAGTCGAAGGGCTCCATGTCGTCGATCTGCTCACCTACGCCGATATACTTAACGGGAAGTCCTACGGTACGTCTGATTGAGAACACCGCACCGCCCTTTGCGGTACCGTCAAGCTTTGTGAGAATAAGACCTGTGATCTCGCAGGCGTTCTTGAATTCCTTTGCCTGAATCAGTGCGTTCTGACCAGTTGTGGAATCAAGCACGAGAAGTGTCTCACGGGAGCATCCCGGAAGCTCACGCTCAAGTACGCGTCCGATCTTCGCAAGCTCATCCATAAGATTCTTCTTATTATGGAGTCTTCCCGCGGTATCAACGATAAGCACGTCAGCATCGCGCTTCTTTGCCGCCGCAACCGCATCGTATACCACAGCCGCAGGATCGGAGCCTTCGCTCTGACGGATAAGGTCAACTCCCGCCCTGTCACACCACACGGCAAGCTGTTCGATAGCCGCGGCTCTGAAGGTATCAGCCGCCGCAACAACGACTTTCTTTCCCTGAGACTTAAGGTTAGCGGAGATCTTACCGATGGATGTGGTCTTACCTACACCGTTTACACCGATAACGAGGATGACAGAGGGATGTGTGTCAAGCTTCAAGGGCTCGCCCTCTCCAACAAGCTCGCGGAGAATATCTCCGAGAGCTGACTTTACGTCCTCGGCTTCCCTGATCTTGCCTTCCTTGATACGTACTCTCAGCTCGTCAATAATATACTCGGTTGTATCTGCGCCTACGTCGGAGCAGATGAGAACTTCCTCAAGCTCTTCGAGGAGTTCCTCGTCAACCTTTCTGAAGCTCTTTATCACGCTGTCAACCTGACCGAAAACAGCATCCTTGGTCTTCTTCAGACCGCTTTTAAGTTTATCAAAAAATCCCATATATTTGTTCCTTATCGTATTGATAAAATGTAATTTTACCGTTAGTTTTTTGTTAACAGATACTTTCCCGATTACTTCAAGAAATCGCTGTTTCCGTCAGCGGCGGCAACGTCAAGGGTAAATACCTTTGAAATTCCCCGTCGGGGCATGGTAACTCCGTAAAGAGTATCTGCTATGTCCATGGTACCTCTGCGGTGAGTGATCATAATGATCTGCATATCGGAAGAGAACTTATGGACGTAGTTTGCAACTCTCGTTACGTTGACCTCGTCAAGCGCCGCCTCGATCTCGTCGAAGATACAGAAGGGCGAGGGGCTGTACTTGATCAGTGCAAACATAAGAGCTATGGCGATAAACGCCTGCTCACCGCCTGAGAGGAGGCTGAGACTTTTGATGGTCTTTCCGGGAGGCGCCGCCGAAATTTCGATTCCGCTTGTGAGCACGTCCTCGGGGTCGGTGAGAGTAAGCTCTGCCGAACCGCCTCCGAAAAGCTCGCGGAATACTTCGCCGAAGTTCTGATTGATCTTATGGAACGCTTCGGTAAACATACGGCGCATATCCTCTTCAAGCTCACGGATTATTCCCTCAAGCTCATTTTTCGAAGCTTCAAGGTCGTCAAGCTGTCTCTTGATATAGTCGTAACGCTCCTTTGTTTCGGCATATTCCTCAATAGCCGCAACGTTAACGTGACCGAGAGATTTGATCTTGGATTTCAGCTCGGTAAGTCTCTGATAGGTACGGCTTCTGGTCTCCTTGGTTACCCTCTCGTATCCGTCTTCACCTTCAAGCTCAAGAGCTCCGCTGTACGTTAGCTCGTATTCGTCCCAAAGGCGTGTGGTCATCTTATCTATCTCATCACGATTGGACTCAAGAGCATTGGTATTCTTGGTGTGTGTTACGAACAGAATTTCTTTCTTTGAGGTCTGTTCCCTTTCGCGGCGGCGAAGCGAGTTAAGACTAATGTCGATCTTATCGCCATCTTCGGAAAGTCTCGCTCTCTCAGCTTCAAGACGGGTGATCTCTCCGTCAGCCGCATCCCCTTCACGGGTAAGCTCACCGCTCCGTTCAGACGCACCTGAAATTTCAGCTTCAAGGCGCAATGCTTCCTCGCGGTGGCGCTTTATTTCAGCGGAAACCGTGAGTATTTTCAACTTCGCCTCAGTCTCGGCGGCAACTGCAAGCTCAAGGTCCTTCCTCACACTGCCCAGCTTCACCTGCGCATCGGAAAGAGCAAGAGTCAGCTCGTCATAACGAACGTCGTGCTCACCTCGCCGTGCGGCAGCCTCCTCACGGAGAACTATAAGCTCATGAAGCTTACCTTCCCCTGCGGCGATCATGCCTTCGAGAGTCGCAATATCGGCAGAAGCCCTCTCGCGGTTTTCGTCGTACTTTGCCACGTCGTCTTCAAGCTTCAGGATAAGATCGCTTATCATTTGCTCTTTCGCTTCAAGCTCTCCGAGAGTTGTTTTCTCTATGGAAAGCAGAGTTTCCATAAGACGTCTCTTCTCATCGGCATCTGCTCTTTGACGGATCAGCTTTTCTATTTCTCCGTCTGATTTGAGCAGCTCCGCTTCTGCATCATTCAAAACCCTTCTGCGCTCGTCTCTGTCGCGCTTCATGGAATCGATCTGTGTTGTACGAGAAAGCATACCGCTGTCACGTTTTGCGGAACCGCCCGTAAACGAGCCTCCCGCGTTGATCTGCTGACCGTCAAGGGTCACGGCTCTCACACGCCAGCCTCTCGCTCTTGCCATATCGGATGCGTTGTCGATATTATCAAAAACGCATATCCGACCCACGACCGAGCGAACGATATCACGGTACTTTTCGTCACATGAAATGAGCTCGTCTGCAAAGCCGATGAATCCGGGGCAAGCGGCGGCACTTTCCATCTCAGCGCTTCGCTTTTGTCCCTTAACCGTAGTCAAAGGATAAAAGGTTGCGCGTCCCGCTCCGCTTCTCTTAAGAGATGCGATAGCCGCTTTGGTGGTCGCCTCATCGGAGGTAACGATGTTTTGGAGTGCTGAACCCATTGAGGTTTCAAGAGCCACGGTATATTTGCTGTCCACTCTGATAAGATGTGAAAGGGGACCGTGGATCCCGTGAAGCCTGCCTGCTCCCGCCTCACCCATTATATACTTTACACTGTTATTGTATCCGTCGAAATGCTCAAGCATTCGCTCCAGTGCCGAAACTCGGCTTGAAAGCGAATCGATCTCGGCTTTAAGTTCTGACACGGTAGCGCGGACCTCTTCACGCTTTGACTGAGCATCTGTAAGAGCTTTATCTGTCTGTGCAAATCTTTCACCCTCAGTCTCGGCACCTCTCTCATAGTCGTTGACTACAGAGGTCTGCTCGGCGATGGCTTTTCTGACGGAAGTCCGCTGAGAGACGTAACCGTCAAGCTCTTCACCGATTCCTTTTTTACGCTCAAAGCCCTCGTCAATGCTGTTTTTCAGAACGTTAAGACGTACTCTCAGATCGGAAAGCTCACTCTCCGCCTTCTGTCTGTCGCGGAAAAGCTTCTCAACTTCAACGTCAAGGGTACTCTTCTGTTTTGCGGCATCAAGTCTCTCTGCGGAAAGTCTGTCACATTCTGCCTCTGCACCACGTATATCTTCTCTCAGCTTCTCCATAGACTCGGCAACGGAAGTGAGTCTTGTTTCCGTAGCGGAAAGCTCTACTTCTCCGTCGGCGGCAAGTCTCAGCTCGTCGTCCATGGTGCGCTTGGCATGAAGGGTGTTATTTTCAAGGAGCTTCGCATCATTTTCAAGCTTCAATCTCTCGGCTCTGACACGGTTGATCTCATCGTGTATCCTGCCCAGGTCCTCTTTGTTTTTATGTGATGCCTCGTAGCTTCTCTCGATCTGCTCACCGAGGGTTTTCAAGGTGTCGTCAGCCATTTCCAGCTCATGGGATGACATTTTCGTCTCAGCCTCAAGCTTTTCGAGAGTTTCACGTCTCGCATCCATATCGTATCTCCAAAGAGACACGTCGGTCTTCTTTTTTGAGTCGTAAAGCTCAAGATAAACTCTTGCCTTTTCCGCGTCACGGCTGAGGGGACCGATCCTGCTTTCAAGCTCGGATGCAATATCACCGACACGCGCCATATTACTTTCGGTCTCGGACAGCTTCTTCTGAGACTCGTTCTTTCTGTAGCGGTATTTTGTAATTCCCGCCGCTTCCTCGAACACACTTCGTCTCTCGTCGCTCTTTTTGGAAATGATCTCGGCGATCCTTCCCTGACCGACGATGGAGTAGCCTTCTCTGCCAACTCCCGTGTTCATGAAAAGCTCATATATATCCTTCAGTCTGCAGGGCTTGCGGTTAATAAAATACGCGCTTTCATTTGCTCTGTAGTAACGTCTCGTTACGGTGATCTCGTCATAATCCGACTGAATCGTCTTTTCATCTCCGCTGTTGTCAAAGGTGATGGAAACCTCCGCAAAGCCCATGGGACGCACACCGTCCGCACCCGAAAAGATTACGTCCTCCATTTTTGAGCCGCGAAGTGTTTTTGACGACAGCTCACCGAGAACCCAACGCATTGCATCCGTAATGTTTGACTTTCCGCTTCCGTTGGGACCTACGATAATGGTAGAGCCCTTATTGAACTGAAGCGTAGTCTTATCGGGGAATGATTTGAAGCCGTGAAGCTCAAGACTTTTCAGATACATACGTTTTCGCCTCCTTTTTCGTTTCGTTTTATCATTTTACAGGGTCAGCTCCGCGACTCTCACTTCAAATCCGCTGAGAGCCGCATCCTCGTTAAATTTTATCTTTTTTATACCGTATTTTTCTCTTAAATAACTCTTGTTTTTTCCGCCGTGGCCTGCGGCAGCGGAGATCTTTCCGAAAGGCACCGAAAACACGAGCGACTGTCCCATGTGTTCTGCCGAAAGCTGTGCCTCGATGTGTCTGAGGAACACTTCTCCCCGCACAAGCTCACCCATGGCGGGATGTACGGGACCCGCAAGGTATCTTTCCTCACTGTGGAGGTTTTCGCTGTCCTGAAGTCCTATTCTGAGACATCTCAAGCCGTGAGTCTCAAACACACAAAGCACCTCTGACGAACGGCTGACTGCTTCATCCACCGTAAGGGGACTGTATTCTCCTCTGCGCGTCATTTCGGCAAGACAGGTTCCTCGGAAAACTACCGTGGGATATATTCTGTAGCTACTCGCACCCATGCGACAAATTTCGCCCGCGCAGTATAATTCATCCTCCCCACTGCTTCCCGGAAGTCCTACCATCATCTGACCTGCAAAGGGGATCTCAGCTTCACGCAGAAGCTTTGCCGCCCGTCTTGTGTCATCTGCGGTGTGCCCTCTCCGCGCCGTAGCAAGAACTCTGTCAGACATACTCTGAATACCCAGCTCCACTTCGGTCAGGGTATACCTTTTTATGATATTTATGATCTCATCAGAGATATAGTCGGGACGTGTGGACATTCTGATGCCCGATACTCTGCCGCTTTTTACATACTCCTCGGCTGTATCAAGAAGCCTGATCATGAGTTCTCTGTCGATTCCCGTAAAGGAGCCGCCGAAAAATGCGATCTCGCAGACTTTCCCGCACATGGTCTCAAGGGCGGATTCGATCTGGGTCGCCACGTCCTCCTCGCGGAAGCTCTCTCGTCCCGATATAGTCCTCTGATCACAGAAAACGCAGTCGTTGGGACAGCCGAGATGGGGGATAAAAACGGGAATATTAGCGTGAGACATCGTTTTTTCAGACATCTGTCTTTTCACCGAAAAGCGCAAGAGCTTCCCTTGCCGCCTTCTGCTCAGCTTCTCTCTTTGAGTGAGCCTTGCCTCTGCCTATCACGTTGCTGTTAAGTCTCGCCTCGACCTCGAAAAGCTTCTTGTGGTCGGGACCCTCTTCGCCAACGAGGACGTACTCAAGTCTCTCGCCCTCAACCTGCTGAACGATCTGCTGAAGTGCGGTTTTATAATCAACGAATACTCCCGTTTTACCAATGGATTCGATCTCACCGATTATGTAAGGAAGGAGGAAGCTTTCAACCGCATTGAAGCTGTGCCCCGAATCAAGGTAGATCGCCGCAAGGAGAGCTTCAAAAGCATCGGCAAGAATGGATGCTCTCTCTCGTCCGCGGTTCATTTCTTCTCCATGACCGAGATATATGTAAGAACCGAGTCCCACCTCACGGGCAAACTTGGAGAGAGCCTTTTCGCAGACCACCGCCGCACGGATCTTGGTCATATCCCCTTCCTGTCTGTCGCTGAGATTCTCAAAGAGATACCTGCTTGTTACGATAGAAAGGACAGAATCTCCGAGAAACTCAAGTCTCTCGTTACATACCGCAGAATTTCCCTTGGAACGGCACTCGTTGGAGTAGGACGAGTGTGTCAGCGCTTCATTCAGAAGCTCTTTATTCTTAAAAGTGTATCCGATCGTACTCTCAAGCTTTGCCTGAGGTAACATTTTGCTGTTCATCTTTATTTTCAACCTTTTTGCTGTGTTTTTACTGAAATATTATCTTTCGGGCAATACACGTATCTCTTTATTCGATTTTTTGAGCCTTCCTTGCCGCAAGTGCCGCTTCGATCTCATCGCAGGCACGACTTTCGGCGAATCTTTCCGCCTGAAGGATAGCATTCTTGAACGCTCTCGCATCGGAATTTCCGTGAGCCTTGATCACCGGCTTTGATATACCGAGAATAGGCGCACCACCGTATGTAGAAGAGTCGTAACGTGTTCTGAAATCGGTGATCTGACGCTTAAGCGCAAGATATGAAAGCTTCGAGGTAACGCTTGCAGTAAAGATTGACTTAAGGCTCTTAAGCATGAACTTGGACATACCCTCGGTAAGCTTCAGAGCAATATTACCCGTAAATCCGTCGGTTACAAGCACGTCGCAGGGACAGTAAGGAATATCCTTTGACTCTACGTTGCCGAAGAAGTTGATGTCGCCGCACTCCGAGAGAAGCTTGTACGTTTCAACGTGGAGAGGTGTACCCTTACATTCCTCCGTGCCGTTATTGAGAAGACCCACAACGGGACTCTCCACCTTCATTACACGGTTCATGTATATGCTTCCCGTATACGCCCACTGCAGAAGGTTATCGGGAGTTACGCTGATGTTTGCTCCGCTGTCAAGGAGAAGTACGGGTCTGTCAAACGGCAGAAGCGCCGCAATAGCCGCACGGCGTACGCCTCTCAGGTTACGCACCTTAAGGGTCGCGCCCGTATGAAGAGCGCCCGTGCTTCCCGCGCTGACAAAGGCGTCGCCGTTTTCCTTAAGGAGGCGAAGGCCCTCGCTCATTGAAGAATCGGTCTTTCCCTTAACAACCACCATCGGGTCATCGTCCATTTCAATGATACCTTCGGCGTGGAATACCTCGATCTTCGATTGGTCATGCTTGAACTTGGCAAGATTCTCTTTTATTACATCTTCACGTCCCACGAGTACGAGAGTTGCATTCACCGTAAGGGATGCGTCACACGCACCGCGTATGATCTCCTCGGGCGCCTTGTCGCCACCCATTGCATCAATTATAATTCTCATTTGGTTACCTCCAAATCATGTCGCAGTGAGTTAAGCTCACCGACTACTCTGTCGCAAGCCTCGAGGGCACGTCTTGAATACGCTTCGTATCTTGCTTTTTTACCGCCGCGCACCTTTTCCTCAAGGCGCGGTACGATACCGAAATTGGCGTTCATGGGTTGGAAAGGACCTGTGCCGCCGTTTTCTATATAATGGGCCATGGCACCGATCATGGTAGTCTCGGGGAACTTGTATGCTTCCTCGCCACGAATCTTAAGTGCCGCTGAGACACCTGCCGCAAAGCCCGATGCCGCAGACTCGATATATCCCTCAACTCCCGTCATCTGACCTGCGAAGTGAATTTTTCCGTTATCTCTCAGGGAGTAGTCACATCTCAGCCTTTCGGGAGAATTGATAAAGGTGTTTCTGTGCATCACACCGTAGCGGAGGAATTCCGCATTTTCAAGTCCGGGTATCATACCGAAAACTCTCTTCTGCTCGGGGAACTTGAGATGAGTCTGGAATCCCACCAGATTGAACATCTCGCCCTCTTCATTCTCACGTCTGAGCTGTACTACCGCGTAGTATGTCTCACCGGTTTCGGGATTTGTAATGCCCACAGGCTTCATGGGACCGAATCTTAGGGTATCCTCCCCGCGCTTTGCCATGATCTCGACGGGCATACAGCCCTCGAAAACCTTTACCTTAAGTCCTTCGTCAGCCGTGTGGAGAGGCGCTTCCTCAGCAGTGACAAGAGCCTCATAAAACGCCTTATATTCCTCTTCGTTCATGGGGCAGTTGATATAATCGGGGTCTCCCTTACCGTAACGGGAAGCGAAAAACGCCTTTGACATATCAATGGAGTCATAAGACACGATGGGTGCTGCCGCATCGAAGAAATAAAGGCTGTCTCCGCCAATGAGAGACGAAATATCCTCCGCAAGAGCATCGGATGTAAGAGGACCCGTTGCAACCACGCAAACAGCATTACGGGGGACTTCTGTAACCTCACCGTACTTCACCTCGATGTTCGGATGGGAAAGGATCTTATCTGTAACGTAGCGTGAGAAAAGCTCACGATCCACGGCAAGTGCCCCTCCGGCTGAAACTCTTGTTGCATCACACGCCTCGATTATGAGCGAGCCCATTCTGCGCATTTCTTCCTTAAGAAGTCCCGAAGCATTGGTCACGTCTGCGGAACGAAGGGAGTTTGAGCATACCAGCTCAGCAAAGGTGTCAGCATGATGAGCCGCAGACTTTTTCTC
Organism: Clostridia bacterium; assembly: GCA_017531765.1. Taxonomy (GTDB): domain Bacteria; phylum Bacillota; class Clostridia; order Oscillospirales; family CAG-272; genus RUG11130. Next base: position 18,135 of record JAFXKJ010000130.1, read on the forward strand.
GGGTTTCATTTCATAAAGTGTCACGGGAACTCCGAGGGAAGCCGCCTGATACGCCGCCTCACAACCCGCAAGTCCCGCACCTATAACGATCAGTCTGTCCATTTTGTGTCCAAACCTTTCTTAAACAATTTTTGTTTTGTCCCTTTTATTTTTCCATATCCTTATCGGAGGGAACGTCCTTTCTGAAAGAACATTTTTCACTTCTGCAAACCAAGATCGGTTTACCCTTCTTATGCATCAGCATATCACCGCAAAGGGGACATTTTTCATTTGTGGGCATATCCCATGAAGAGAAATTACATTCGGGATATTTTTCACAGCTGTAGAACTGAGTTCTGTTCCTACCGTACTTGATCACTACTTCTCCGCCGCAGTCGGGGCATTTTACACCGAGATTCTTTGCTATCTGCTTTGTAAAGCTGCACTTAGGGTATGCGGAGCAGGCATAAAAGCTGCCGTAGCGTCCCTGTCTGAGCACCATATCCGCGCCGCAAAGCTCGCATTTCATCCCCGTGGATTCAGCCTTCACCTCGGGCTTTTCCTTGCCGTCACGGGTCATGGGCTTGGTATTCTTACACTCGGGATAGTTGGGACAAGCAGCAAATTTACCGAATCTTCCTTCCTTTACGATCATTCTCGCGCCGCACTTGTCGCAGATGATGTCGGTCTCCTCGACGGGGATCTCTATGTCGTCCTTTGATACTGTGGCAAACGCCGCATCAAGCTCACGGCTGAATCCAGCATAGAAATCGCAAAGAACGGTGTTCATTTCGGTGTTTCCTTCTTCAATGCTGTCAAGCTTATCCTCCATCTGAGCTGTGAAGCGATAGTCAACAATATCGGGGAATCTCTCACACATGATCTTGGTGATCACCTCTCCCAGGGGAGTGGGGTGGAGAGTCTTACCCTGACGCTTAACATATCCGCGGGACACGATAAGGGTAATGGTAGCGGTATAGGTACTGGGACGTCCGATTCCCTTTTCTTCAAGGAACTTAATGAGAGAAGCCTCGGTATATCTTGCGGGAGGCTCGGTATAGTGCTGTTCGGGTCTTATTTCCTTAACAGAGAGAGTTTCTCCTTCATTGATCTGAGGAAGACGTGTAGACTTTTCCTTTTCGGCGTCATCGGTAGACTCCTCGTACACTGCCATGAATCCGGGGAACTTTACAGTATAACCGCTGGAACGGTAGAGGTATTTACCGCAGGTAATATCTATCTGAACTGTGGAAAGCTCGGCTGATTCCATCTGGCTTGCGATAAAGCGGTCCCAGATAAGCTTATACAGTCTGTACTGATCGCTTGTAAGCTTTGACTTGATGCTCTTGGGCTCAATATTGATGTGAGAAGGTCTGATAGCTTCGTGAGCATCCTGTGCCGTTGACTTTGTCTTATAGGTTCTGGGGATCTCGGGATAATACTTCTCTCCGAAGGCTCCGACGATATAATCTCTTGCGGCAGCCCTTGCTTCGTCGGCAATTCTCAGCGAGTCTGTTCTCATGTAAGTGATAAGACCCTGAACTCCACCAAATTCGCTGCCGAGATTGATACCTTCGTAAAGCTCCTGAGCAACCTTCATAGTACGCTGAGACTGGAAGTTGAGCTTACGGGAAGCCTCCTGCTGAAGAGTGGAGGTAATAAAGGGAGGTGCGGGATGCTTGAACTTCTTTCCCTTCTTAACGTCGCTCACGACGAAGGGATTTGTCTGTGCCTCAGCCAGCACACATTCCGCATCCGCCTTGGTGTTCAGCTCCATCTTGGAGGAGTCAGAAACAAGACCGAAGAATTTAGCTGTAAAGCTCTTTGCCTCGGAGGTGATAAGATCCGCTTCCACGGTCCAGTATTCCTTCGGCACGAATGCGCGGATCTCATTTTCTCTTTCAACGATTATTCTCGTTGCCACAGACTGTACTCTACCTGCGGAAAGACCGCTTCTGACCGTCTTCCAGAGGAAGGGACTGAGCTTATAGCCAACGATTCTGTCAAGCAGACGTCTTGCCTGCTGAGAATTTACGAGATTCATGTCAATTTCGCGAGGGTGCTTGATAGCATCCTTGACAGCGTTCTTTGTCAGCTCGTTGAAGGTTACTCTGTTTACCTTCTTCGCGTCGATCCCCAAAGCATTCACAAGATGCCATGAGATCGCCTCGCCTTCTCGGTCAGGGTCCGTTGCAAGAAACACCTTATCAGCCGCTTTCACAGCCTTTTTGAGTTCCTTGATAAGATCTCCCTTACCGCGTATATTTATATAATGGGCTTCAAAATTATTGTCGATGTCAATTCCGAGAGTGGACTTGGGGAGGTCTCTTACATGACCCTTGGATGCCACTACCTTGTAACCGCTTCCGAGATATCCTTTGATTGTCGGAGCCTTTGTCGGTGACTCGACGATAACAAGCTTCTGCATTTTCTTTAGTTACCTTTCGTTTGGTTTTTGTTCAGCATACTGCTGAAGATCTGTCTTTATGACTCTTCCCCGTCAAATGTGATGTCATCCGCAGATGCGCGGAGAAAATATCCGCCCGGATGGGATTCCACAGCTCCCGCAAGCTCAAGAAGAGAGAGTGAGCTGAGCACGTCGGACACTGAAAGACCGTCCGCGACAAGCTCATCGGGGATCATGGGTACGTCGGGGATCATACGGTTATACACCCTGATATTAATTTCGTCAAGAAGATCAACGTCTATTCTGTTTTCTCTCAGCACGGGAAAGTTTGATTTCCCCTTCGGGGCAGGAGATTTTTCAGATACCTTTCCCGCGGTATTCTTAATCGAAGTCGCAGGTACTTCTTCATCATTTTCGGGTAAATTATTCTTTATTTCTTCGGCGGCGAGACCGAGTTTTACCGCAGCATCGGCATTTTTTCTGTCCCGTCTCTTTGGAGGGGGAGCCTTTTTAGTCGTCTCGGTCTTATTGAAGCTTCCGCTTTTACCGCCGTATGCGGAAACTCCGTAATAGTTCTTACCGCCTTTTGCGGAAATCCTGAGACGAGCCATTGCCTCCTCGGAAGACTGCTCCGGCTCAAAATTGCGCATTGCACGATGATAAGATTTAAGACTTACGCTATGCGGGTAGATAAATTCGTATTCTGTAAGCACATCTTCCGCAGAGGTAACAACGAAAGCTCCGTTTTTGATCAGATTATTGGTACCTTCGCTTCCCGGAAGTCCGACCTCACCGGGTACTGCAAACACGTTTCTGCCCTGGCATATTGCATGGCGCGCAGTTATCAGCGCACCGCTTTTTATATCAGCCTCAACAACAACACTTCCCGCAGAAAGACCGCTGATGATTCTGTTTCTGACAGGGAAATGGTATCCCCTCGGCTCGGTTCCCGGAGGATATTCGGAAAGCACCGCACCGCCTCGGAGAATGGTATTGTAAAGTTCTCTGTGATCCTTGGGATACACCACGTCAACTCCACCGCCGAGAACAGCAACAGTCTTACCGCCCGCGCTGACAGCACCGCTGAGAGCCATTCCGTCACAGCCGAGCGCCATACCGCTGACGACGACCGCGCCTCCTGCGGCAAGCCCGTAGCCGATGGCATAGGAATTACGCCGTCCCGAGTCGCTCATAGTCCTCGTTCCCACAACAGATATGCAAAGGTCTCGGTTGAATTTGGGCAGCTCGCCCATAACATACAGGACAAGAGGAGCATTCCTGAGCGCGGCAAGTCCGCGGGGATAATCCTCGTCAGTGGGAACGATTATCCTCTGACCGAGGCTTACTGCACTTTCGAATATTCTCTCAGCTTCATCCATGCTCTTGTCAGAGAGTATCTTCTTCGCCTGAGTGATCTCACGCTTGCTCATGGTCTCGGAGCAGATATTCTCCAAGTCATCCGCGCTTGCGGCATATACCGCAGATGCATTACCGAAAGCATTTACCAGCTTTACAGCAATGACCGAGCCCTGACCTGCGTTTTCCGCAAGCCATATCCAATATATCCTGTAGTCTCTCATAATAACCTCATTAAGTCTTTGACTATCTTGCGTATTCCCAAAGTATCACCGATGCCGCAACGGAAGCGTTAAGGCTTTCGGTACCCTCAGCCATGGGGATCATCAGCGAGGTGGTACACTCTGCGATGATCTCATGGGAAATGCCGTGTCCCTCGTTTCCGATAACGATAACGTCGTTTTTTCTCGTTTCGTATTTACCGAGCTTCAGGCTGTCGTCTGTCAGAGCAGCGGCAAGGACACGTCTGCCTGCATTTTTACAATTTTTCACAAATTCCACGCAGTTGTCGATCTTAACGATCTTCGTTTTGAAGATCGCACCCATAGCCGCACGTACTGTTTTCGGGTTATATACGTCAGCACATGAGTGAAGAACAACTGTAACTCCGCCGAGTGCCGCGGCACTTCTGAGTATAGTA
>JAFXKJ010000020.1 GCA_017531765.1 Clostridia bacterium
AACGTTGACGGCAAGGAGCTCTTCTATGAGGTCGTTGATGCCGAAGGTAAGAAGGACTATGTGCGCGTAGAGGATGAAGTGCGCGCCGATAGCGAAAAGATCGCAGCCCTGATTGCCGAGGAAAAGGTAAAGGTGATCGATGGTAAGACCATTCTTTATGATGGCAGAACCGGTGATCCCTTCGATAACCCCGTAACCGTAGGTATCATGTACTACTTAAAGCTCCATCACCTCGTTGACGATAAGGTTCACGCCCGTTCCAACGGTCCTTACTCTCTCGTTACTCAGCAGCCTCTCGGCGGTAAAGCGCAGTTCGGCGGTCAGAGATTCGGAGAGATGGAGGTATGGGCGCTCGAGGCTTACGGTGCAGCTTACACACTTCAGGAGATACTCACAGTCAAGTCCGATGATATCAACGGACGCCGCAAGGCCTACGAGGCTATCATCAAGGGTCAGAACATCCCCACTCCCGGTGTTCCCGAATCCTTCAAGGTCCTTGTCAAGGAGCTTCAGGCTCTCGCACTCGACATCCGCGTGCTTGATAAGAACGGAGAAGAGATCCAGCTCTCGACTCTCTGCAACGAGGACGACGTTCCTCCTTACTCGCAGAGAAACATCGAGATCCCCGACTTCTCAAGCTTTGAGTCCGACGAGGACGAGCTTAAGGAATCCTTCCAGATCGAGGACGAGGACGGAAACGTGATCGAGGACGAGGTAGAGATCTACGACTCCTACGAGGACAGTGGAGACGAGTTTTAATTGAAATAACGCCACTCTTGCGGGGTGGAAAATCCGCTCCGCAAGAAGAAAAAATCTATAAATACAGATACAGTTAGGAGAACAGCTGTGGAACATAATGAATTTTCATCTATAAAAATTGGTCTGGCATCTCCGGAAATGATAAGAGAGTGGTCCTACGGTGAGGTAACAAAGCCCGAGACCATTAACTACAGAACACTCAAGGCAGAGGTAGGCGGTCTCTTCTGCGAGCGCATCTTTGGTCCTACAAAGGACGGCGCTTGTATGTGCGGAAAGTATAAGAATTCGCACTCCAAGGAGATCAGAAAGTGCGAGAAGTGCGGCGTTGACGTAACGACAAAGAAGGTCAGACGCGAGAGAATGGGACACATCGAGCTTGCAGCTCCCGTGTCTCACATCTGGTACTTCAAGACTATCCCCTCCAGAATGGCTCATATCCTCAACATGACTCAGAAGGAGCTTGAGCAGGTACTCTACTTTGCAGAAAACGTAGTTCTCGATCCCGGCTCCACACCTCTCGTTGCGGGAACCGTTCTTTCCGAGAAGCAGTACATGGAATACCGTGCAATGTACGAGGATGAGTTCCGCGTAGGTATGGGCGCGGCAGCTATCAAGGAGCTTCTCTCCAAGATAGACGTTGATGCTCTCTCTAAGGAGATCAAGAATGAGCTCATCACCGCTACCGGTCAGAAGAAGACCAAGCTTATAAAGAGACTCGAGGTAGTCGAGGCGTTCAGAAAGTCGGGCAACAAGCTCGAGTGGATGATCCTTGACGTTATCCCCGTTCTTCCTCCCGATATCCGTCCTATGGTACAGCTTGACGGCGGAAGATTTGCATCCAGTGACCTCAACGAGCTTTACAGACGCGTTATTTCCAGAAACAACCGTCTCAAGAAGCTTCTTGAAATAAAGACCCCCGAGATCGTTATTCGTAACGAGAAGAGAATGCTTCAGGAAGCAGTCGACGCTCTCATAGACAACGGTAGACGCGGTAAGCCCGTAACCGGCTCCTCCAACCGCGCATACAAGTCTCTCTCCGAGATGCTCCGCGGTAAGCAGGGTCGCTTCCGTCAGAACCTGCTCGGTAAGCGTGTCGACTATTCCGGCCGTTCGGTTATCGTCGTAGGTCCTCAGCTTAAGATCTATCAGTGCGGACTTCCCCGCGAGATGGCACTTGAGCTTTTCAAGCCCTTCGTCGTTAAGAGACTTGTCGAAATGGGCAAGGCTACTAACGTAAAGGACGCTCAGAAGAAGATCGAGAGAGTATTCCCCGAGGTTTGGGATGCACTCGAGAACGTAATCAAGGAGCACCCCGTACTCCTCAACCGTGCACCCACACTCCACCGCTTGTCTATTCAGGCGTTCGAGCCCGTGCTTGTTGACGGACGTGCGATCAAGCTCCATCCCCTTGTATGTACTGCGTTCAACGCCGACTTCGACGGCGACCAGATGCCTGTACACGTTCCGCTTTCCGCAGAGGCTCAGGCAGAGGCAAGATTCCTTATGCTTTCTGCTAACAACCTTCTTAAGCCCATGGACGGACGCGCAGTTGCAACTCCTACGCAGGATATGATCCTCGGCTCCTACTACCTTACAATGCTTAAGGAAGGCGAGCCCGGTGAAGGCAAGATATTCAGAGATTTCAACGAGGCAGTCATGGCTTACGAGAACGGTATTCTCGGTCTCCACGCCAAGATCAAGGTAAGAGTTGAGAAGGAATTCGACGGTGTTAAGAGGTATAAGGTCATCGACACCACCCTCGGACGTCTCATCTTCAACCGTCCTCTTCCTCAGGACCTCGGATTTGTTGACAGAACTCAGCCCGGCAACGAGTTTGCTCTCGAGATAGATCAGGTGGTCAAAAAGAAGCAGCTCGGTCAGATCATCGACTACTGCATAAAGAAGCACGGCAGCGCTGTCTGTGCCAACATGCTTGACGAGATCAAGGCTATGGGCTACAAGTACTCTACAAGAGCCTCCTTCTCAATTTCGGTTTACGATATGACTATTCCGGAGGAGAAGAAGAACTATATCGCACAGGCACAGAAGGACGTGGATAAGATCTCCAAATACTTTATGCGCGGTGAGCTTTCCGAGGAGGAAAGATACAACTCCGTAATCAAGGTTTGGAACGAGACGACCGACAAGGTCACGACCGCTCTTAACGACTCCTTCTCAACCTACAACCCGATCAAGATCATGGCAGACTCCGGCGCGCGTGGATCTATGACACAGATGCGTCAGCTTGCAGGTATGCGCGGACTTATGTTCTCTGCAACAGGTAAGACAATGGAGATCCCGATCAAGTCGAACTTCCGTGAAGGTCTTAACATTACCGAGTACTTCATGGGTGCGCGTTCATCCCGTAAGTCGCTTTCCGATACCGCTCTCCGTACCGCAGACTCCGGATACCTCACAAGACGTCTCGTTGACGTTGCCCAGGAGGTCATCATCAGAGAAGAGAAGTGTGATACAACAAAGGGCGCATGGGTCAACGACATCATGGACGACAAGAACGTTCTTGAGCCTTTGGCAGACAGAATCGTTGGTAGATACACCATGGGTCCCGTTGTTCATCCCGAGACAGGTGAGGTCATCGTTGGCGACGACGTAATGATCACAGACGAGATGGCAGCAGCGATCACCAAGGCAGGTATCGACAAGGTATATATCAGAACTGTTATTCAGTGTCATGCTAAGCACGGCATTTGCGCACACTGCTACGGTGCAGACCTTGCATCCGGCAAGCCCGTAAATATCGGTGAGGCAGTCGGTATTATTGCAGCTCAGTCTATCGGTGAGCCCGGTACACAGCTTACGATGCGTACGTTCCACTCCGGTGGTGTCGCAGGAAGCGATATTACACAGGGTCTTCCCAGAGTTGAGGAGCTCTTCGAGGCCAGACAGCCCAAGAAGGCAGCTATCATGGCAGAGGTTGCAGGTACAGTTCACGTTCAGCCCGGTGAGATCCCCGGCATGAACATACTCTCCATACACGCAGATCAGGTTGGCGAGTACACAACTCAGGATTACAAGAAGATCGACGTTCCTTACGGAACAAGACTTGCGATCAACGACGGCGACCACGTTGAAAAGGGCGATGCTCTCACAGAGGGAAGCAAGGCTCCTGCAGATATCATGAGAATTCTCGGACTTGATGCAGTATACGAGTACGTCATCAAGGAGACTCAGAAGGTCTACCGTTCGCAGTCCTGTAACGTAAACGATAAGCACATCGAGATCATTGCACGTCAGATGACCAGAAAGATCAGAGTCGAGGACGGCGGAGACACGGATATGCTTATGGGTGAGCTTGTTGATATTACGACCTTTGAGGAGCAGAACAACGCTATCAAGGCAAGAGTTGAGGAGGGCGAGGAGAGCCTCAAGGAAGCAGTTGGCGGTCCCGTACTTCTCGGTATCACAAAGGCATCCTTGCAGACAGAGTCCTTCCTCTCGGCTGCATCCTTCCAGGAGACGACAAAGGTGCTTACCGACGCGGCTATTCGCGGTAAGGTAGACAACCTCCTCGGTCTTAAGGAGAACGTAATTATCGGTAAGCTTATTCCTGCCGGAACAGGTATGGGATGCTACCACAACGTAGACGTCGCAAAGGCTACCGAGGCCGAAGAGGCAACGAAAACCGAAGTAGTTTAATCTTAAATAAAAGCCCTTTGAGGAGCAACACTCCCCAAAGGGCTTTTACTTTTTTAAAACGCACAGCTGCCGACACTTTCACAAGACAGCTCCGTGAAGCTCACAACACCCCCAAAACCGCATAAAAAATAAATTTTTATACAACTTCGCCCACCTGTAGTCCTTGTTTTTGTGCAAAACGTAGAAATTTTGCCCGTTTTTTATTGACTATTGACAATTTTTCGCGTCAATGCTATAATAATACCGTGTGCGAATGCCCGTATTGGGCATATTGCGCCCAAAAACAAGCAAAAAGCACTCTATGGGGGTACTTTGCGCTTTTATCCAAGGCAGATACGCATCAACTCTTTTATGCGTCTGTAATATAAACATTAAATCATTCAAAGAAGGAGGATAATCAGGAAGAATGCCAACCTTTAACCAGCTCGTAAGACAGGGCCGTCAGGACAAAACTTACAAGTCAAAGGCTCCTGTACTTCAGGTAGGTCTTAACACACTTGCAAACAAGTCCACAGACACTCACGCACCTCAGAAGAGAGGCGTTTGCACAAAGGTATCCACAACAAGCCCTAAGAAGCCTAACTCCGCGCTCCGTAAGATCGCAAGAGTAAGACTTACAAACGGCCTTGAGGCGACCACCTACATTCCCGGAATCGGACACAACCTTCAGGAGCACTCTGTAGTTCTTATCAGAGGCGGAAGAGTACGTGACCTCCCCGGTGTGCGTTACCACATCATTCGCGGTACACTCGATGCACAGG
>JAFXKJ010000021.1 GCA_017531765.1 Clostridia bacterium
CTTCGTAATGGATACATACTGGATCCAGCACGGCGGCGGAGACGTATGCGATTGGCTTCTTAAGTTTGCAGGTCGTATCGACATTCTCCACCTCAAGGAGAAGATGGTTACAGATTGGGACGGTGAGATCGGTGAGCTCGGCCAGGGCAACCTTCCTTGGGCGAAGATCCTCAACACAGCTGAGGGAATCGGCGTTAAGTCTATCGTAGTTGAACAGGACTGCAACTGGAGAGACGGTGACGCTCTCAAGAGCGCGAAGATCTCCGCTGACTATCTCAAGAAGCTTCTTGAAATTTAATAATTCAAAAACTGCCTCGGGAGACTGGGGCGGTTTTTTATGGGATGTGCCCGCTTCGCTCGTCAATAAACTGTACGCTCTGCCGATAACCTCCTGCACCGTCCACAGCTACCAAAACCTCATTTTTTCTTTTATTTTGTGTTATAATGTAACCTGAAGACAGCAAAAATTGTGTATATAAGTGAAAGGCCTTTTGAATCTCGCGGAAAGGAGACGCCTATGGATGACAAAAGTATAGTTAAACTGTTTCTTGAAAGGGACGAAAATGCCATCGCGGAAGCCGAGAGAAAATATAAGCGCTACTGTGGCAGTATCGCTTACGGTATACTTGGGGATGAGTCCGACTGCGAGGAATGTGTTAATGACGCCTTGCTTGGTTTGTGGAACACCATTCCGCCGAATAATCCCGAAAACCTCAAAACCTATCTTGCAAAGCTTGTGAGAAATCTTGCATTGAACAGATATAAAATGCTTTCCGCTTATAAGCGGGGAGGAGGCAACGTTGAAGCATCTCTCGATGAGCTTGCAGGCTGTATTGCTTCACGTGACATTACTGAAGACGTGATAGATTCGCTTTGGCTCAGTCAGGCTTTGAATGAATTTCTTGCGACTATGTCTGCCGATGCCCGCACGATATTTGTACAGAGATATTGGTTTTTCAGAACGGTGAGTGAAATAGCAAATGATCTTTCCGTAGGCGAGAGCCGTGTTAAGGCATCCTTGATGCGTACGAGAAATAAGCTTTCGAAGTTTCTCAAGGGAAAGGGGTATACACATGAAGCATGAAAAATTAATAAATGCTCTTGACGGGTTAGATGAGAAATACATAAACGAAGCGACACCCGGAGGGGCGAAAAAAAGAAATATGTTTTGGAAGAAGGCGGGTGTGATCGCGGCGTGTTTCGTTCTCGTTGCGGCAGCGGCGTTTCTGATTCCGCAAAGCAACAAAAAGCCGCCCGAAAATATTCCGTCGGGAGACGTAGTAAGTAACTCGGCGGAGGAAACAGGGGTGAAAACGGAGACGGATGAAAGCAGCGGTCCTATAACAGAGGACACTGAAACTGTCCTGCCTCCCGAGACGGAGACGGACTCTGACCATTCAACCGAGACGGAGTCAACGCCCGGTACTGAAACGGAAGAGAAAACACCAAGTGAGCCCGTATACATCAACGGACTTCCTGTATTGAAGCAGAGTAATATATGGGGCGGAGGCTTTGGATATGAGGGAATCTATGTAGCCGATATTTCAGAGCTCGGTAACGCAAATCCGTGGGATGAGAGTATCACTCTTGCTGCCTTGCCGGTATATAAAAACTTAGTTAGAGAAGTTTCTCAGGGACTTTACGGTCAGGCTCCAATATTTCTCAGTGAAGAAAAAATGACGGAAATTCTGTATGCTGAGGCTGAAAGAACAGGTAAGGAGATCGAAAGAAAGGAATACTCACGCCTTTCGAAGTACGGCGGAAATGATGACGAATACGGCTGTCTTGCAGTTTTCGGAGTATGTGAGGATGTAGTAATTCGCGTCAATTCAATGGGGGATGTCGGATATTGTTTTGATATTTACTGTTATGAAGGGTCGATAGCCTCCGGAGGTGTTGAAAACAAAATAGACTTCAGCCGTCCCATTGAACTGAGTGATGACCTTATACCGAAGGGAGAAACTGTAACTACAGAGGAGCTGACTAAAATCGTCGAATTTATAAACTCCATGTACCCAGACACTATGAGTCTTGAGTTTTCATCTTCCACTTCCAAGGGGACGGGATATTACGTTCAGTCCGATGATTACACGGAGAATTTGCTGAACTGTTATTTTGACCGATACAGCATTAGTCTCAGCGAGGACAGAACGCAGATATTGTCCTTCTCAGTCCCCTCCGACGCGAGTGTTTATACGGAAAAGCTTGGGGATTACCCGATAATCGACGCGGACACGGCTATGGCGTATCTTCTCGCGGGAGATTATGTAACAACAATTCCCGAGTTTGTGATGATATCGGACACAATAAGTTCCGAGCAGGTGCATAAATGCGAGCTTGTTTATCTCATGTCAACTCTTAACGAATATTTTATGCCGTATTATAAATTTTACGTCAGGATAAAGGACGATGAGACTCCCGTAGTAAACGAAAACGGAGAAATGCTGAAGCATTACGGCGTATTTTACGTTCCCGCCGTGAGGGAAGAATATATTTCCGATTACAGCACTGCCATAGGCGGTCAGTGGATCATTAACTGAAAAAATCCCCCATCATTTGATGGGGGATTTCCTTTGAAGCATTCATTTTTTACACGCCAAGTCCGAATTCTCTCTTCATGATCTCGCGTGCCTCGGCGTCGTCTGCGGCTTCATGGATCTTTGTTATCTCATCCCCTGTGAATTCCTTGTAGGTGAGACCGTCCAGAGTCTTTCTGCCACATTCCGTCTTCATCGCGATCATATAGGTTTTGTTGAAGGGGGAAGCCTCGTGCTTTTCGCACCAGTATGAGGCGTGATCGAAGTCGATGTCAAGCTGTTTTTCCTCGGTGAAGGAGAAGAAGCGTCTCCACTCGCCGTGGTGAAGGTCAGATAGTACCCATCCAAGCTCATCGTCACGGTCAAAGCGGTAGGTCTCGCCGCACTGCTCCTGAATTACGCCCTCTTTAAGAAGCAGGGGAAGTCTCGGAGCCTTCTCACCGATGCCCGTGTCGCACATATAAACACCGTCCTCGGTCTTTACCGCAAGAACTCTGTGGCGGCGGACGGGAATGGTACTTTCGCCTCTCAGATAACGTCCGAAGTAGTTTTCAACCTCAAATCCCAGGGACTTGAGCAGATAAGACAGCGCTCCGTTCAGCTCGAAGCAGTATCCTCCCATGTGGCGGGTGACGATCTTGTCGAAAAGGTCGTCCCATTTCATGGATAGCGCCTTGCCGCGCAGAATGTCAAGGTTTTCGTAGGGGACTGTTGTAACGTGGGCATACTGAAGCGCTTTCAGAAATTCGTAAGTCTTTGTAACCTCAAGGTCCTCGGGGAGACCGAGACGGTTAAAATATGCTCTGATCTGTTCCATAATCAAATAAGCCTTTCATGATGTTTTGGTAAGTACATTTTAACTTAATTTCACTTCCGTGTCAATGATTTTACTGTCTTTTTCACTTTGGAATTGTGTTTTGACACGGAAACTTTACCTCTTGGGACGTATATTTTACCTCTTGGAGAAAAACGGTTTACAAAAAAACTCGGACAGTGTATAATATAGTCACATGAAAGGAGGGGGACAGATGAAGTTCACGTGCGAAATATCACCTGACGCGGCGTATGATGAAGTGATCATCCGCTGTAGAAGCCGAAGTGATAAGATCAGACTTTTGGAATCGGCGATTGAAAATGCGCTTGCGGGAGACAGTGAGCTTGTTCTCTTTATCCGAGACAGCGAGTACTACGTACCAAAGGGAGATATTCTTTTCTTTGAAACAGACGACGGCAAGGTAAAGGCTCACACATCGGACCGCATCTACACTTCCGAGCATAAGTTATTCGAGCTGGAGGAGATGATGCCGCGGTATTTTGTGAGGGTTTCAAAATCCTGCATCGTCAACGTGAAGAAGATAGAATCCATTACGCGAAACCCCTTGGGTGCATCCGAGGTAAGGCTGAGAGGGTGCGAAAAGAAGGTATACGCTTCCCGTTCGTACTATAAGATACTGAAAGACAAGATAAATGAAGTGAGGTTGAAAAAATGAGTGGTTACAAAAAACAGAGTAAGAAGATATTTTGGGATTTATCCTCATTGCGGCGGCGGTGCTTATTGTGCTTGATGCCATCGGTATCGTGCCCGACGTGCCTTTTGTGAAATTAGCCCTTGGGGCACTGTGCCTTTCCTGGGCAGTGAAGGAGCTGTTTTCTCTGAAGATACACGGCATCGTTTTGCCCTCCGCGTTCATCTTTATGCTGTTTGAGCGTGAGATCGGTCTGCATTTCGGTCTTGGGGAGAACATCATATCCAACTGGCTGGTGCTCCTTGCGGCACTTCTTCTCAGCGGCGGCCTCGGAATGATATTCGGAGGTCTGCGCCGGGGTAAAACATTCGGTCACGGGAAGTTTGGACACCGCATCGGCGACAAGGTAAACAATAACAGATTTTCCGTCGGCTCCGTCTATATCGACTGTGCGGATTTCAAGCATGAGGTAATAAAGAACTCCTTCGGAGGATGCGAGGTATATTTCAATAACACCGATGCTTACGAGGGCGGAGGAGTGCTGGAGATCGAAAACTCCTTCGGCGCAGTTGAGGTGCACGTTCCCGCTGAGTTTAACGTTCTTGACGGTATTACTACAGAGTTTGCTTCGGTGGAAATTGAAGGAAAGTGCAACCCCGACGGCAAGACTCTGACAATTAAGGGACACACAAAATTCGGCGCGGTTGAAATATACGTTGGATGAAAAGCGAAGATAACAAAAAAACTGCCGTGATGTGCGGCAGTTTTTTTAGGAGAAAGTGGTCGCTGACGCATCGTGAATTACACAGCGTGCATGAATTGTCCTTCGGACATGAATTGATGCGGAGTATCAGCTATTAATTTCTTTCTTATCACTCTTTGACAGCTTGTACTCTTCAAAGGGCTGATCTTTGTAGTGTACGTTCTGCATATCGAAATACGTGTCGTATGCTTCCTTGCGGATGAGTGCATCGTCCTCGGGTGAGGGGACGGTTGCCCCCTTCGGTGCGAGCACCAGGGCGATCTCATCGGTCTGAGTAAGCTCCACGTTCTTGAAGATCAGCTTTCTGTACTTGTAAAGTCCCCAGCGGCTTTCGGTATCAACCGTTTCGGGAAGGTAGTATTCACCGTCGTAGAGGTCGAACTGAGTTTCCTCTTCAATATCGCCGGCGCTCTTTCCCGTGAGGTCAACGGCTTTCGTGCGTTTCACAAGCATGAATTCAAAATCCTCATGCTTTTCTGTTTTTGTGTAATCAAGAGCGCTGTTGTTATAGCGTACCGTGATCTGAAGCTCTCCCGTTTCTTCCACGTAGTACATGGAGTAAGCGGAGAAGTAGCCGTTCATTGAGATATAGTGCTTCAGGTCAAGGGTACCTACGGTGAGCTTTCCCCCGTCGGCGTAGGCTGATCTTGATTCATCGGTTACCATGAAATCGTCGAAAACCGATTTGTCCGTTGATATTGCAGCTCTTATTATCAGTGCTCCGACTACGGTGAAAACGAATATTACGGCTGCTCTTTTAAGAATTTTCTTCATTATCGATGCTTCCTTTACTGTGTGACTTTCAAAGGCAGGGATCAAATCCCGAGTCCTTCAGCTTTTGTTCAATATAATGCTTCATACCGCTGTCCATCTCTACCACTATACAGTTTGTTTCAGTGCCGTCCTCGAAAACGAGGATTTGCCTTTCGGCGGGCTTTACCGATACGGTATAGTAATAAAATTTGGGCGACTTATACTCCCGCTTCAGAGACGAGACCAGCCCCTCAGAGTAGATCTCAAGCCTTGTGAGGTATTTGAGACTGAGAAGGCACTCCATCGCCGCCTCTCTTTTTCCCTGAGTCTTCATTACTGTGAAATCCACCGCCTCTCGTGGGGCAGTGTCAAGGCTTGAGTAGTCTCCGTTTACTCTCAGGATATAAGTTACGGAGGTGAAAAGGTATCTTACGGCAATGTACACCGACGTGCAGGCGGTAATGAGTGTGATTAGCTGAAATATCAGAGGTTTTGTAATGCCTGTCAGCGAAAGTATATATGATAAAAGAGCGATGGCAAAGAACAGAGTGGCGAAAAATGTCGCTCTCTTTCTTTGGATGGGCGGTGTGTAGCGCATAGGTTTGCTCCCTTTTATTGTTGAAATCGGTCGGAGATCGGTGCGTGTTTTTTTTTCGGTATCGGCTTGCTTTGGGTGCAGATAAAGCAACAGACCGCGCGCCAAAAAATGACGTCACGGTCTTTATCTTATGCTTCTTCCTTCTTGAGGATGTCCTTGCCCTTGTAATATCCACATACTTTGCATACGCGGTGTGCAAGGATGTACTCGCCGCAGTGAGAGCACTTTACCATGCCGGGCATATCAAGCTTCCATACATTGGAGCGTCTCTTGTCTCTGCGTGCTTTAGAAGTTTTTCTCTTCGGTACTGCCATGATTACACCTCCTTAGGGTCTGTAAATCAATAGTTTTTCATACATCGCTCATTATACCACATAAAATCAATAATTGCAAGTGGTTTTTGAGAAATATCAGTCGTTTTTTTCGGATTTATCGAGAAGTTTTTGCAAAACAGCCAATCTTGGGTCGATTTCCTTCTTCGGAGTGCATCCGGGATGCTCGTCAGTGATCTTTTTTCCGCAGATCTGGCAAAGCCCGCGGCAGTCGTCGTCGCAGAGATGTCTGAGGGGAATCTCAAGGGCGATAGCCTCGGCAAGATCGTCGGTGAAGTCGATACATCCGCCTGACACGTAGATGAGATCGTCAAGAACTCCGTCCCATTCCTCGTCGTCCTCGGAAATGAGTCTTTCTCTGTCCTCCGGGGAAGCTGCCGCAGAGATGACTCTGTCGAAGGTGAAGTCCACGTAGAAGTCGCACTCCTCGAGGCATCTGTCGCAAGGGCAGGTATAGTCTACGGTAACGTTGCAGGAGAGGGACATATAGCCACCCGTGTCGTTCACACGTCCGCTGACGAAGATTCCGTCATCATCTACGGTAACTCCCTCGGGAAGCATTGAGCGAAGAAGGCTTCCGTTCGGTGCGCCGTCGGTGTATTCGAAATCAAGGGTGGAGACACGTCCGCTTAAAATATCGGTAACGTCAATTTTCATCAGTACATGACCTTTCTTTGGTTTTGCTACTATAATATTATAATGTATAACCGCCGTTCTGTCAAGAGGGGAAATTGTGGGGGGACGGTGGGGCAAAAATAAAAAAATTCGATATAGCCGTGAGATTTTCCGTGATTTTTCAGTCTAACAGATGACGGTATAAAATGGGGTACGTAAAAACATTGAGGTGACTTTACATACTGTGGAAAACATGGTATAATTAAATCAGAAAATATAAGGAAAGGTATGGTTATGATTATGAAAAATATTAAATTTATCGCGGTTATCCTTGCGGTGGCACTGTGCGTATGTTCCGTGCCCTTCACATTTGCGGTGGGGGAGACGGGGGATGTGATCTCATTTGAGTCCCGGGGAAGTGCTGTATACGGCAAAAATTATTTTACAGTAGGGCTTGAAGTATATGACAAGCGCGGCAACTATATTTGTGCGATACCCGAGGATGAGGGACATGATGCGGTTGTCCATACTATTGGTGACAACTGTATTATTACTCTTGACAAAACTGAAAAAGCGTATTCCGTGTTTGCAGTTGAAAACGGGAATATGGTGAAGAAAGCAAGTTACCTCGAACAAGTTGGCAGCGGTTTGGAATATGAGACGTGTTCTGTTAGAAAATTTACTGATGGTAAGTTTACCGTTGTCTCACGTACTGAGGTAACCTTCGGAAGTCCCGAGGACGGCTCGAATGCTCCTACAGTTGGCAGAGAAGAGCCCGCAGGCTTCACTCTCCTTGATTCCTACGGAAACGAGGTTTACAGTGCAAACGGCTGCAAGGGAATATACGCAAGCGGCGGAGTGCTTGTGACGGAGGACAATGACGGTAACACGAAAATCTGTGTAGATCTTTACGCTGACACTCTTGAATTTGAAGATTTCGATTACCATGTTGTGTGCGGCACGGATATGGGCGACCTTGTGTTTGAGGAAGACGGAGATTACGGTCTCGTTACATGGGACGGTGACAAGATTGAATACCCATTTTATGATGAGATAGTTGAATACGGAGAATACTATATCTGTAAGGACAAAAATCTTTGGGATGACGGTGTGACGGCGTACGACAGTTCAGTTACAAACAGAAACGGTGACTTGTTGGGGACACCTTATGCAAAAAACATAATCGCCTACTCCGAGGATGTATTCTTAGATGTTGATCCGTATGGAGTATATGCTCTTAAACATACTAACGATCGTTATGACGAAGTGATCATTGACAAGGGAGACGTTGCTTCCTCCGACGGAAATGTCTTTTACGTTGCGTCAAGTGATACAAACTCAGGTAAGCTGTACAATGACATAGGGGAAGTGCTCATCAGCGGTGAAGGCTGTACGGGTGAGTTCTCGTCAGACGCTGAGGCGGGGATCATTGTAGGTTCCTTTGATTCTAAGGATTGTGCAGTTTACGATATGGAGGGCAATATCATCCGCAGGCTTGACTGTGATATGGCGTACACTACGCAGAACGGATATATTGTGTGCGAAGAAGCGAATGGTGAATGGATAGAGAAGGACGGCAAGGCTATCACGGGTAAGCACAGGTCCTGCGAAGAATACTTTGAAATGGCAGGGTGTGACGTGTTCGTGATGCGTGATGATGCGGGATGTACTGTCTATATTGCAAAGAAGTCTGTTCCGTTCAGCGATATTGATGTGTCTCACTGGGCGTATGAGAGCGTTGTAAGTGCATATTCCGACGGCATTATGAACGGTGTCGGCGGCGGTAGGTTTGATCCTAACGGTACGGTAACGAGAGCGCAGGTGGTAACGGCTCTTTGGAGAATGGCGGGTTGTCCCGACCCTGTGCCTTCACATGACTATGAGTTTACCGTTATTAAACCATGGTACGGTGAATGGTACGCTACTGCATTCCGCTGGGCAATATCGGTAGGACTTACAACCGGTGTGAGCGCAGAAAATCCCGACAAGTTCGACATAGCAGCCGAGCGTTTGATCACAAGAGTTGAGATGGTGACGTTCATCAACCGTTTTGCGGAGATCGTTGATAAAAGATACGTGGATTATACGGTTGATACTTCCGCATTTGCTGACAGCGCAGACATACCCACATGGTGTAGCGTAGAATTCTGCTACGTTACGGGAATTATAAAAGGTAAAGCAGTGGGGGAGAAGGTATATCTTGCGCCTGAAGATACGCTCACAAGAGCAGAGCTTGCGGCGATCCTTGAGAGATATTGAGATAAATGCAAAATTTAAGTTGGGGCGATACGGTGCGTTTGCGGATATAACGTGCGTCTTGTAGACTCGCGAAGCGGGAGGACCAAGGCCCTCCCCTACGGATTGAGTGGTATGTAACGTTGGTTTATCGATCAAACGTACAATTTACAAGTAAAATAATAACAAAAAATCTCCCTCAGTCAAGGGAGATTTTTTTGTTTCTTAAATTATATCCACAACTGCGGTGTAGAATTTATGTCTGCTGGCGATGGGGAATATCTTTCCCTTGTTACCTTGCATGATGTAGTCTTCACCGTCCCAATCATATACGGGATAGATGGAGTATGCCGCCATTTTATCGGGGGCAAGGGAGTAGGGAATCTCTCCGTCTGAGGGAAGAAGAGTGTATTTTCCCGTGAAATATTCGTATGCAACGTAATTTCTGCCTTCTTCAATTCCCGGAATTGAGGAAAGCTTCAGCGTACCTGAAATTGCATCATCCCCTAAGGGATATACCGCTGCCGCGAAAGCATCACCGCTTCTGTTCCAGATCTTGAATGTGGCATCGGGTGTTTCGTAAAGACAGTCAAGTGTGGGGTACGCTCCGTGGTCGCAGTACATGACCTCGCCGTCGTCCTCCGTGATATGGGTGAGAAGCGCCGCATCGGTCTTTCCTATCTTGTCACTGATATATATCGGAGCTCCGCTGATGGCTCTCAGTGCGCCTGTGAGGTACGGGTACATCTTACCCGACCACCACATATCGTAGTCGCAGTAGTAGAGCTGATCCATCCAGACAGTATTGCGAACATTCTGAAGAAGAAGATTTCTCAGTCCGCCTATGTCCTCGGTACAGCCAAAATCCTCTCCGCTTCGGGAGATGGACGTCACGGGACGTGCAAGGGTGTTCTCCATATCCATTCCCAT
The DNA here is from genome assembly GCA_017531765.1 of Clostridia bacterium. Lineage (GTDB taxonomy): Bacteria > Bacillota > Clostridia > Oscillospirales > CAG-272 > RUG11130. The sequence goes on from JAFXKJ010000021.1 coordinate 10,230, forward strand.
ACAGTTGATCACGTTTCCGTTAAAGTGCTCGCTTACCGATCTCTCAAAGGCTCTGTGAGCGATCCTGCAAGCCTCCGCTGTGGGCATGATTCCCTCTACCATAAGAGAGTATGAACTTTGATTGTCAACCTTCAGGAAGTCTACTCCGCAGTCCTCAAGATAGCTGTGCCACTCGTTCCAGAACGCGTATGCCTTTTCTTCATCAAGAGAGGGAATTGTGAAACGGGTGGGAGTCTTAATGAGATTTTCCTTCTGTGAGTCGTAAAGCTCACTTCCCTCAAGGATTCCGTACCAGTATGCCTCAAAGGTTATCCACACACCCACGAATTCCACGCCGTACTCGTTTTTTATCCTGTCTATGGTCGACTTGAGACCGTTGGGGAATTTTTCGGGATCGGCTTCAAAGGATGTGAGCGTTTCATTTTCCGAGCTCATCCAGCCATCGTCGATAAGAATCCAGTGGATAGGCACGTTCTTTTTCTTAAGCTCGTCAAGTTTTTCGAAAATGAGCTTTTCGGATACTTCATGCTCGAAGGCGTCCCAGGTACACCAGCCGAGACCGTCGAAAATGAAGGAAAGCTTCTTTTCACGTTTCAGGGGTATGCGGATGGCTTCTGCACTTCTCGCGTTTTCGTAATTTTGCTTGATCGCAGTAAATGGATCGTCAGCGAAGGTGACTGCCATGAACGTACCGCGTAAGTCACGGATTCCCGTCGTACCTACGGAAAGATGCACGCCTCCCGCGTAGAATTCACAGCGGAAGTTGTCTCCGCAAAGTCCCAGCACGTGGCAGTGCGTGTCGCCGAATCTTGCAAGGAAGTTCTGTGTTCTGAATCCCAGCCCGGCGTAGGAAGAGCAGGTCTGCGGCTGTATCCAGCAGGTATACTGATGATAGAAGGAGAGGATCGCATCGGGGTTTTCTCCGCCTAAATGCATATGAACGGCATTGTCCGAGGCGAAACCGTAATATAAGGGCGTGCCGCCTTTGGTGTCGGAGTCAATGCTGAAAATTACTGTCTGTCCCACTGCCTCGGCAGTTATGCTGAATCGGGCAAGCTTACCCTTTCCCCCCTCTTCAAGGGAAAAAGTCACACGGTCTCCCTCGTCGGTCTTTACCCATGAGTCGATACCTACGGTCTCACAGCGGGAGAGATTCGCCTGAACGGCGAGACGTCCGAACAGCTTGTCCAGTGCTAACCTAATAAGTTGATTCATAGTCAGGCTCCTAAATAAGTATTTCTTTGTATCATACAGTGATCATACATTTATTATATCATAAAACAGTCGTTTTGCGGTAAGGTTTCGGAAATTTATTGGCGAAAAACTCAATACTGTTTATAAGTCGGCGGAATGAACTGGCGCGTTCCTTCCTCGGAATACCACTTATAGAACTTTCTTTCACCGTTTACGGTGTAAATCTCGGGATTTACGTTGTCCATCCAGTCAACAGGGATCATTTCAATGTCATCGGTGGCGTTCCTGATGAGAGCGCGGCGTATTTCGGCGAATTCTTCATCGTTTACTTGGTCGGGATCCACGGACACGAAGAGAGTTGTGCCGCTGTCTGCAAGGAGTCTCAGCCATTCACGGTTCAGGCTCCAATCGATCTTACCTGTGTGGCAGTAGCAGTCCGCATCCACCATATAGAAGTTGCCGTTTTGCGGAAGTCGGAAGACGAGGGTGTTGACACCGCTGATACGGGTACGCTCAAAGTGGCGTCCGCTTGTGTCAAAGCCCGTGCGCATCAGGTGGGCAAGTCCCGCAGTCAGGTGTGACGGTGTGGCGCAGGCGAGGATCACTGCGTCCCCTGCAGCATCGAGAATGGCGCGGTAGAGATCAAGTGCTATCTCGGCGGAGGTGCGTGATCTGTCGCGGAAATGCCAGCCGTTGTCGGTAACGAACATGGGATTGTCGAAACCGTTTGCGTTAAATAAGTCGAAATGGGTGAAGTCGTGCTTGATAAGCTCGTACCCCCATGAGGTAACCTTCTTTATAGTGTTTTTTATGTATTCGAGAGTTTCGGGGACTGACGGGTCAAGTCTGCCGGGGTATCCCTCTATGCACATTTCTTCGGTAACGCCGTCCAGCGTTGAGTTGAGAAGGGGGCGGAGCCAGATTCCGGGGCGTACACCGCGTGATTTGATCTCGGAGGCGAGACGCGCCATGTCGGGGAACTTTTCGTTAGGCTCCCACGGACCGTCGCAGGGGTTTTTCTGCCAACCGTCGTCCACGACCATATAGGGACGGTTCTCCACTCCCTCGGTGAGACGGGCGATAAGGTCGGTGTCGCGGAGGATCTGACTGTGAGAGGAGTCGCCCACCGCATAATACCAGTTGTTTGAGCCATATACTTTGTGAGAGGGGAGCAGGGGATCCTTGCACATTTCACTGCAGAACTTTTTTGCGGCTTCGAATACGGTGGTCTCTCTGTAAGTGCGGAATATTATGCGGCATACATCCAGCGTTCTTGAGTTAAGGATCACTCCGTCACCGCCGCATCTGACGTCCATCCACAGTGTCATGCCGTTGCTGTCACGCTGCCAGGTGCACATTGCCCCGGGGCGGACACCTACGCCATAGCAGCGAACGACCTTTTCGGACTCCGTGTATGTTCCGATCTCTTCACTGCCTTCCGACTCTATCATGTACCATGGCATGAATCTGTGAGGCACGATTCCACGCCATTCAAGCTCACCGTAGGAGCGCTCCCACGCGTCGCCCATTACCTTCACTTTGTTGAATCTTTCCCTTGCGGTGAAGTTCCAGCGGAAACGAATGTGATAAACGGGGGTAGTGTCAGCGGTGAGGGAAACGTGAATATCTCCATGGCTGTAATTCAGATTGAGCTTAACGTCGTTATGGGATATTTCTTCATAGGTAGAATAACCCGTGAAACTGATTCCGCCGTCCACGTCAAGAAACAGCTTTATTTCGTCCGGGTATCTTATTATCATGACTTTTGGTTCCTTTTTATGATTTCTGTTACTTTTTTCATCATACCACAAAACTATGTTTTTTTCAAGTGAAAAAGCGAGTTTTTGTGTTTTGAGGTAAAATCGTTGACACGAATGAGATTTGCGTGGTATAATTACTTTGTATAGGTATAATATCTCGGAAGGGGGCACGTTTATGGACGACAGCAAGGAAAAAAGAGATTTTTCGGATTTAACCATTGATTATCAGAGTAAAAGAAAATATGCACCGCCGAGGGAGAGAGATACCGAGACTGCGCTTTTGGACGATGAGGTGAGTGACGTCGGCGTGTCCGGCTTCAGGATACCTCCCGCAGGCAGAGATACGCCGTCAAGCGGGGCGCCCCGCGGGCGTCAGGTGCGTACCTTGGATTATCGGGGGGGCGGTGCGGTTTTCAACCGTAATTCCCGTCCCGCGTCACGGGATAAGGGGAAAGGCGAAGTTAAGGAAAACGTCATTCGCCGCTACCAAACGGGGGGCAGATATATCACCGACGTTACGGTGAGCACCTGGCCCGGATCCCGCGGATTTTACGAAAAGTTCGTCAGTGATGCCATGATAAGCCACGCGAGACATGGAGAGGCAGCTCCCCACGTTCAGTATTTTTCGTATATCCCTCAGTATTCACAGCTTACTCCTTCCATGTGGAGGTTTTATCTGTGGTTCAAGGAGAGTGTGAGACGGGGCGAGAGACTTCCCGATGCGGATTTTTCCTACGTTATACTGTACGTTTATGAGATCATAAATCTTGAGGGCGTTATAAGTCCCGCCGAGGGTGCGGAGCTTCTTGCGCGGATATGGGTGATGTACCGTCCGATGCATCCCGCCCTTGACAAATACCTTTCGGAATGGATGGCGGACTACTGTCTCGTTCACGAAGTTCCTTTGCCGAAAATTTTGACGAGGATACTGAGTGAGGTAGGTGCGAAGGCGCGCCTTAAGGAGTTTTACGCCGATGGGGTAATATCGGCGGGGCTTTCCATCGGTCCGCTAATCAGACTTGCTTTGTCAGACCACAACTTGACGAAGGGACGATACGTTCGTGACATCGAAGGCTTTGCAGATGAGGTATGTGCCGTATTCGATGCGGTGATCGCGGAGCATATGTCAAAAGGGATCGGCTTGTTTGAGCCGAGGCTCAACCGCACTTCCGAGCTCACCATAGACGCCTTCTGCGGCTCTCTTTGCGCAAGCACGGTGAAAAAGAAGATACACCTTAAGCTGATGTCGTTCTTCAGGCTTCCCGAGGCGCGGCGCATCGTTACGGAGCTTATTAAGGGCTGTGAGAATATAGTCAGAGCGCGTCACGGAATCAAGGCTCGGCTTTCCGCACATCCGGTTACGGGAACGTCCTACGTCATTACCGCCCGCAGTGCGGAAGAGGTGGCTTACATGAGCTATTACGACTCCCCTGAGGTGGAGCTGACACCCGAAAAGGCGGCTGAGATCGAGGCTGACTCATGGCAGAACGTTGCCGCCCTTACCTTTGATGAGGCATCGGACATGACTGAGGAGCACTTTGACGAGCCTGAGGGGGCATTCTTCTCCGACGGTGCGGAGCTTGACCTTGACAGGGTGGAGGCCACATCATCGGACGGCGGGGACAGCATGGACTTTACTGCCGAAGAAACTCCCCGTTCGACGATGACGGCATCTGCCGAGGTTGGCGGAGAGGATGAAAAGCTCAAGGGTGCTCTTTGGGCGGCGGCTGAGGGCGGAAGCTTTACGGCGGCTTGCCGTGAGGCGGGGCTTTTTGCGGACGTGGCGGCTGCAAAGATCAACGAAGCCGCGCTTGATTTTATCGGTGACGTTGTTCTTGAACAGAGAGGTACGGATTACGTCTTCATTGAAGACTACATTGACGACATAGGGTTGCTGTTTTAGGCTAATGACTTAAACCTATGGCAAATTATGCAAATTCAAAAAATGATTGGATAGATTGTTATGAAAATTTTAATGGTAACCATGGCGATGGACATCGGCGGCGCGGAGACTCACATTCTTGAGCTGTCGCGTAAGCTTGTAAAACGTGGGCTTGACGTCACTGTTGCATCCAACGGCGGTGCTTATGAGAAGGAGCTTGAAAACAGCGGGATCCGCCATGTGAAGATACCCTGCCACAGCAAGCATCCCGTACACATGAGAAAGGCGTACAAGCTGCTTCGGGAGCTGATCCTGAAGGAGAAGTACGACGTGGTGCACGCTCATGCGAGAATTCCCGCATTCCTTTGCGAGAAACTTCACCGTAAGATTGGATTCCGTTTTGTAACCACGGCGCATTGGGTGTTCAATCCGGGCTTTCCCTACAACATTCTCACCAAATGGGGGGAGAGGAGCCTTGCGGTCAGCGATGATATCAAGAGCTATCTTGTTGACAATTACGGGATCGACCCGGATAACGTTAGGGTAACCATCAACGGAATCGACCTTGAGAAGTTTTCAAAGGATACGGACTGGTCGGACATAAAGAGTGAGTTTGCGCTGGGGGATGCGAGGACGAGGATAGTTTACGTCAGCCGTATGGATACGGACAGAAGCTACGCGGCGCACAAGCTCATTGAGATCACACCCCGTCTTTACGGCGAATACCCGGATCTTGAGGTGGTGATCGTGGGCGGAGGCAACGATTTCGACTGTGTTAAGGCTGAGGCTGACTCTGTCAACGGGAAACTCGGAAGCCGTGTTATCGTCCTTACGGGATCCCGAACGGACATTAACAAGTTTGCGGCATCGGCGGATCTTTTTGTTGGAGTATCCCGTGCGGCGCTTGAGGGAATGGCTTGCGAAAAGCCGTCCATTATTGCGGGTAACGAGGGATATATCGGAATCTTTGACGAGGACAAGCTTGGTGTTTCCATCGACACCAACTTCTGCTGTCGCGGCTGTGAGGAAACTACCGCGGAAAAGCTTCTGTGTGACGTTAAGGCGGTGCTTGGCGCCACTGAGGCTGAGAGGGCGCGTCTCGGAGCTTACGCAAGAGAGACTGTTTTCCGCCATTACTCCATGGACACCATGTCGGACGATGCGATCAAGCTCTATATTTCCGTAATCAAGCGTTCTCTCGTTAACGAGGTCCATATCTCCGAGCTTGATGGGATCGATAATTATCTGAGATATAATCCCGTGAGCCAAAAGAAAAAGCGCGCGGACGTTATGATCTCGGGCTACTACGGGTTCGGCAACATGGGAGACGACAGTATTCTTGAAACAATGATCGGAAAGCTGAGAAAGTATGCTCCCGACATAAAGATAACTGCGCTTACAAGGCATCCTAAGGAAAACGAGAAGGAATTCGGTGTGAGATGTATTTCAAGAACAAATCTTCTCAGTATTATCCGTGAAATGAGAAGGAGCAGTGTGCTGATCTCAGGCGGTGGAAGCCTTTTCCAGGACAGTACCAGCTCCAAAAGCTTAAAATACTATGCGGGGATAGTAAATCTTGCCCGCCGCATGGGAATGAAGACGTATATTTACGCAAACGGCGTGGGGGTGATCTATTCCGACAAGAACAGACGTCTTACGGCGAGGACGGTAAGCGGTGCCGACAGGGTCAGTGTCCGTGACAAGTCCAGCTTTGACGAGCTTACGTCCATCGGTGTTGAACGGGAGATGATCGCTCTTAGTGCAGACCCTGCGTTCATGATGGAGCCGTTTTCAAGAGAAGAGACACGGAAGATCTATGAGAAGTACGGTCTTCCCACGGATAAGCCATTCTTTGCGGTGTCTCTGAGACGCTTTGAGGGACTTCAGAGGAGCGCGTACAATGAAGATGAGCTTCTCGGGAAGGTGACGGCTTCCTGCGCCGAGGTAGCAAAACGATTTGGAGCAGTACCTGTGTTTGTATCCATGCAGCCTGCCCTTGACTATGAGGTGTCAGCCGTTGCAAAGAAGCAGCTTTTTGAAAAGTACGGAACTCATTCAGTGCTAATCTCACCGAAAAACGGCAGAGAGCTTCTTTCCGTGCTCAGCGGTGCTGAGGGAGTGCCGGGGGCAAGATTCGTTTGCTCCATGAGACTTCACATTCTCATATATGCCTGCCGTGCGGCTCTTCCCGTGGTGGGACTGTCCCTTGACCCGAAGATCGATGCGTTTACAAAATCCATTAAGTATTCACGTCTTGTGCCTGTTAAGGATCTTGACGGAAACATTCTGACGGAGGCTATGGTCTCCAGTGCGGAATACGGAGATGAAGTGAGAGACGGCTTAGCTGAGGATTCAAAGCACTTCGAGACACGGGCTGAGCTTGACATTGACGGAGTGCTTGCGCTTCTCAGATAAACTGACACTTTGGAGATTTTTCATGAGTAAAAGAATTGTGACCGCTGTTGGAAGCGGCGTGACATTTGAAACGGATATTCGGAGAGAAAACGTAACCTTTTACGACGTGAGGTATCCGCCTTTCGCAGTGTATGGAGTGAGCTATGACAACGGCAAATTCAGACGGCTTCCCGAGAATGTTGCCCGCGCCGTCAGCGAAGGGGTACACCATCTTCACGCTCACACAGCGGGTGGACGGGTGCGCTTCAGGACCGACTCGTCTTATATCGGGCTCCGTGCGGTGATGCCGTCCTCCGATGAGTTTTCGTTTTTCGCCCAAAGCGGCAGCAGCGGTTTTGATTTGTACGTTTATGACGACGACTTGAAAAGAGACTCGTTTTTCGACAATCTTGCCCCTCCGTACGTGGGATGCCGCGGCGGATTTGAGAAGGAGCTTGACCTTGGCGGACGTGAAATGAGGGAGATCACCGTAAATCTGCCTCTTTTCAGCGAGATAAGCGAGCTTTATATTATTCTTGACAGTGACGCCGCCTTGGAGAAGCCGAAGGGCTACCGATACACCGCGCCTATCGTTTATTATGGGTCGTCGATCACTCAGGGCGCTTGCGCCACGCGTCCCGGATGCACCTACGAGAGCATCATATCCCGCAGGCTTGATGCGGATTTTATAAATCTCGGCTTTGCGGGGTGTGCCAAGGGAGAGGCGGCAATCGGGGAATATATCGCTTCCCTTGATATGTCGGGGTTCGTGCTGGATTACGACCATAATTCACCCACTCCCGAGTATCTCAGAGGTACACACTACAAAATGTACCAATGGGTGAGACGGGCGCACCCAAGCTTACCCATAGTTATGATGTCCCGCCCGAAGAAGTATCACCTGAGGCCCGATGAGGTCGAACGGCTTGAGATCATTTCGGAGAGCTACCGCAGGGCAATTTCCGCGGGGGACAGAAACGTTTACTTTATCACGGGAGACAGGCTGATGGCTCTTGCCGGGGACGACGGTCTTGTTGACGTGTGCCATCCAACGGATTTCGGTTTTGCATCCATGGCGAAGTGCCTTGGGGATCTGCTTGAAAAAATATTTGATAATATAGGATAAAGCGAGGAAAAAATGATGTACAAGACTGAACTTCACGCGCATTCTGCGGAATGCAGTGAGTGCGCGCTTTTCTCGGCAGAGAGGGTAGCTGAGGAATACATAAAGGCGGGGTACACGACCCTCGTTCTGACGAATCATTTCAAGAGGTACGAGACGGAACGTCTCGGCTCGTACGAAAGATGTGCGGAGATGGTTTTTGAAAGTGCCGAGAGAGCAAGACGCGCGGCGGCGGGCAGACTTAACGTGCTTGGGGCGGTGGAGATCGGACTTAACACTCCCAGATGTGATTACCTGGTTTACGGCGCAACCCTTGATTTTCTCTTGGAGGACAAGGATATTTACTCCGAGAGCGTTGAAGAATTGTACCGCAGGACCACTGAAGTGGGAGCGATTCTGATTCAGGCGCACCCATTCAGAGATATTGGAGTTCCGGCAAATCCCGAATTCCTTGACGGATACGAGATCAGAAACGGTTCAAACAGACCGAGGCTTAACAATATGGCGAAGGCGCTGTGGAGAGATAATATTGAAGCGGCTCCCATTGCCACCTCGGGCACGGATTATCACGGGGATTTTACGCCGATAAATTCGGGTATCGTTACCGAAGAGCCGATAGTGACCATGGAACAGCTTAAAGCCGTGCTGAGAAGCGGAAATTATACGCTTATCGGCGGGGAAAAGTGAATTTGAGTTAATAAACGATACCCTGACAGATTTTCAAGACCTGTCAGGGTGTTTGCTATGTGAGTATTATGTTTGTGCTCGGAACATTTCGTGTTGAACATATACTAATTTGAAGTTCGGGTGAATACAGCAGATAGAGTGGGACTTTACAATAACAGCTCCATTTTACAACGGGTAACAATTCTGCCGTTTGACATTTCTTCAGTGAGTGTCTCAGTTACCTCAAATCCGCATTTGCTGTAGCACGCCCTTGCCTTGCGGTTATCTTGGTCTGTGTATAAAGCTATTTTGGAGTAGCCTCTTTGTCTTAACATTTCGATAACCTGACTTATTATGTAATGACCGATTCCTTTATTGTGGCGGTCGGGCAATATTGCAGCCAATTTTAAATAAGCGATTTTTTCACTTGATGACAATCCGTTAACACCAATCCATCCGATTGGTGTGTCACCGTCGCAGATTACATAATCTTCTTCATCATCGTCTTGTTTCCATTCTTTTATCGCATCTTCCCAATCACCTAACTGTGTTGGGATTTCATTAAGAGAATCAAGAATTGAATCTGTATTCATGATAGAAAATATAAAATTTGCGTCATTTTCATGAACATTTCGAAGTTTTATGTTGTCCATCAAATAGTCCTTTCTCTTTTGCATGGATATTCAGTTGAATATGTGTCATTTATTGATTCTATGACTGTAGTCATCTCCGTGAGGGAGCCGATTGCGTAGCAGATTTAGGGAGAAGATGACACCGTGATTTTGTATTTGTGTTATGGCTGCTTGCTTAACGATATAGTCCCGTTTTTTTGATGGTATGCCAATCAATGTTCAGAATATAATTCATCATAGTACCAATGGAGAGGGTTTTCTCGAATATAATTAGAGATTTCATTATAATCATTTTTATTACGGATAATATGCTCGTGGAATGATGTTTGAAACAACTTGCCCGAAAAACCATTTCTTTTGCATTCTCGCGTTGTAAGCGATTTATATGCACAAACTATATCCATTATTGTAGGGCGGGGGTTTACTCCCGCCGTTTCATAATTTAAAATCAATACCATATGAATGTGGTTTGGCATTATCACGTAATTATCTATTTTCAAATGACTATATCTTTCTTCTAACAGAAATAATTGTCGATATGCAATTTCACCATATTTTGTATACATAATATCATTCGTTTCGGCGGGAGTAAACCCCCGCCCTACGATATGGGATAATATACATTTCCTGTTTTCTATACACAAGGTTACGAAATATGCACCGTTTGAACTATAGTCAAAATCGTCGAGTCTTGGGTGTTTCCTCTGCGGGAATTTCTGTACCATTATTACCTTCAGATAAGCTTCTCCATTTCACTTACCGTATCTCCGAATACCTTAAGTGCGCGGCGGATGGGCTCGGGTGTTGTAAGATCAACTCCCGTCAGCTTCAGCTCCTCGATGGGGTAGTCACTACCGCCCGTTTTCAGGAATGCAAGGTAATCAGATGCGTCTCCCGTATCAACGATGCCCTGTGCGATGGCAACTGCGGAGCAGAAGCCCGTTGAATACTGATATACGTAGTAAGCGTTATAGAAATGGGGGATCCTTGCCCACTCGATGGAGTGGGTCTCACCGACGTTCACTCCCTTGTAGTAAAGGAGATTCAGCTCGCGGTAAACTGCGTTAAGGCTGTCCGCGGTGAGAGGTGTGCCCGATTTGTACATATCGTGAGCGCGGCGTTCAAACTCAGCAAAGAGAGTCTGACGGAATACGGTGGTGCGGAAGCCTTCAAGGAAGTGGTTGAGGATGTACGCTCTGCCCGCCGCATCTGTCTCCGTCTTCAGAAGATACTTTGTGAGAAGTACCTCGTTTACTGTGGACGCAACCTCCGCAACCATGATCTTGTAGTCGTGGTTTGCGTACTCCTGGGCTTCATCGGAGAAGTAGGAGTGCATTGCGTGACCGAGCTCGTGGGCAAGGGTGAACACGTCGTCAAGTGTTCCCGTGAAGTTGAGGAGCACGTAAGGGTGTACCCCGTAAACTCCGCAGGAGAATGCTCCCGTGGTCTTGCCGTGGTTTTCGTACACGTCGATCCACTTTTCGCTGAATGCGCGGTTAAGAAGCTCGGCGTAGGTCTCGCCGAGGGGCTCAAGAGCGCGCTTTACAAGGTCGCAAGCCTCCTCAAAGGTGTACTTTCTGTCAACTCCGGGGATCATGGGACAGTAGAGGTCGTACATTCCGATCTCATCCATTCCGAGAGCGCGGCGGCGGAGCGCCATGTAGCGTTCCATATCGGGAAGTCCGTCGTGGACAGCGGAAACCAGGCTGTCGTACACGCTTACGGGGACGTTGGAGTTAAAGAGCGCCGCTTCGACAGCGCTGTCAAAACCGCGTACGTCGGCAAAGTAGGTGTCAAACTTTACGCTTCCCGCGTACATTGCGGCGAAGGTGTTGATGTACTTCTTGAATTCACCGAAGTATCTCTCGTAAGCGGTGCGTCTGACCTCGGCGTTTTCGCTGTTCAGATAAACGATGTAGTTGCCGTGGGAGAGGGGAACGGGGTTGCCGTCCTCGTCCACTGTATCGGGGAAGGTCATGTCAACGCTTTCAAGCATTCCGAAGGAGTCGGAGGGAGAGGCGGCGGCATCGCCGAGCATTGCAAGCATCATCTCTCCCTTTTCGTCAAGGGTGTGAGGCGCGGCGCGGCAAATGTCGTGGAGAGTATGCCTGTAAAGGGAGAGCATGGGAAGTTCAATATACTCCCTCAGCTTTTCTTCTCCGATGGAGAGGATTTCGGGATTCATGAAGGATATAGCGGAGCTGAAGGCAACGAAAAGGTTTACAGCTCTGCCAGCCATGTCCTGATATTCGGGGTCGGAGTTGTCCGCTTCCTTATGGAGGCTTGCGTAGAGGTATGTAAGCTCTACCTTGCGTCCCGCTTCAAAAATCGTGTCAAGTCCCGCCTTCAGAGAGTCGGGGCCGTCTTTAAGGGTGCCCTTCAGAGCTTCAAGGGATGCAACGGATCGCTGTGCCTCGGCGTAAGCGTTCTCCCATGCTTCCTTGGAAGGGAATATGTGTGTGAAGTCCCATGTGTATGCGGGATCCATTTCACATCTTTTTTTCAGTGCCATGATTAAATTTCCTTTCAGCTGTGCAGAGGGATAGAATATCTTTACTCTGCACGGAATAAGCTTAAACTACTTTGAGAGATCTCAAGGCGTTTGAGCGCGATCAAAGCTCAGCCTTCTTGATCTCTTCAAGACAGTGGCGGCAGATCTTCTTGTCGCTGTAGTTTACTACGTCGTCAACTTCTCCGCAGAAGATGCAGGCGGGCTCATACTTCTTGAGGATTACTCTGTCGCGCTCAACAAAGATCTCAACTCCGTCTCCTGCGCTGATGTCAAGTCTCTTTCTTGTCTCGATGGGAAGAACGATTCTTCCGAGCTCGTCGATTTTTCTTACGATTCCAAGTGATTTCATAGTTATGTCTCCTTTGAAAAATATATTTGGTTTTGGGAGGCGTGTCGAATATACACCGATATTTCGATACCGAATGTAAAACATCCCCCGTTTGTGACATATTTTACCACATTATTTAATAGTTGTCAATGCCTTTTTTAGAAAAATATGTAAATAAATGGTTAAATCTCAGATAAAAAAGCAAAAAATGGTAAAAATAAACTTTGTGCATCGGAAATTAATCTGAATAATTACACGTATTCGGGACAAAAATCAGAAAACAGGGTAAATAATTACGGGCGGGTATCAGATATGGCTGTAAGAGGATGCGAAAAGAGAATATATCACGTTAAGAATACGGAAAGCGAGCTTTTTGACGAGGCGTACTTTATTTTGAAAGTGGGCGGAAAGAGTCACGCCTCCGGTCCCCGTGAGCTTGAGAGGGAGGCTATGCGCCTTGTCAGGGGGGCGGCAAAGCCGTCTGAGAGTAAGGTCGGCGCGGACAAACGGGAAAAAATTATGGCTTTTGTTTTCGGAAGCTTGTTCACCTGCGTCACCATCGGTGCGGTGGGACTTATAATATGGCTGGTTTTGTGATCAAATTCACAAAAAAGCCTTGAACTCTAAAGAAAAATACTGTATAATAAACTACAGTAATGTTCTGCCCGACGGGAATACTGGGTCGTTTATAAGTATTCCTGATTTGTGGGGGAATTTTCCGTACGAATCCGTAGCTCCGCCGCCTTCGGAGCTTTGCTTTGCGGGTTTCGTGATACAATAGGAAAAACCGTAGAATTTTGCCGCGCGTCACGGGAAGTGCCAACGTGCTTTTTTGTGTTTGCTTATTTTGTGATCTCCCGCTTGCGGCTTGCAGAACATAACGGAATTTTTATTATAATCCGCTGGGCGTACGTTTTTGTCAGCGGTAAGAAAGGAATTTTGCTGTGTCTAAGAAGAAACTGAAAATCGAAAAAATGTCCGAAAAGCCTGTATGTAAGCTGAGAGTAATGATGCTGGGCGGTCTTAATGAGATCGGTAAGAACCTCACTGTTATCGAATATGGGGACAATATAATTGTAATCGACTGCGGTATCGCCTTCCCCGATGAGGATATGCCCGGAATTGACCTTATCATTCCCGATTTCACATATCTTGAAAAAAATTTCGACAAGATTAAGGGTATACTTATAACTCACGGTCACGAGGACCATATAGGAGCGATACCGTATCTTCTGAAGCGGATCAACGTGCCCGTGTACGGTACACGTCTGACCCTCGGTATCCTTGAAAATAAGCTTGCAGAGCATAAGCTTCTCGGCACAACGCAGCTTAACACCGTTGAGGCGGGAGAGGTGCTCTCTCTCGGTGTCTTCAAGGCTGAGTTTATCCACGTTAACCACTCCATTGCCGATTCCTGCTGTATTGCGGTTACCACCCCTGTGGGAGTTGTATTCCACACGGGAGACTTTAAGCTTGACGTGTCACCTATCGGCGGCGAAATGATGGACCTTACCCGAATAGGTGAGTACGGACGTCAGGGAGTTCTTCTCATGCTTTGTGAGTCTACAAACATTGAGAGAAGCGGATTTACTCCATCGGAGAGAAACGTAGGTTTTGCCCTTGACAATATTTTTATGCAGAATCCTCACAAGCGAATCGTTATCGCAACCTTCTCTTCTAACGTTCACCGAGTTCAGCAGATCATAAACGCAAGTGTGAAGTTCGGACGCAAGGTGGCTATCACGGGACGGAGTATGCTGAACGTTGTGGGGGCGGCTACACGGCTTGGATATATGGAAGTACCCGAGCATGTCCTTATCGACATTTCCGAGATCAACCGCTATCCCTCCGAAATGATCACCATCATTACAACGGGCTCTCAGGGTGAGCCTATGTCGGCGCTTTACAGAATGGCGTTCTCCGACCACAATCAGGTTTCCCTCACATCCGAGGACCTTGTTGTGCTGTCCTCTCATGCCATCCCCGGAAACGAGAAGCTTGTGGGAAGAGTTATCAACGAGCTTTACCGCAGAGGTGTGGGAGTATACCACGACGACGGTGAAATACACGTTTCGGGACACGCCTGCGAAGAGGAGCTGAAGCTGATGCACGCCCTCGTAAAGCCCAAGTTCTTTATGCCCATTCACGGAGAATACCGTCACCTGATGCAGCACAAGGAGCTTGCTCAGTTTATGGGTATGGATCCCGCGAATATATTCCTCTGCGAAAACGGACAGGTGCTTGAGCTTGACCGCGAGACCTGTAAGAGGGCCGCGCCCGTTACTGCGGGTAAGACTCTCGTTGACGGCTACGGTGTAGGTGACGTTGGTAATATAGTACTGAGAGACCGCCGCCATCTGTCCCAGGACGGACTTATCGTTGTGGTTGCGACTGTTGACATTGATCAGAACATTCTTCTGTCGGGTCCCGACCTTATCTCCCGCGGATTTGTTTACGTGAGAGAGAGCGAGGAGCTGATGGACGAGGTGCGTGAGCTTGCCAGATGCAAGCTGACCGAGATGCTTGACGAGGGTATCACCGAGTGGACTCAGCTTAAACAGCAGACCAAGGACGTGCTTTCAAAGCATCTGTATGCTAAGACAAAGCGCAAGCCCATGATACTTCCCGTTATTATGAACGTATAACAGTACAGCAGGGGATGCCCTTTGAATAAGTATTTATCCCACAAAAGGAAAAACAAATGAAAACTAAACCTGAACTTTTATCCCCTGCGGGGAATCCCGAAAAGCTCAAAGCTGCGGTGATGTACGGCGCTGATGCCGTGTATCTTGCCGGAAAGATGTTCGGAATGCGTGCTGCATCGGGAAACTTTACCGATGAGGAGCTTGAGTGGGCAGTACAGTACTGCCACAGCCGCGGTGTTAAGGTGTACGTTACCCTTAACGTAATGCCCCGCACCGCTGAATATTCCGCGCTTACAAAATACGTGACATTCCTCCGCGACCTTGGCGCCGATGCGGTGATCGTCGGCGACCTTGGTGTGTTTTCCCTTGTCCGTGAAGTCGCGCCGAACCTTGACATACATATTTCAACTCAGGCGTCCGCCGTGTCTGCCGCATCGTGTAATATGTGGTATAAGCTGGGCGCAAAGAGAGTTGTCCTGGCGCGTGAGCTTACCTTCAGGGAGATTCTGGACATTAAGCGTAACATTCCCGAGGATCTTGAGCTTGAGGCTTTTGTACACGGCGCAATGTGCATCTCCTACAGCGGAAGATGCCTTCTTTCCAATTATTTCACGGGACGGGATGCCAACCACGGTACCTGTGCTCAGTCCTGCCGCTGGGTATATTCTCCCGTGGCTGACCCTGCAAAGGAGATAAATCTTTCCGAGACTAACAGACCTGCTCCCGCAGTTGCGGTTGCCGCTGTTGAGGACGGAGGAGACACCTTCTTTATGTCTTCCCGCGACACTTCCATGATCGAGCATATCCGCGAGCTTGAAGAGTCGGGTATCGCCTCCTACAAGATCGAGGGAAGAGTGAAGAGCGCGTACTACACTGCGGTGGTCACAAACACATACCGTATGGCGATTGACGAGTACAGACGGGATCCCGCCTCTTACGTTACCCGTCGTGAGTGGATCGACGAGCTTGACAGCGTAAGCCACAGAGAATACGGTACGGGATTTTACTTTACGCCTCCCCATGAGGATGCGAACACGGTAACACAGCACGGGTATATCAGGGAAAAGGCGTATATTGCAACTGCTGTTGAAACTTCCTTGGAAGCGGATGCTGACGGACTTTACGACTGCCGCTTTATAGAGCGCAACAAGCTTGTTCGCGGAGAGAGAGTTGAGATGATCTCACCGGGTAAGATAGGCAGGGGCTTCATTGCCGATACCCTGAGAAACGAAAAGGGAGAGGACATTGAATCGGCGCCTCATCCCGGCATGATCTTCCGACTTAAGGTTCCGTTCCCCGTTATGGAGGGGGATATCCTCCGCGGCGGAGAAGTGAGGTGACGTGATGCCGAGTTTGATTGATATTCTTAAAGCGGTGTTCCTCGGTATAGTTGAGGGAATCACGGAATGGCTTCCCATAAGCTCAACGGGGCATATGATACTTGTCAATGAATTTATCGGCGGAGAGGCGGGATTCTTCGGAACTGATCTGTTCCTTTACGGAATCCAGCTTGGTGCCATACTTGCCATCGTAACACTTTATTTCAGAAAGCTGAATCCCTTCGCGCCGTCGAAAAGCCGCGAGGAAAAGCACGGCACGTGGCAGATGTGGTTCAAGGTGGTGGTTGCCTGCCTTCCCGCGGCTGTAATTGGACTTATTCTCAATGATTTCATGGATAAGTTTGAAAACTGGATGGTTATCAGCACGACACTGATACTGTACGGTGTCGGATTTATTCTCATTGAAAGCTATAACAAGCGGCGCAGCGTTTCGGTTTCATCAATGAACGCCATGACCTATAAAACTGCTCTGATCATCGGAGCTTTTCAGGTGCTTTCCATAGTACCCGGAACGTCTCGTTCGGGTGCCACCATACTCGGTGCAATGCTTATAGGCTGTTCCCGCGAAATTTCGGCTGAATTTTCCTTCTTCCTCGCAATTCCCGTTATGGTTGGAGTAAGCTTTTTGAAGCTCGTTACGTTTGAGGGTGTGATCAGCTCCACCGACTGGATAATTCTCGCTGTTGCCATGGTCGTAGCCTACGTTGTATCCATGATCGCCGTAAAGTTCCTTACATCCTTCGTGAAGCGTCACGATTTCAAGGTTTTCGGATGGTATCGAATAGTTCTCGGCGCGGCTGTTGTGGCATATTTTCTGATATTTTGACAGAAACCTCCCTTTAAGGTGTGATGCCTCAAAGGGAGGTTTGTGATAATTGACAATTATACCGGTTTCCCTTTGTGCAAAAATGACAATGGACAAGGGGAGAAAAATGGGGTATAATATGTAAGTAATTTTATTATGATATGGAGATTAATATGAAGATCAAGTTTTTGGCTATAATGCTTGTGACTGTTTCACTTCTCACTCTTGCTTCCTGCGGCAAATCGGATGAGCCTCCGCAGATCACGGCGCCTACCGGCAGTAATACCACCGTTGATCCCGCTAAGGACCCCGTTTCGGGACATCATTGGGTAGACGGTGAGGAAAAATACGGAGACGTTAAGTATCCTGCCGCACCTGAAAAGTATGATGCTATCTATGAGCGAGGATATAATTTCTCGGTGTTCTACACAGAGGCAAACGCAAAGCCGTTTTTTGTTCAGCTTTTCCGCGACAGCGGTGAGCTTGTTGAGACCTTTGAGACTGCAAACCCTCCTGTAATCAGGGAAGGTGTTGCCACTGAGTTTTGCGGACTTGCCGTTTCAACAGCAGAGGGAGATGACGATCCCTACGTGGTGACCTTCTATGATATTACAAACGACAGAAAATCCGAGCCCCGTGAAAACTTTGTTTCGGCGGAATACGGCTACGGTGTGTTTGTAAACGAAAACGGCTTTATTATCAGAGATATGTTTGACGACAGTGTATTCTATAAAGAGATCGCCATTGACACTGCGGGATTTGATAAGGCTGACAGGACTCTTATGTCCGCGCAGTTCTCACCTAACGGTAAAAACATTGTAGTTTACTACACTGTTGACGGAAAGAATTACGATAAACCTTTTAAGCTTAAGTAATAAAAAAGAACTTTTGCCACTCGGCAAAAGTTCTTTTTTATTATTCTTCATCAAGAGTAGGAAGGGGACGTCCCTTGGGAACGTCTGTTGCGGGGGTCATATCCGTCGTACGGTTCTGACGTCCCTTACCGCCTCTGGGACGGCGCTTGTTGTTTGCGGGAGCCTTATCTGTGCCCTCGTATGTAATGATGATCTTTCTGTTGGTGTCGCTTCCCACGGAGTGAGTTGCAACATCGCGGTAATCCTGAAGCTCTGAGTGAATGATGCGTCTCTCGTAGGGGTTCATAGGCTCAAGGAACACGTTTCTCTTGTACTTAACCGCACGTGCAGCCATTCTTCTTGCAAGGGCTCTGAGAGTTTCTTCTCTCTTCTCACGGTAGTTTTCAATGTCTACGGTGATCTTGATGTTTTCTCTGCCCTTGTCGCTGCTCTTTCTGAAGAGAGCAAGATTTACAAGGTACTGAATGGCATCGAGAGTCTCGCCGTGGTGACCGATGAGAATACCTGTATCGTCGCCGATGATGTTTACTGCGGGATAAACGTCCGCAGTCTCGGTTGTGGTATATTCTTCACCTTCGGGTGCGGAAACGGGGATAGCCTGAGCTGAAAGATTCATGTTACCGATCATTGTGTTTACAAAGTCGATAGCAAAATTCATTTCATCGCGGCTTACCGCTGTCTTGATCTTTACGTCGTTTGCGGGAGCCTCTGCCTTGGGTTCTGCCTTTGCTTCAATCTTGGGCGCAACCTTTTCGGCGGGCTTTTCAGCCTTGGTCTGAGGCTTTTTCTTCTGCTGGGGCTTTGCTTCAGCTTTTTCAGTCTTTGCTTCAACCTTTTCAGCAGGCTTTTCAGCCTTGGGCTGAGGCTTGTCGGACTTTGTCTGCTTATTTTCAGCAGGCTTATCAGCCTTAGGCTGAGGCTTTTTCTTCTGATGAGGCTTTGCTTCTGTTTTTTCAGCCTTAGCTTCTGTCTTGACTTCAACTTTAGCTTCTGCCTTGGTTTCATTAGCAGGCTGATCCTTATATTTTCTCAACTCGCTTACGATTGAGCTGAGTCCAACGTCTTCTGCCTCGGTAACGGTAACGCGGATTACGGCATCCTTTGAGCCGAATCCGAGAAAACCTTTCTTGGGGAGAGAGACGATTTCGTGAGAAATTTCTTTGTTTCTTCCGCCATACAGCTTGGAAGCGAGGTCGATCGCTTCGTCAACAGTTTTGGCGCTGACTGTATATGTCTCGCTCATTGTGAAAATTCCTTATTTGAATTAGAATTACTTATTTGTTTTTTTTGTCGGACTTATCGTCCTTCAGGGGGGCGGGACTTACGGGGAAAATATCTTTTACATCGCTGTTTTCTTCTTTTTCTTCGGGTTCCTTTTCGGGAACGGGAGGGGGAAGGGGCTCGTCATCGAAGTCAATGGTGTGGAGACTGCGGGGACGGGGGGCGTTGGGATCGCGTTCCTTCTTTTGGTGCTGCTTGTTCTTGACACCGTACTCACGTTCTGCCGCCTTGAACTCTTCTTCGGAGAGAACGGGAATGGGCATAGCCTTGGAGATGATCCATTTCTCAATTACGGAGATGATATTACGGATGAACCAGTAGCAGCCTACAGCCGCGGGAACCTTAAGGGAGATCCATGCGGAAAGGAGAGGCATTGCCACGTTCATGATCTTCATACCGCCGCCGTTCTGCATCTCAGCACTTTCGGGGGGCTGATAGGTGAAGCGCTTCATGATCTTCTGAGAGAAGAACATTCCGAGGAACACGAGAACGGGGATAGCGAGAAGCCATGCGTTCTGCTTTGTTACCTCAAGGGAAGGAGTTGCGGAAAGGTCAAGTTTTCCGAAGAGCTTGAAGTTGGGAAGGTCGATCTCATCGATATTAACGATATTCTTGATCTTTGCAGCGTTTTCCGGAATTTTGAGCTTGCCGATAAGATCGATCTCGGAGAGATTTTCAAGCTTCAGTGTCTCTCTGATCTTGGTGATATTGTCGGCAGACACACCGCAGATGTAACGGAGAGGATTGATGATTACGCTGTAAAGGGCGAAGATGATGGGAAGCTGAATGAGAAGAGGGAGACATCCGCCGTAGGGGCTGAAGTTTTCCTTCTGATAGAGCTCCATGATCTTCTGCTGCTTTTCCTGCATGGAAGCCGCGTCTTTTCTGCCGTCGTATTTCTTGGTGATGGCGCGGATCTTAGGCTGGAGAGAAGCCTGCTTGATGGAGTTCTTCTGCTGCTTGATCTGAATGGGGAGCATGAGGATCTCCATGATCAGAGCGAAAAGAATGATTGCGAAAAGATAGTTGTTTCCCGTGATATACGCCGCAAAGCGCATAAGATATCCCATTGGGACAAGTAAAATGTCGAAAATCTTCATGGTTTGTGCCATTCCTTTCTTGCCGCAGATCGGTTAGATCTTCATCTGCCGAGTGTGGCTTTGACATTTTGATACCTTTCGGTATGTTTGACAGGATCATCTGTCTTTTTTCTTCCTTTTCGGGACGGGATCGTGTCCGCATCCGCCAAAGGGATTACATCTGAGAACTCTGCGTATGGCTAAAAACGTGCCAACAAGTGCACCCCACTCGGATATGGCTTCAAGAGCGTATTCCGAACACGTGGGAGTAAAGCGGCAGCTTGGAGCTCCTTTGAGACGTGACAGATGCTTACGGTAGAATTTTATGGGAAGTGAGACTATCCTCCTCGGGAGGAGCTTCAGTCCCCTAAAAAACATTTTAAGCCTCATTGTCAGTCGTCACACCTTTGTTTTCAGATGCAGCGGTTTCCTCAAGATACATACCGCAACGCTTCAGGCAGTAGTGCAGGTCGCGTTTTACCTCCTGCATCTTCAAAACCGTAGCGGGAACTCTGAGAGCTATCACCACGAGGTAGCCTTTTTTCAGCGTGCGTTCCTTGCCTATCTGTCTGTACGCTTCTCTGACTACTCTCTTAGCTCTGTTTCTCTGTACGGCGCCTCCGATCTTTTTTGAGGCTGAGATGCCGATGCGGTTAAGGTAATCACCCTGAGGGTTTGCTTTCTTTATCAGCACGGCATTGCGGTCGCGCATCACGTACACACTGAGGGCACGGGACGTGGCGCGAGTACCGTTCTTGTACGCCTTCTGAAAAAGATAATTTTCTTTAATTGGAAAAAGTTTCATTTTCTACATTCAGTATCCCCGACTGCGAGCCGGTGTATTCCGCCTGAGAGATACTTTTTTCCTCTTACAGAATAATAACCCCCGAACTCGGAGGTTATAAGTCGTGTTTCCTTCGGCAGTCTGTCTTGCACTATAAAACTTGCCACGTGCAAGAGCTTGACGAGAGGATCTTAGTGAGTAAGTCTTGCGCGACCCTTAGCGCGTCTTCTCTTAAGAACCTTTCTTCCGTCAGCAGTTGCCATTCTCTTTCTGAAGCCGTGAACCTTGCTTCTCTGTCTCTTCTTGGGCTGATATGTTCTAAGCATATTATA
>JAFXKJ010000131.1 GCA_017531765.1 Clostridia bacterium
GCAGCAGTAGCAGCTACCTTACCGAGGGGCTTGTTTGCAGCGTCGAGGATATACCAACCACGAGTGATGGTTTCTTTCTTTGCCATGAAAGTTGACATTTTCATTCCTCCGAATATTTTAGTTGATGATTTTTCACTAACGGTGAAGATTATACCACATACAAAACCGCTTGTCAATACCTTTTTTATAAAAAATTTGATTATTTTGATTTAGATATATCAAAGCTCTCGTTTTCTCGCTTTTTCTCTCGTTTTCTATGTGTTTGCTCCGCGTAGCCGAGAAAATTTTTTTATAACAATAAAGAAATCCTCCCATCTCGCAGGGAGATAGGAGGATTTTTAACGCATGCTCTTTGATTTTTGTGTTCAGATCATATAATTGTTATAGAACACTGTAAGTATTTTAGCAACCTGAGCTCTTGTTGCAACACCCTGGGGATCAAGAACAACACCGTTTCCATAGTTTGCACCGTTGATGATCTCCACAGCCGTAGCCCAGGACAGTGCTTCCCAAGCAAAGTCGTTTGTCTTATATCCGTCGGGGAATGAGTACAAATTGTTTCTTTCGTTGAGATTCAAAGACTTGGTTTCCGAAGCGTATCTGTAGAGTATGGTTGCGATCTGTTCTCGTGTGATGTTCATGTCGGGAGAGAACGTGGTATTGGATGTGCCTTTAACGATACCGTAAGAATAAGCCCATTTTACGGCATCGGTATACCACGTGCTTGAATTTACGTCACTAAACGGAAGCTTACAGTTTACCGTGGGGGAACCTTCAAGTCTCCACAAAACCGTTACGAGCATTGCACGGTTCATAGACATATCGGGTGAGAAGGTAGTGGCGCTTGTGCCGGTGAAGATATTTATAGTGATTGAAAAATCAATATAGATCTTGTACCAAGCGTTACGCGGAACATCGTTGAAAATCTCTGATGAATCTACTTCATCTGACGGAGGAGGTGTTGTAGGCTTATCCTCGGGCTCTTCTTCGGGATAAATACGGAAGTTGTATTCTCCAGTTCCTTCTGCGGTAGCATCTGTGTCATAAGAATAATTTTCAACACTGAAATAATACGTACCCGCTTCCAAAGTAAATTCGTATGACTTGGAGGGGTGAGAGTAATGATGCGTTGTACTCCAAAGTTTTGAACCGTTTTGATTAAGAAGATATAAAGACAAGTTTTCAGCATAGCATGTAACGTCAATATAATATGTGCCCGACTTTGAAATGGTGAAAACAAAATTATCGGGGGTACTGTCGAAATGCATAAATGCGTACATTGTCTCGTTAAGTTCAATGTTTTGAGCTGACCTTATATCGTCGTTATTTTCATTTTCCGTAACATTTGCCGGTGTGAAACTTATCTTTGTTGAATAGTCTCCTGTGTATTCCAGCCAACTACTTATTGAAAAATAGTATTTGCCAGGAAGAAGATCGAAAATGAAATTTTCATAACTCATACCGGAAACTTCATTCCATTGAATTTTTCCTAGATTGAATAATTTGTCACCGTTTTCATCATATAAATAAAAATCATAGAATCTAAAATATACCGAGACCTCAATAGAAATCTCTCCCGGGGATGGGACTGTGAAACAAAACAAGTCTGAATCTTTTTCATAGTCGAGTGCCCCAGTTACGGTTTCGCCAATGTTAATTTTATCGGCAGTAGGTAGTGTGTTGTTATCCTCAGTTTCCTCTGCAGCGGACAATCCAATTGCCGCTGTGGGCAGAAGAATTGCTACCGCAAGCATAATACTGATTAGGTGTCGAAATTTGTGTCGCATAAATTTCCTCCAAAAAATTAAAAAAGTGCGCAGCGTAAGCCGCGCACCGAAAAATGCACAGCTCCGTTTTGCTGCGACACAAATTCCGACACATCTTGTTTTGAGACAAAAATAGTATGCGAAAAAGAGCATGCATTTTTACCTAAATAAAAAATACATACTATTTCTGTTCAAAACAGTGCAGTGTTATTCATTTGTGTCGCAAATTTAGTATAACACTTTTTGCATTTAATGTCAATACATATATGATTATTCAAAAAAATACTCCCCCGTATTAAACGAGGGAGTATGCCAGATGTATATGATTTTCTTATCAATATCTACCAATCTTGCTAAAATCAACCTTATACTCGAACTCGAGAGTGCAGTCTTCGCGGATGGTGTAATCACCCTGTGCGGGATTTACGAAGATGTGAGGTGCATCGCCCTCGCCCTTGACAGCTTCTTCACCCCAGATGGGATTGTTTTTGAACTCGTTGAATTTATTCTCGTGGGGATCAAGGAGCCAATGCTCAGTATTGCTGAATCCGAATGAGTAATTGTTCTTGATAACACATCCGGCGGAGTTAGCCATCATATAATACTCGTTGAGGTTTTCGGTGACACAGTCAAGCATAGGCTTGCTGTTAACGTGATCGTATACCTTAAAGAGCTCGGGCCATTCTTCCTGCCAAAGCTTCAGTGCCTCGGGATCCTTAGGGAGATACTGGGGAACGAGCTGGAGCAGATGAGTCCAGTTGCCGCTGGTAACGTATCCGTCAGCCTTGATCATTTCAGCCCATTTTGCCCAAACGCGAAGGGGCTGGCTGTCTGCATCGTTGCTATCGCCACCTCTAATGATAACGTTATCCTGGATCACGTTGTCACGTCCACCGGAATGAAGGAATGCATATGCACTGGGATTATAGAACACGTTGCCGTAGAACTGCTGACCTGACATACCGTCGTCGATGTATACTGACCAAGCACCTCCGCTGCGTATATTGGAGATAAGGTTATATCTTACGATATTGTCTCGGTCGGTGTGGAGACGTCCGCAGTAGATGGCGCCCATATCTCCGTACCATGAGTTGAGCACGTCGTGAACGTAGTTGTACTCAAAGATACAGCCGATGGATCTGTCCCAGATAGTTGCGAACATGATTGCAAGGTGAGGAGCGTTGTAGATCTCGTTGTGAGATACAGTTACGCCGACACCGTCGTGAATACGTACACCTGCAGTCCATGTGTGATGGATCTGACCGTAGTCGTGGATAACGTTGTTGTCAACGAGAGTGTTTGTGGGGGTGAGGAATTCAAAGTCACCGCCTCCGACTACAACACCGCCTGCGGCAAGATGAGAAAGGTCGGAGTTTACTATCTTGTTGTTGTAGCCGTTCATCTGAACTGCGAAGTACGCACCGTTACTTCCTACAACTCTTGTATTGTCGAGTGTAACGTTATCAGCGTTTACGATGATAGCGTCCTCAGTACAGTAGCTGAAGTCAAGTCCGACGAAGCTGGTGTAGTCAGCGCCGTCAATCTTGAGGAAGGTTCCTCCGGTTGCAAGGGTATAACGAGTGTACGTGGGGTCGTAAACGTAGAGGGTCTCAGTTTCGGGGTTGAACCAATATTCACCCTCGTAGTCAAGCTCCTCGGATACGTTCATGTAGTAAACGATAAGTCCTCCCATTGAGCCGAATCCGTAAACTGTATCCTGGGCTACCATGGTGATCTCTCCCGTTTCCTTATTATAGTCGGAGACGAGGAGATAGTCACCGTCATACTCGTGACCTACACAGCCGATGATTGCAATATTTTCGTATGAATGGTATCCATCAAAACGTCTCTTGATAGCTGAGTTAACGGGAACCGTCCACGCACCGTAGCCAATGCTTCCGTCAGCTGTGGGATAAGAACCTTCGGGAGCTATAGTGTAGGACATATCCTTGCCTGACTGATTCTGGTTGGGGAAACGAGCCATTTCAATTCTTTCTTCTTCACTGAAAAGGGGGCTCATTCCGTTAAGCTCACCTATGTACTGCTTATCGGACATATCGGCTTTTTTGATCAGACTGTGGCTCTTTTCGGGGAAAAGATAGTAATCACTTTCGTCGATGGGTTCAAACTCGTCGATGTAAGCTGTAACACCGTTGGAGAAAAGTACGTCGCCGTCGCCGTACTTGCAGTAGGTGATGGGGCAGGATTCGCTTCCCGCGTCAAGCTCGGTAAGCTCAAGCTGAAGGTTACCGTAGTCACCTGCCTTGAAAGCAACAACTATTCCGTCCTTTGCGGTCTTCTTCAGTTCACGAACCTTTGCAACAGCTTTCTCAAAGGTTGCAAGGGGTTTTTCAAATGTACCGGGGTTAGAGTCACTTCCGTCTACCGCAACGTAGAGGTCAGCATCATTTACGAGAGGATATTCCGGCTCGGTAAACGTTGAAAGAGGCTTCGGTTCTTTAAGAATGTACTGATACTCAAAATCAGCGGTGTCAAAACGGTGGATGATAGCCGCAAACTGTTCTCTTGTTGCAGTCATTTTGGGTGAGAGAGTGTCACCGTTGCCTGTGCCCTTGATAAGGCCGGCTGCATTACACCAAGCCATAGCCTTACTTGCCCAGTCTGCAACGTCGGCGATATCCTTGAAGCTTGAAATGTCAGCCTGCTTGTCGGTGATCACGTAACGGTACTCGGCGTAACGCACGAACATTGTTGCAAGCTCCTGACGGGTGATGGCACGTGTGGGAGCAAAAAGATCTTCGTAGTTTTCGTTCTGACCTACGGAAGTAACGATTCCCACGTTCTTCGCCCAAATTACGGCATCTGAGTAAAACTCTCCGGATGCAACATCGGCGTAAGCGTATTCGTCGAAGTTAACAGCAGGTGAGCCTTCCATTCGGTAGAGAACTGTAACTACCATTGAACGGGTTACGTCAACGGCAGGGGAGAATGTGGAGCCGCCTGTGCCGTTCATGAGTCCTTTTTCAGAGACGTACACAATGTCCCCGTAAGACCACATATCCTCGGTAACGTCGGAATACGTGGTGTTTTCTGCGGAAACTGTCATGCCTGCGGTAAATGTGCCGAGAAGCATCATCAAAGCTAAAAGCATTGACAGTATTCTCTTTGTTTTCATTTTCTTTTCCTCCTAAAAATGAATTGCTATATAGCTGAATCAATTATACAGCACTTACTTAAATTTGTCAAGCCGATTTGTGTAGGTAAACCTACACAAATATCCCCTGCTTACAGCAGGGGATATAACAAATCATATTAGCTCGGAGAGAATCAATATCTTCCGATCTTCTCGAAGTGAATGTCGGGAACCTTGGCGCCGCTTGTCACTCTGTAGTCACCGATGGCAGGACATACGAATCCTACGTCCTCGGTAAGCTTGTGCAGCTCGTTTTCCTTCATATCGCCTTGCTCTTCAATCACCTCATTATTAAGATTGACGTTTCCGAAGCCGTGGTTATTCCACATATGATTGAGTGCAGTGAATATA
>JAFXKJ010000132.1 GCA_017531765.1 Clostridia bacterium
TCAGAAAAAGTTACGGCAAGGGCAGGGATACACAACGCAGTCAACGTTGACAGCAGAAGTGTTGTTGCAATTAACATTTTAATAAGTTTTTTCATAGATGTCACTGGCTCCTTAATTGTAATCGATATAAAAATACGTACGCAACTTATGTGAATATGTGTATGGTTGGAACCCGTTTGCAGTACCGAGATTCACAAGCGCGGTACTGCGGTAGGCGGTAGCGGAACTTGCCCTTTCGGTGATTACGTCCGTTCCCCAACCGTTGAAGTCACCGACGTGTACGCGGACTCGTTAGGTTATTCTTCTCAAAGAGTGCCGTCCCAGATGTCGCGGTGTGCTTTTACTTCGTTGTTGTAGCGGTAGATGACGGTTGCGACCTCGGCGCGGGTGATGGTGTCCTGCGGCGCGAGGAGCTTACCCGGCTTGCCGCTGATGAGACCCTCGGCAACTGCCCAAGACATAGCGTCCGTTGCCCAGTCGGAAACGGAGCCGCTGTCGGCGAAGTCGGAGTAGTCAACTCTCGCTGACGTGTCTACCTCGAGATATTCTGTATAGCGATAGAGCATCGCCGCGAATTCCTCACGGGTGATGGTGCGCTCGGGTGCGAAGTACGCACCGCCAACGCCGTTTACGATGCCGTTTTCGTACGCCCACTGTGCACCCGGAATATACCAAGCATCTTTAGGGATATCTGCAAAAGTCGTGAAATTATATTTATCACTGGCTGAAGTAATTCCCCACACAGTATAAATTGTCGCAATACTTCCGTTGTATCTGTGAAGCAGTGCAGAAATGTATGAACGTGTTACTTCATCTTCTCCGAGGAAATCAACGTAATAATTAGACCAACCGCGATATTCTTCTTCTTCACTGTACGGTTCTTCTCTTACTTCGTATCTCAGCATAAGAGCTTCGGCAAGAACGAATTCTCTTGCATCGTAATACCAAATATCATCTGAATCTACAACGTAATAAAATGCTTCATCCATATACTCATATTTATAGTCATAAGAACGCAATGCATTAACAGATGTAATCGAGATCAATGAAATGATAATGATAAACGAAATAAGTATAACTGTTTTTCTTTGCATAGCTTTCTGCCTCCTTAATTGTAATCTATATAAAAATACGTACGCAACTTATGTGAATATGTGTATGGTTGGAATCCGTTTGCAGTACCGAGATTCACAAGCGCGGTACTGCGGTAGGCGGTAGCGGAACTTGCCCTATCGGTGATTACGTCCGTTCCCCAACCGTTGAAGTCACCGACGTGTAAATTATATGACTTCATCATTTTTTTACCTTTCCGATGTAATTATAACATCTTTTTGAATTTTTTTCAATATGTTTTCTTGATTGATTACTAAGCGCTGTCGAAGTTACCCATTGGTATCACCTCTTTTTTTATAGATTTTGTTATGCCGTAATTCCCTCTGCTATATATAACAATCGAAAACGCAA
The DNA here is from genome assembly GCA_017531765.1 of Clostridia bacterium. Taxonomy (GTDB): domain Bacteria; phylum Bacillota; class Clostridia; order Oscillospirales; family CAG-272; genus RUG11130. The sequence goes on from JAFXKJ010000132.1 coordinate 1,465, forward strand.
ACCATTGCACTTTTTTTGAAAATTTTTTCGATTTTTTTGAATTTTTTTCGGGATTTCGCATTTTTTACCTTTTCATTTACTTAGACGTATCAAAAGGCGAAAAACCTTCGGTGTTTTCGTAATTTTTTTCAAAAATCTAAAAAATCGCGAAAACTCAGCGTAAAGCCCGCCGCGCCGCACGACCTTTGATTTTATCTTTCATATATAAATGGCTCGTGAAAAGCCAAATTGCGAACTTTTTCGGAATTGTTTTCAAAATGTTCACGTTCTCGCTTTTCCCCTCTCATATATAACGATCGAAATACTGACTGTTTCACTTTCAAGTACAAAAAAATCATTTACTTTACCGTAAAAATATGATATACTGATTATATATTGAATTTTTAGGAGTTTACCATGATCAAAATTGAAAGAAGCTGTGCCATGAATTTTGACAACGCCATCAGAGGCGCGAGAAATCCCCTTAACAGCTGGGCAAAAAGCGACAGCTATTACGACGATAACGGCAAGTTTGTGATGGGGGAAGCAGACCTTGCCTTTGGCGCCCGTCTCGTCGGCGCGGGAAGCGACCACAGAAAGTTCATAAGACAGATATTCGTGTCCGTTGACATTACAGCCCCCCTTTATTGGTGGAAGGAATTCGACACATACAAGGTAGGCACCGTCGCAAATTCCACAAGCACCATGCATAAGATCCACGCAAAGAGCTTTGATAGAGAGGATTTCAGCTGTGACAAAATGTCGGAGACTGCTCTCGCTTGCCTTGACTCGGTAATCGCCTGCCTTGAAGAGGCGAGAGTTAATTTTATCGAGAACAAGGACAAGGCGCATTGGTACGATATGATCCAGCTTCTCCCCTCAAGCTACAATCAGATGAGAACTGTGACGCTTAACTACGAGAATCTTATAAACATATATAACGCAAGACACGCACACAAGCTTGATGAGTGGCACGTGCTTTGCGATTGGATTATGAGCCTTCCCTATGCGGAGCATCTCATTGCCCCCGCGCTGAGAGTAAATAAAGACTGATGGCAAGAGTAAGAGAATATACCTCCTCCGAGAGGGTAAAGATCGGCAGAAACGCGGGTGTAGTGGGGATCTGTGCTAACCTTGTCCTTTTTGTGATGAAGCTTACGGCGGGGATCCTTTCAGCAAGTATATCCGTCATTGCCGACGCGGTAAACAATCTCACCGATGCCCTCTCATCCGTGATAGTTATGGTGGGATATATACTTTCGGGTAAGCCCGCCGACAGAAAGCACCCGTACGGTCACGCGAGAATTGAGTACCTTTGTACTCTGTTTATTTCAATAATTATTACCTTCCTCGGCTTTGAGCTGTTCAGAAGCTCACTTTCAAGTCTCATTTCCCCGTCAGACGGGGCAGTCTTTGAGACGGTCAGTGTCGTAATAATGGGAGCATCCATTTTAATTAAGCTCTCGCTTGCCCTATTCTTCAGAACCGTAGGTAAGAGAATTTCTTCGTCATCCCTGAAAGCATCGGCTGCGGACAGCCTCGGTGACGTGTGCGCAACTGCGGCGGTTATTGCAGGTATGCTCCTGACACGTGTGTTCGGGCCCGCAACGGACGGCGTTCTCGGTTGCCTTATTGCTCTTTATATATTCATTATGGGCGTAAAGCTTATCGGAGAGGCATCCGATACACTTCTCGGCACAGCCCCCGAAAGGGACACGGTTGAAAAGGTGTCGGAAAAGCTGCTGTCCTATGATGGAGTTCTCGGCATACACGACCTGATGCTTCACAACTACGGCGAGGGCAGATTTTTCGCCTCGGTCCACGTTGAGATAGACTCAAAGGAAGATATTATGCTCAGTCACGATAAGATCGACAACATCGAGCACGATTTTCTTCGTGAAATGGGAATTAGTCTTGTTATTCATCTTGATCCCGTTTGTGTAGGTGACGAAAGAGTGGACGCCCTCATGGACAGAATGAAAATACTCCTCGGCGAGATCGGGGATGAGATCGGTGTTCCTGTTTCAATGCACGACTTCCGTGCGGTGTTTGGAATAACACACACAAATCTCATTTTTGACGTGGTGGTTCCCTTTGAGATGAAGCTGCCCGAAAAGGACCTTGTTTCAATGATAAAGCGCGGTGTTGACTCCTTCGAAGCTGAGGGACACGGCAAATGCTTTGCTGTAGTAACGGTAGACCGCGATCTCACAGGGACAATGTAAAAAAAGGGTTGTCGAGTTGCGACAGCCCCATTAAGGTAGAATTATTCGTCTTTAAGTATATATCCTTGCCCGCGTACGTTGATGATGCATCCGTCACCGAGGACCTTGGTGAGCTTGCGTCTTAAGTAGCTGATGATAACGTCGGGGGCGTTTGTGCCATCGGTATCCTTCCAGAGGCGGCGTCTCAGCGCTTCCCGTGTGATGGGCTTGCCCCTCATCTCTCGGAGAATGAGATAAAGCTCAGACTCCTTTGGAGTCAGTGTTGCGGAATTTCCGTTCTTCGTAAGGGTTCTGGTAGCAGAGTCGTAAAGTGACGCCGCAAGACGTGAATTGCAGTTTTCGGGGCGCGACAGTCTGCGAAGGATGTCTTCAAGAAGTCGTACCGACACAGGTCGGCACAGACTTATGTAATTGTCCCCGAATCGACGGAGCCACTTCCCGTGAAGTTCTCCCGAAGTATATGACTTGTCGGAGTATATCACTATAAGGCGACGGGCGTTTGCGGGAAACTCTTTCCCCTCGGCGCACACGGCAATGCTTGGGGATGAAGCATCAGTATAACGTGAAGCAATGCTTTTTACCATGGCATCAAGTATGTCTTCGCCTGTATCAATGTATAGCATGGGTAACACCTCGCTGAATATTAACTGTTACGGACAGTATATCACACAGCGGCAGTATCTGTCAATATGAATGAACCGCCCTTCTCTCTCATAAGATTATTAAGGCTGTTTGAGGGGGGATCAGGTGGAAGCTTTCGTATTTATATGCGCGCTAATGATGATATTTGTAAACGGTGCCACGGATACACCCGGATGTATTGCGGGAGCTGTGGTGTCGGGGTCTTTGAGTTATACAAAGGGAGTGACTCTGTGCGCCGTAGGAAACGTGTTGGGAACAGTCATATCCTGCGTACTTTTTCCCCGTGTTGCGAGAACGGTTGTTTTTCTTGCGGATCTGCCTGACTACGGAATTGCGGCAGCACTGATTGCGGCTATTGCGTTTTCGGCTGCGGCATGGGTGTTTGGAATCCCCACAAGCGAGAGTCACGGACTCATCGCTTCTCTCGGCGGTGTGTCACTTTGCATTAAGGGACACGTTGGCGTAAGCTTCGGACGCATGGCAGTATTCAGCTTTTTGTCCTGCGGGGTGGGGGCTTTGGCGGGATGTTTTATGATGGTTCTCATGAGGTGCACTTCACTTTCGGGAAAAGAATATCGGAATGTTATGTGCTTTTCGGCTTTGGGGTCGTCATTTTGCCACGGTATGCAGGATGGACAGAAGTTTGCCGCCATTCTCGCGCTGTCTGTTGCGGGAGGGTTTCTCAGTACGCGTTTTGTGTTGATAGCGGCGGCGGTTTTGGGATTCGGATGCTTTTTCGGCGGGAAAAAGATGGTCTGCAAGCTCGGGTACGATCTTGCGGGAGAGTTTTGTGCCCCAGAAGCAGTCGCCTCAGACATTGCCGCTTTAATTTGTACGGTGTTATCGAGCCTTGCGGGGATCCCCGTCAGCACGACTTATATGAAGACCTTTGCCATGGTTGGTGCTGCGGCTCCCGAAAAAAGAAAAGCTGATGTCAAGACACTTTGTGAGCTGACAGTCACGTGGGTATTGACTTATCCTGTGTGCGTAGCTTTGGCATACGTACTGTGTGAGGTTCTTTACAGCTTGATGTAAGTCTGAGACTGAACCTGTGTATATCCATGAAAGGAGCAGACAATGGATGATAAAAAGAACAAGACCTGTTTTTTTACGGGTCACAGGGTGATCCCGAAAAAGGATTCGTCAAATCTGCTTGTTACCCTTGACGAGAAAATTCGGGAGCTTATAGCAGACGGATGTGAAAATTTCGTTTGCGGAGGGGCGGTAGGCTTTGATACCTTGGCGGCTTGCCGAGTGATAGTGGCGAAAAAATATTTTACCCACGTGAAGCTCATACTTCTCCTGCCTTGCCGTGATCAGACCGCACGTTGGAAGAACGGGTATGACATAGCTCTGTATCAACGTATCAAAGGATATGCCGACGAGATAGTGTACGCTTGTGAAACGTACACCTCGGGTTGTATGCACCTGAGAAACAGAATGATGGCTGATATGAGCAGGTACTGCGTGGCTTACTACAATAATTCAGGCTCCGGAGGCACTGCGTATACGGTAAGATATGCAAGGGAAACGGGTAAAACCGTGATAAATTTGCACGATATTCTGAAAATGAACGACGAAGCGTAAAAAATGTGATTTAGTCAAATTTTGTTCACATTTTTGAGATATACTATATAGGATAAAGAAAAATAATTGCAAGTCAAATTGCAGAAGGGAAATATAATATGACACTTAAAGAAATCAGTGGCGCAAAGAAGAACAGACCCGTTCTTACCATCGTTATGGACGGTGTAGGAATCGCACCCGCAAATGAAGCTAACGCAGTATCTCTCGCAAGAACTCCCAATCTTGACAGAATCATGAAGGAGTACCCCGTTGTGGAGCTTAAGGCTCACGGTACGGCAGTAGGTCTCCCTTCTGATGACGACATGGGTAACTCCGAGGTAGGACACAACGCTCTTGGAAGCGGACAGGTATTCGCTCAGGGCGCAAAGCTCGTATCTCAGAGCATTGAGAGCGAGAAGATTTTTAATTCTGCAGTATGGGCAGAGCTTACAGCGGCTCCCAAGGCTGACGCGACTCTCCACTTCATCGGTCTTTTCTCCGACGGTAACGTACACAGCCATATCGATCACCTCAAGGCTATGATCGACAGAGCCAAGGCTGACGGTGTTCGCCGTGTAAGACTTCACATCCTTCTTGACGGACGTGACGTTGGTGAGACATCTGCTCTTGATTACGTTAACCCCTTTGAAGCATACCTTGACTCCATCAGAAGCGCTGACTTTGACGTTATGATCGCTTCCGGCGGCGGACGTATGACAATTACAATGGACCGTTACGAGGCTAACTGGGCAATGGTTGAGCTCGGCTGGAAGACTCACGTTCTCGGCGAGGGCAGAACATTTGCATCCGCTAAGGAAGCGATCGAGACCTTCAGAGCAGAGACAGGCGTTATCGACCAGGATCTTCCCCCCTTCGTTATCGCTAAGGACGGTGTTCCCGTTGGTACAGTTGAGGACGGCGACAGCGTAGTATTCTTCAATTTCCGTGGCGACCGCGCAATCGAGATCTCCAAGACATTTGAGGCTGGCGCAGATTTCGACAAGTTTGACAGAGTAAGAGTTCCTTCCGTTGTATATGCAGGTATGCTTGAGTACGACGGCGACCTCCACATCCCTACAAAGTACCTTGTATCTCCTCCCGAGATCACTAATACAATGGGTGAGTACCTCACCTCCGCAGGTATCAGTCAGTACGCTATCTCCGAGACACAGAAGTACGGTCACGTAACTTACTTCTGGAACGGTAATAAGAGCGGTAAGTTCTCAGAGGAGCTTGAGACATACGTTGAGGTTCCCTCCGATATTGTTCCCTTTGAACAGCGCCCGTGGATGAAGTGCGCTGAGATCACCGATCTTCTTATCGAGGCTCTTGAGTCCGGTAAGTATGAGTGCCTCAGAGTAAACTTCCCCAACGGTGACATGGTAGGTCACACAGGCAGCCTTGAAGCAACTGTCTGCTCCATGGAGGCTCTCGACCTTCAGCTTGGACGTATCCTTAAGGCTCTCGACAAGGTTGGCGGTGTAGCTGTTATCACAGCTGACCACGGTAACGCTGACGAGATGGCTGAGACAGACAAGAAGACAGGAGCTCCCAAGCGTAACAAGGATGGTTCTCTCAAGGCTAAGACAAGCCACACTCTTAATCGTGTACCCTGCATCATTTACGATAATGTAAGCCGTGACACATACGACGTATGTGAGGATAACGGTCAGTTCGGTCTTTCCGCAGTAGCGGCTACCGTTGTAAACCTCCTCGGTTACGAGAAACCCGAAATGTGGGACGACGGTGTGATCAAGCTTAAGTAAGATAATATCTATATTTTATGTATAGGGGACGCGGTTTTGCGTTCCCTATACGAATACATGGAGGTTTCATGTTTTACACAGACGGAATTCTTGTGAGATCCACACTCCTTGAAAATGCAAATATTTGTCATGCCTTTTCCACACGCCTCGGCGGTGTCAGCACTCACTCGCATACACGTGAAATGAACATCGCCCCCGGACACGGCGACGATTTTGAAACTGTTTATAAGAATACCGATATCCTCGTCCGCGAAGCTTCAAACGGAGTTTTTACCGCCGAAAATGCCGTTGTTACGTCTCAGATACATTCTGCTAAGGTGAGGCTTCTCACTACAGACAACTGCGGAGAGGGCGTCGCCCGTGCCGCAGGTGATTCCTGCGACGGATTTGTTACCGACTCTCGCGGAATCGTTCCCATTGTCCGTACCGCAGATTGCGTGCCTATACTGTTTACAGCATCAAAGGCAGACGGAAGTCCCGTTGTAGCGGCTGTTCACGCAGGCTGGCGCGGTACTGTCTCGGGAATTGCCGCCGAGGCGGTAAAGTCTATCATTTCTCTCGGCGCCGCAGCCGATTCAGTAAAGGTAGCAATCGGTCCTCACATCGGCAAATGCTGCTTTCAGGTTCAGCGGGATTTCTACGACAGTGTGGCTGAGATTCGCGGCGAAGAATTTGCGAGACGTTATATCACGGATAAGGGTGGGCTTTTTGCCGATCTTACTTCAATGAACGTTGGGATACTCATTGAAGCGGGAGTCTTGCCCCATAACATCGATGTGTCGGATGAGTGTACCTGCTGCAACCCCGAAAAATATCATTCCCACAGAAAAACTCACGGCCTTCGCGGGGCTATGGGCAGCCTTATTGCGATTTTGTGATCTTTTCAGATGTTTATCACACAAAAATGGTCAAGGTGTGTGGGTTGTTCAAATTACGTTTACAAATTTATGATATAATCTATATAATAGTGTCGCGAAGCACTGCTAACGCAATGAAAGGCATGGACTAAATAATGATTGAAATTCAGAATCTTGTGAAGCTGTACGGCAATAAGAGCGCCCTTGAGGGTGTCAGCTTCAATGTTGGCGAGGGTGAGATAGTCGGCTTCCTCGGGCCTAACGGAGCCGGTAAATCCACTACGCTTAATATACTTACGGGATACCTCTCATCAAGCTCGGGTACAGTGAAGGTGGGCGGTATTGACGTGTTTGAATACCCCGATGAAGCAAAGAAACTGATCGGCTTCCTTCCCGAACAGCCTCCCCTCTACCACGACATGAAGGTTAGTGAATATCTTAACTTTGTTTATGAGATCAAAAGGTGTAAGCTGAACCGCAAGAAGCACCTTGAAGAGATTATGCAGACAACAAAGATCCTTGACGTTAAGGACAGGCTCATTGGAAACCTCTCCAAGGGTTACCGCCAGAGAGTGGGTATCGCTCAGGCACTTGTGGGCAATCCTCCCGTTATTATCTTCGACGAGCCGACGGTCGCTCTTGACCCCAAGCAGATCATCGAGATCCGTAACCTTATCCGTAATCTGGGTAAGACTCATACGGTTATCCTCTCATCTCACATTCTCTCAGAGATTCAGTCGGTTTGTGACCGAGTGGTGATCATCAACGAGGGCAGGATCATAGCCGATGAGAAAACGGAGAGCATCACACGTGTGGCAGGTGATACAAACGAGTATATCATCAAGGTCGCAGGTCCTCAGCGTGAGGTTCAGAGCGCCCTCCGCAGCCTTCGCGGTATTGTGTTTTCCGAGCCCACAGGCGAGCGCGATGGGGACAGCTATTGCTTCCGCATAAAGAGTGAAACGGGAGTGGATATAAGAAAACCGCTGTTCTATATGCTTGCCGAAAAAAATTGGCCTCTTATGGGCCTTGAGCCTCAGGGTATGAATCTTGAGGATGTTTTCGTGCGTATTATGGACAATGATATGAAAAAAAGCAAGTCCGCAAAAGCGTAAGGAAGAAAGGAGTGCCTAATTATGTTTGCAATTTACAAAAAAGAACTGCGTTCTTATTTCACTACCCCTCTCGGATACGTTTTCTGCGGCGTGTTCCTTGCAATTTCGGGATTCTTACTTGGCATTACCACACTTTATTCGGGTACCGTTGACGTTTCTTCCTTTTATCAGGTAATGATATTCGCCTGCGGAATCCTTGTTCCCATTCTCACAATGAAGACATTTGCCGAAGAAAGACGTCAGAAGACAGAACAGCTTCTGATGACGGCGCCTTTGCCGATCTTTAAGATGGTGCTTGCCAAGTTCCTTTCCTCATATACCATCTTTGTCCTTTCTCTCGCCACGGGATGTGTATATTTTCTGCCTCTTTCAACCTACGGAACAATGAACGCTGCAAGAACCGTCGGTTGCCTTGTTGCCATGCTTCTTGTAGGTATGGTTTTCGTTGCGATCGGAATCTTTGTGTCTTCTCTTACCGATAACACCGTAACCGCGGCGGTGGGAACCATAGTAATTATTCTTGTTATGGTTGCGGCATCCATGTTCAACGGTCTGATTGATTTCTATCCCATAAGACAGGCTCTTTCATGGATCTCCGTTTACGGTAGATACACCTATTTCACTTACGGAATATTTGATTTTTCCGCACTTGTTTACTATTTCTCTCTTACGGTTGTATTCCTTTTCCTTACTGTGCGCGTATTCGATCGCCGCAGATGGGCATAAGACACGCGTAGATAGGAGGAACACGAAATGAACAGTAAAAATATACTTAAAAGCAGAAAATTCCGCTACGGCGTTTATTCCACAGCGTTTGTTGCAGTTTTTATTGCAATAATGATCGTATTTAACGGAATATTTTCCGTGCTCGCAAACCGCTTCGGTTGGTACGTTGATATGACAAGTGAAGCCGTATTCACCTTTTCGGATGCGGCAAAGGATTATCTCAAGGACATCAAGTCTGAGGTCACCATCTACTTTGCATCCGATGCGGATAAGCTCGTTCAGGATGATGATATGAGATATATCTACAATTCCGCCAAGGAGCTTTCCACAGAATTTTCAAATATCAAGGTAGTGTGCCGTGACTCTGTGAAGAATCCCGAGTTTTTCGCAAAATTCAAGGAAAGCAAGGGTACGCCCATTAACTCAAAATCCGTTATCATCGAAAGCGGAACCGAGTCCGTGGTTTACGTTCACAAGGCATTCTTCACTTATAACGAAGACGGGACACGTTGGGGCTACAACGGTGAATACCGCTATATTGCAGGTATCCTGCAGGTAACTCAGGCAGAACATCCCGTTGCTTATTTCACAGTAGGTCACAGCGAGGACGTAGGCCCTGAGACAGGTGAAGAAGCGCCTTACGATTACGGAAATGCAGCTGCACTTAAGAATCTTCTGACGGACTGCGGCTTTGAGGTAAGAAAGATCGACCTTACCACAGAGGAGATCGACGATGATGCAAGGATCATTGTAATTTACAACCCCAAATTTGATTTCCACGGAATTGAAGTTGAGGATAAGAATGCCAACGAGATCGACAAGATCGACAAATTCCTCGACGGACTGGGCGGACTTATGGTGTTTGAGGATCCCTCTCACGCCGAAGGTCTCACGAAGCTAAATGAGTTCCTTGAAGAGTGGGGAATCAGCTTCCGCGCAGGTACTCAGGTTAAGGACACAAAGCATTCCATGTCAACAAACGGATATTCCATCAAGCTTCAGTACGAAACCGAGGACACATTCGGAAAGACCGTGTACGATGATCTTGAAAACTTTGACTCTATGCCCGGCGCTATCATCAGTCAGGCAATGCCGATTGAAAAGCTCTGGAACGGTAAGAATATGTCCGTAGGTGCACGCGGAATTTATACAATGCTCAGTTCCTATGACACATCAGAGCTTATCGACAGATCTACAAATGATGTAATCGACAGCGGCGAATTTGATCTTGTGACCATATCCTATGAGGACAGAGTTATCGATAACGATCACTACTATTCTTATGTTATGGCTGCGGGAAGTCCCTCGTTTGCTTACAATAACTATCTGATCGACGGCTCATGGGGTAACAGCGACATCATCTTCTCGACGATGAAGCTTATCGGCAGAGACAGAGTTCTTGCCGACCTTGATACTAAGCCCTTTGACGATACTTCCAGCGAAGCGACCACAGAAGAGGCAAAGGAATTCCTTGTTTGCTGTACCGTCATTCTTCCCGCAATTATTACGATAACGGGAGTTGTCATTATTATCAGGAGAAAGCACTCATGACAGAAAAGGCATTATCTAAGTCTCTGAAATATCTCATCGTTATCAGTTGCGTGTTCGTTTTCATGCTTGCACTTTGGATCGTGCTTGTGCAAACCAATTTACTTGATAGATTAATGGGCACAGATGAAGAGCAAACTCAGATCGAGCTTGTGCCGGGTGAGGTGCTGGGACCAAATAACAGAATTCTTATGTTCGAGCACGTTGACCGTTCCCGTATCAGCTCCATTGAGATCCATAACCCCGATGGTGAATATACCTTTGTAAACAACAACGGCTCCTTTGGACTTCCTCAGTACGACGGTATGTACTATGACGAGCAGTCAATAGCTTCTCTCGTTGTAAGTGCGGGATATACCATTACTCAGGAGAGAGTTACAAAGGATGCAAAGAAGGAAGATCTGAAAAAATACGGTCTTGACGATCCCACAGCGTATTGGATACTGAAAACGGTGGAGGGCAGGACCTACAAGGTGCTTGTAGGTGACTGCATTCTTGCCGACGGTGGCTATTACGGTATGCTTGAGGGCAGAGAAAATTGCATTTATATTCTCAATTCAACTGTTGAGAGCAACATTTTCAAACCCCTTGAGGTTTACGTGGTTCCCCTTGTGTGCTACGGACTTTCCGAGCAGACCTATTACCTTGTTGACAATTTCCAGATTACTCACGGCTTAAGCGGTGCTAAAAAACGTGATCCTTTCGTACACGTAAAGCAGTGCACAAAGGAAGAGTTTACAAATCCCGATGTTCAGGTTGAAACAAAATTGCAATATCCTGCGGGATATAAGACAGATGACACTTTCTTCATGTCATCAGTTATGGGCAAGTTCCTGTCTCTTGTAGGAGAAGAGACCGTCTATATCGGTGACAGCAAGGAAAAGAAAGCCGAGTTTGGACTTGGTGAAGATGATTTCATCTACGAGATCAGCTTTTCTCTGGGAAGCGGAGATGAAATGATGAAATTCGTAACCAGGGTCTCAGAGCTTCAGGACGACGGTTACTACTATTGCACGTCCAACCTGTATAATCATGAAATGGTAGTAAAGTGTACCAAAGACACCTTCAACTGGCTTGAGTACGGACTCATTGAGTGGATCGACGATTATCCCATTATGCTTAACATAACCGGGGTTGACGCAATCAGCATTGAGTTCGGGGAGAATAAGTATACCTTCGATCTCATTCATTCTACGGATTCCGAGGGTAACGCCCTCCTTGAAGTTAAGGGAGACGATGGATTTGTTCTCGAAAACAGTGAGGTGCAGAATTTCCGTGAGTTCTACAAGGTCCTTCTTTCAGTACAGATCATGGGTAATATCAACAGTGAGCTGAACGAGGAGGGTATCCCCGCAACCTTCACGGATGAAGAGATAGAGGAGATCGTCGAGGACGAAAATAACTTTATGGGAAGAGTTACCTTCCATAAGATAAACGGAGACGATAAGAATTATTCATTCCACAGATATTCCACACGCCGCGCAATTTTCAATTACAACGGCGCGAAAAACTTCTACGTTCTTGCTGACTGGATCGAGAAGCTTGAAAATGACGTTGAGCTTGTTCTTCAGAACATAGAAGTAGATTCACATTCTAAGAACTGAGAATAAGGTCGGGGGAAACCCCGTCCTTATGTTTTCAGGTATAAAATGCCTCCTCCGAGGAACAATAATGAAGTAAAAGTCATTACTCGGAGGAGAAAGTGAAATTATTTGAATACGGACTTGTGTTCGGAGTCGGAGCTGTCGCATATACACTGATCGAGATACTTTGGAGAGGCTACACTCACTGGTCGATGTCGCTGACCGGAGGCTTTTGTCTGTCCCTTTTGTATTTCGTGAACACCCACCTGAGCGTGAATTTTGCCCTGAAGTGCATTATCGGAGCTCTGATAATAACTGCGGTGGAATTTGTTGTGGGGTGCATAGTGAATTTAACGTTTCACAAGGGTGTTTGGGACTATTCCTCCATCAGATTCAACCTTCTCGGGCAGATATGCTTAAGGTTTTCCATGATGTGGTTTGCGCTTTGTATTCCTGCATATTTCATATGTGATCTGATTAAAAAGTATCTTCCGTTTCCTTAAGTGTGCGGAGAGAAAGGAGCCTGACATGGCTAAGAGAAAAATGACTAAAAATCAAAGGAAAGCGGCGAGAAAGCTTGCAAAATCAAGGGCGGGAGTGATACTCCTACTCCTTATTGTTGCCGTATCGGCACTTGTAATGTATTTTGAAAGCCGTAAAGACGGCATTGATCCCAACGCCGACGCGGAATTTCATTTTATCGACGTAGGTCAGGGAGACTCTGCGATGATAATTACCGATGAAGTTCACATACTTGTCGACTGTGGTACCGAAGAATATGCCGACACGGTTATAGAATACGTAAAGAAGTACACCGATTCCATTGACCTTTTCGTTATGTCCCATCCCCACGACGACCACATGGGCGGTGCCGCCGAGATAATGTCAAGTCTTGAAGTCAAAGAAGTTATGATGGCTGACAGCGAGATGGAGATCGACACAAAATTTTACACCAAAACGTTGGATATGCTTGAAGAGCTTGATATTCCCGTAACCGAGGCTATCGCAGGTAAAAGCTACGTTTACGGTGACGTGACCATTGATGTGTTCTCGCCCGCAAAGGATTATTTTGACCATAATAACAACAGTATAGTAATGAAAGCGTCGGTTGACGGGGCTTCCGTTATGTTTACGGGAGACGCTGAGACCCCTGTGGAGTCAGACGTTCTTGAATCGTTTTCGGGAAAACTGAAAGCTGACGTGCTGAAGGTAGGTCACCACGGCTCTACCACATCAAGCTCCCAAAAATTCCTTGAAGCAGTTGCCCCCGATATAGCGGTAATATCTGTGGGAGAGGGAAATACCTACGGACATCCGAAAGAAGAGATACTTGAGAGACTTGAAAACCTTGGAATCCGTACATATCGGACGGACAAGGACGGAGTCGTGGTTCTCGTATGCCGAGACGGTAAGATCGTGAGAAAATAATACATAGAAAGAGGTAAATGACCGTGAAAAGAATCATAGCTTTTTTGCTGGCGATGTTAATGTGCTTTTCAATGACAGCTTGCAGTGAGGATGAAGGGGACGGCAGCGGAAAGAAGAAAAATAAAGACTCCGAGGAAACCGAAGAGACAGAAACCTTTGTGACAAAAGAGGAATTTGTGGGTAAGTGGTATATGTCAAGATTTACCTGGTCTGCCGACGGAAGGCTTGACACTGTAGAAGCACATCTGCTTGAGCTGAAGGATGACGGCAGTGCAGAGCTCACCGTTATATCCTGCGGAGAAAGCGGAACAGCGTCGCCTGTGTATAACACGACCCAAATCGACTCGTGGGAATATTCAAAGCGTCATGATGTGATTTTAATTGAACTTGACGGCAAGGATCATGGATACGATGTGTGCCGCAGTGATGACGGAAGTGATGCGTCTCTTGGTTACGGGTATATTCCGGACGATGAAGAAAATGGGTACTTCAACGGATTTGAATTATTTGAGTACGTTTACGATGAGACCTACTACAGACTCAACGAAAACTGCGACGTATGTCAGGCGCTTCCCGCGGGAAAGTATATGTCAGAATATTCCGAGCTCACCGTTAACGAGGACGGAAGCTTGACATATAACGGAGAAACGTATGATATGCACGGTACACCCTGCTACGGTCCGTCTCACCTCAGATTCATTGACAGTCTCACCCATTTCTGCTATATTCCCGAGGAAAATACCGTTGTTTTCTGCTACGGAAGCTTCACGAAGCTTGATGGAGAATATATCGCATTCACGGCAGACAACTGGAGAGATTACTTCAGCGAAAACTTTTACGATACCTTTGAGACGGTGTACAAGGTAAACTACGGCAAGGACACATGGGGAGATTATCAGGCAAGCGTTGAAACCGACGTCAGACTCAAGGATATTGAAAAATACGGTGACTATACCAACATGACCGTTGAATATAACTATGCTTATTTCGTTCCCGTGGTTATGAAGTATAACACACAGACTTCGAAAATCGTAAGCGTGAACGTGAATTATACTTCGGGTGATGATAACGACACTCCCGAGACGTCAGCGGTACGTGTGGGGGATGTGGAAAATTCGGGATTTCTTGAGCTTATGCACAATTATAGTAATGCTACCATCACCGAAACAAACGGTGACATTATAACCTTGGAGTTTGATATGTATTCATATCCAACCTCCATCAATAGAATGCAGGGTACACTCGTCATAAAATAACAAATAAACAGCAGACCGCGCGGTCTGCTGTTTATTTGTTTAGTAGTTAATAATATTATCCGTGTAAACTCCGCTGATCCCGTCGGCAAAGTAGCCGTTTATCATGTCACTTTCGTTTACGGTGTGAACGAACACGGGAACACCGATCTTCAGCATATTTTCGGTGTATCCTTCCACAGAGCAAAGACTATGGTCAAATGTGATACCTACGAGAGGATTACTTCTTGCAAACTTTCCGATGGTTGCAAAATCGTTCTTCTCGTTCCAGTTCAGCGCATAGAGCGTGTAGATTATGTTGTCAAAGCCGTAGCTTCTTACATCCTGATACTCACTCTTATCGTAGATCTGAATGATAAACCTGTCAACGAGGTCGGGAGCATTCTTCGCGATATATGCCGAGCCTTCAACGTTTCTGTCCTTTATATCGGTGATGATGACAATCTCGGGATTTTCGCGCATAAACTGAGCTACGTCATCGAGACAGATCGACGTAAAATTGTTGTAGATCTTACACTTCAGAAATTCCTCAAGAGTCGGTGGTGCATCGGCGGAAAAACTGCTGTGATATTCATTTCCCCAATGATGGACACAAGCAAGATGACCGTCTGAGGTGAAATTAAAGTCAAGCTCAATGGCTGTGACACCTGCAGCGGCACAAGCCGTGATGCCTTCAAGGGAAGATGAGCCGGCAAAGCTTCTCTCATACCCGTAGTCATCCTTTGCGGTAAGTGCACCGCCTCCGTGAACTATATAGCGGAGCTTTTCAGTGAGAGACTTGTCCGGCTTTATAACGGGGAGAGCTTCGGACGCGGTTTGGAGGGAGCTTGACGAATCCGATTGACCGTCCTTGCCTATTGCGCAACCTGTCAACAGCAATGCGACAGCTACAGCAACGGACAGTATTGCATTAATGATTTTCATAACTTATCTCAGATCGCCCAAACGCCGTTTTCAAAGATCACGTACTCGTTTGCATCCTTGTCATAGCCCTTGATCTCAAGGTCAGCACTGCCGATCATGAAGTCAACGTGGTTTACGGAGTCGTTGAAGTTTTCGTTTTTGAAATCTTCATCGCTCATTGTTTCAAAACCGCGCATATTGTTCTTGAATGCCATGCCGAAAGCGAAGTGACAGCACGCGTTTTCGTCAAAGAGTGTGTTTGAGAAGAGGAGTCCCGTCTGATTGATGGGAGAATCGAAGGGTACGAGGGCAACTTCACCAAGATAACGGCTGCTTTCGTCCATGTCAAGCATAGTGTTAAGCACGTCAACGCCCTTTTCGGCAGTAACGTCAACGACCTTACCACCTTCAAAGGTAACCTTGAAATTCTCAACGAGCTGACCGTGAAGGGAGAGAGGCTTGGTAGAATAAACAACGCCGTCAACACCGTCGCGGAGAGGCATGGTGAATACCTCTTCGGTGGGCATATTTGCGATAAATTCAATGCCGCTGAGGTTTACTTCACTTGCACCCAGCCAGAAGTGGCGGGGATGAAGCTTGACTTTAAGATCGGTACCGTTTGAGGACTTATAGTGGAGATAATCAAGGTTCATAGCATTCAGCTTGTTGCACTTTTCCTTGATATTTGCGGAATGAGCTTTCCAAGCGGCAACGGGATCGGGAGTATCCATACGCATTGTTTTGATAATTGCTTCCCAAAGCTTTGCGACAGCGGTATCGGTATCGTCATCGGGGAAAACAGCCTTTGCCCAAGAGGGGGAGGGAACAGCGATGATACACCACTGATTCTTGTTTTCCTGCATATCACGGTACTTTTTGAGCACTTTTGATCTTGCTCTCATTACATTGGACATTTTTTCAAGGTCAATTCCGGCAAAGGCATCGGGATCGTCGTCACTGATGTAGATGAGGCAGGGGAGAGTTTCTGCGCTGTGACGTGCCTTGGCTTCCTCCCACGGGCGGACCTCGGAAAGAGATTCTTCACTTTCATGGATAAGAGAGATCTTGGTTACTTCATCACAGGTCCAGTTTACGTGAACGTGGCGAGCCTTATTATCGTAGCAGACTTTAACGATTTCTTTTACGAAATCCACACAATTTGTGGAGGCGGTAATGTTAACGTCCTGACCTTCCTGCACGTTGATGCCGTTTTCAACTGCAAGACGGGCATAAGTTTCATAAATTTTCTGATTCATAGCGGTTAGCTCCTTTATAGGAATATAATGATAAGTTAATTATATACCTAAAAGCATCATAAGTCAATATTGTTTATTCTATAATTAATTATTATTTATCTCAATAAGTGCATTACAAACTGTACGTTTGGTGATTAACCAACGTTAAAACCATCGCTATCCTGTAGAACCGTACGTTTGCCCACTAACCTCCCGCAATGTCCCCAACTGACCTGTAGGGGACGTTTTCCGTAAGGAAAATTTTACGTAACACCTCAGTGCGGAGTAAAACCCCGTGTGGCGTCCCGCTTCGTCGGTTTGCAACCGTACGTTATGGCTATCATTTTACGCAAGAACCATCTCCGTTTCCGCTTGCGGAAACCTTACGTTTTGATGATATACCGTACGTTGACATGAGAATACACGTTGAAATCGTTTTTTCTCCTCATCCGTACCCATTCGCTCCGCGAATGGATGACACCTTCTCCACCGGGGAAGGCTTTTGCGTTTACTTTCAACTCACAAGTTCTTCCTATAATTCAAATACAAAAATACCTTCCCTCAAAATGAGAGAAGGTAAGATGACTTATTTAATATTACTTAGAACAATATTCCACAAGTAATTCGATCATTCTTCGATCTTTTTCCGAAAGTCTTGCGATTTTGTTTGTGAGATCACTTGCATCGGAAATAGCGATAATATTTGGCTTGCCAAGCAAAATATAATCCGCACTTACATTCAATGTATTACATAATTTAACTAAGTTTTCCGGTCTGATTGCTTTTCTTCCGCATTCAAGATTGGAAATCATTTGCGTTGAAACATCCATAAGTTCTGCAAGGCGCTCTTGTGTTAATCCTTGTGCTGTTCTTGCTTGATAAATTCTAACAGCCATTTCCATCAAAAATTTCTTGTTATCCAAAATAATTACCTCACATACACTATATCTATGAGTTAATTATATTGCTGAAATACCGTAAAATTAATCGCCTATAGATATAAAAGCACTTGACCACACAACCTATAGATGATATAATATAACTATAGATTAAGTCGCGCCGAATAGAAAAGGACACCCATACATGAACATAGTAATTTGCGGAAGCAGAAATTTCAATAATTATGAATATTTTTCAAAATCACTTGATGAAATATTCGCGTCTTTTATTAATGATGAAATATCCATTATTACCGGTCACTGTAAAGGTGTTGATATGATGGCGGAACGTTATGCCGCAGAGCATAATATAAATTTGATCCTTTGCCCGGCTTCGTGGGAAATCTACGGAAGGGCCGCAGGACCCGTGAGAAATAAAGAAATGGCTGAAATGTGTAATATGGTCATCGCTTTTTGGGACGGAAGCTCAAGGGGAACTTTTTCTATGATCAATCTTGCAACAAAGCTGGGCAGGGAAGTGGTTGTGAAAAACTTTCTGACAGATCAAATTCTTTATGACTGTTGACAAACTGTTACGAAAAATGTATAATGTTGTAGACATATATATTTTTTTGGAGAATTTACAGTATGAAATGTCCTAATTGTAATTATGAAAATCTCGACAGCGCAAAATTTTGTTTTTCTTGCGGTACACCCATGGAAACGGCGCCTTTAACCAAGTATACCGTTCAGCTTAGACATAAAATGATAAACTGTGTCAGAAGTCCGATATTTATTATAGCAATGATTCTTTTTACCGTTGCAAATGTTGTGCAGGTAGTTAACGGAATCGAAAACAGTGAAGTATATGATTTTGAAGTCCTTGACGAGACTTTTGAGGATATCGGACTTGAACTTGATTTCGGTGTAATATCAAGAGCGCTGAAGGGTGCTTCCCGTTCTTTTGTCAGCGTCTATGATATAACAACGACAGTTAATACTGTCGACAGTGTTTTTAAGCTTCTTGTGGTGTTCAGCTTGTGGGCGGTATTTTTCTCCAGCTTTACTACCAACGGGGACTTGAAATTGGCCGGTATCGGACTAAATATAATCAAAATCGGTCAGATTTTTGTCTGCGTAATGAACAGCATAGTGGCGATGATGTATTTTGTTATATGTGCGCTTGCCCTCGAAGGAATTGAAAGCATCTATTTGTCAGACGACATTTACGCTGTAAAGGAAACCGTCCTGTTTTGGGTGTTTATTGCTGTGACTGTTACCGTTATCATAAACGTGGTGTTCACCGTGGCGGTTTGTAAGTCCCTCAGAGCCGGAATTTTCGTTGCAACTACCGATTACGATGCTGATACTTCTTCAGCTCTCACTTTCCTTTGCTACGTAGGCGGAGCTTTTGTGATCATTTCATCGATTTTCAATATTATTAATATCATCAGCGGAATTGCAATGATCCTCTTCGGTATGATAAATTCAAAATTCAACAGTATTCATATAACAAATTGGTGAGTTCATAAGATCTGCAAAAAATAACCTCGGCTACGGCAGTAACCGAGGTTGCTTTTTTTACGCTTCTTCAAAAGCATCTTTACCAAGTCCGCAAACAGGACAAACGAAATCTTCGGGAACATCTTCCCAAGCTGTACCGGGGGCGATACCGTTTTCTTCATCACCGATGGCGGGATCGTATTCATAACCGCAGGGGCATACGTATTTCATATTATTTCTCCTTTGTAATATTTTTTTAATCGTCGTATTCAACGTAGTGTCTCACAACGTTTCCGCTTTCGGCATCAATGTAGAAAGAATACTCTTTTCTTTCGTGATTGAATTCAACTTCCCAGAAAGTTCCGAAAGATTCGCGTTCAAGCTCAGCTTCAACATCGAACACGTCTGTGAGAGATAAATTTACGTGGTTGAGTGCAGCATCAATAGCCCTGTCTCTGTCAATATGAGCTACCGTTTCTGTTTCCGCCATTACTCCGTCGTACGCGGCAGGGGAAGAGAGATCATACGCGTAGAAGTCTGCGAGAGCAGGTTCGTTTTGTAATACGGAAGCTTCGGGGCTGACATAAGGTGCAGTTTCGGTGCTGTGTACGCTGTCCGAAGGAATATCCGTATAACTTGCGCAGGATACGAGTAAGCTTGATACCAACAGTCCTGTGAATATTAAAACTATTTTTTTCATTATACATTCCTCCTTATATTATTATTTGGTCGCAAAGGGAGTCGTTATTCGCGACGCCCTTTGAAAATTACTTATATTACTTAAAGTATCTCTTGAGGAGTCCCTCGAACGCCTTGCCATGTCGAGCTTCGTCACGAGCCATTTCGTGAACTGTATCGTGGATCGCGTCAAGGTTCAGTTCCTTAGCGCGCTTTGCAAGATCAAACTTACCTGCTGTTGCGCCGTTCTCAGCGTCAACTCTCATTTCAAGATTCTTCTTTGTGGAGTCTGTCACAACCTCACCGAGAAGCTCTGCAAACTTAGCTGCGTGCTCTGCTTCCTCGAAAGCTGCCTTTTCCCAGTAGAGACCGATCTCGGGGTAGCCCTCTCTGTGAGCAACTCTTGCCATTGCAAGGTACATACCAACCTCTGTGCACTCACCCATGAAGTTAGCTCTGAGATCAGCTATGATGTCCTCACGCGCGCCCTGAGCTACGCCTACAACGTGCTCTGCCGCCCAAACCCTTTCCTCAGCCTGAGCTGTGAACTTAGAAGCGGGAACCTTGCACTGGGGGCAAAATTCGGGAGCGCTGTCTCCTTCGTGAACATATCCGCAAACCTGACATACAAATTTCATAATATTAAATTCCTTTCATGTTAAAGAAGTTTTTTTTTTTTTTGTTTTTTGAGGTTTTGTTTCCTCTTTACGCCTTAATTATAACATATTTTTTTTCATTGTCAATAGCTTTTTTACAAATCCCCACGGAAAAAGTAGGAGTTTACAATTTAGAAACAATTCGCGGGACAAAATACTGTCTGTTCAGTAAAAAAGTTGAAGTATTTCAATCAAATGAGTAAAAAACTAAAAAAAACATGAGATAATTTATAAAGAACTTCAAATATTCCCTTTACATTCCACGAAAATTAATGTATAATAAAATGTGTGGCATCAGCCACGCAGATATGTCTATTATTATGTTTATTAAATATACGGAGGAAATATAACATGGCTCGTAAAAAAATATCCATGGATGGTAACACCGCCGCGGCGCACGCCTCTTATGCGTTCACCGAGGTTGCTGCTATCTATCCTATCACCCCCTCGTCCGTAATGGCAGACGTAACCGACACATGGTCTGCAGGCGGACTCAAGAACATCATGGGTGACACCGTTAAGGTGGTTGAAATGCAGTCTGAGGCAGGTGCCGCAGGTGCAGTTCACGGTTCACTCGCAGCGGGCGCACTCACCACAACGTACACAGCTTCCCAGGGACTTCTGCTTATGATCCCCAATATGTACAAGATCGCAGGTGAGCTTCTTCCTTGCGTTATCCACGTGTCCGCACGTGCGGTAGCAAGCCACGCCCTTAACATTTTCGGAGACCACTCCGACGTTTACGCTTGCCGTCAGACAGGCTTTGCTATGATGGCAGAGTCTAACCCCCAGGAGGTTATGGACCTCGGTGCGGTTGCTCACCTTGCTACTATCAAGGGTAGAGTTCCCGTTCTTAACTTCTTCGACGGCTTCAGAACCTCTCACGAGATCCAGAAGATCGAAGCTTGGGACTACGACGATCTCGCAGAGATGGTAGACCGCGATGCTATCGATGCTTTCCGCGCTCGCTCCATCAACCCCGAGCATCCCGTTCTCCGCGGCTCAGCTGAAAACGGCGACATCTTCTTCCAGCACAGAGAAGCTTGTAACCGCTACTACGACGCGTTCCCCGCAATCGTAGAGGATTACATGAACAAGGTAAACGAGAAGATCGGTACAGATTATAAGCTCTTCAACTACTACGGTGCTCCCGATGCTGA
>JAFXKJ010000133.1 GCA_017531765.1 Clostridia bacterium
GTGTTCAGAAGCTTAACGGCACCGCCGTAAAGACCGTCGTCGGACGCACCGTCGATGAATACCTTTTCACCGACAGTCTTGATCTCGTATTCGTCGAGGATCATCCCTGAGATGTCGATATTTTCGCCTCTGTTGGTCTTTCCGAGTACGATTTCTTTAACGTATGCCTTTTCCTTGTGGTCGATGACCTCAAGGTCAATGCCGTATTTTGTTTTCATCTGCCAGACCATACGTTCAGCGGCGTCAACGGCACCGGAGTTCTCCTTGTCGATGACTACAACGAAGTCTTCGTTAGGTGTCTCGGGCATTTTTTCTTCGGTTACTGCTTCCGTTTTTGCTGCCGTGGTGTCAACTGCTTCCTTGCTTCCGCAGGCGACAGTTGAAAACAGCATAAGTGCCGCTAATAAGAGGGATAGTAATCTCTTCAGTTTCATAGTTTTCTCCTTTGTGAAGATGGAATTTATTAAATCAATTATAGCTAACGTACACTGATTTGCCAAGGATCATTGGTGATCCGCCTACCCCAATCACCATATGCGAAACTGTGGTGATTAGCGAGTCAGTTAAAGATTTTATTTACTCTGACGGTTCGTTCTTGTAATAATTTCCTTCAAGGTCATACCCCTTGAAATTTATCACCTTTTCTAAGTGACGCCAATGCTCGGGACGGACTGTGAATTCGTCGAAGTCGGGAATATATCGGAAGTTTTCGGATAAAATCACATTGTATTTCTGCATTTTATCCTGAAGGTCGTGGCTCAGATCCTGAGCAAGCTGATTGTCTGTGGGATTCTCACTCTTGTAGAGCTTATCAAAGATTCCCGTCAGTCTTACGAATTCAAACTGAATGTAGTTACATTCAACAGCTTCAAACTGCTTTTTTGTTTCGGCAAGAAGCATAGCATCCTTGAAGTTTCCAACAATGTCATCGATAACGCTTCTGAGTCTCATGCTTTGGAAATACACGGCGGTACCTTCAGAATAAAATGCATTATACTGGAATCCGTGACAGGAGGTTTCCTTTTCAGTCCACAGAGTAAATGCCTCGTGGATCTTCTCCCAACCTTCTCCGAAGTAGCCCTCCATGAATTTCTTTATATGAGCGTTATACTCATCCTCACTCATGTAAGGATCCCACATAAGCTCGGTCATAAGATAATGGCGGAGAGGACCAAAGTTCCAGTCGAAGGCGTAGTATCCGCAAGGGAAGTAGCCTACTGTATTCATGTCTGCAATGAGACGGAAATTTGCCGCAAGATTATCGTATTTGATATACGGGAAGGGTGTAGGTGACTGAGAGAGCGAATAACAATAGTCCCAGTAGTAGATCTGGTCACAAATCTCAGCCCACTTTTTCATCTGAGAACCATAGTTCGGATTGTTGCATCCGCCGTCAATGGCATGACCGAAGCAACTGTTGATAGGAGCGAACTCGATCATGATGCTTGAGTCAGCCTTGATGTTTTCGGGAGCTTTTTCCGTATACATATAGGAGAATGTGTGAATGAGAACATCTCCGTAGCCTGCCTTCTCCATGTCCGCAGCCATCTTGTTTAAGAATGCGATAAGCGTTCCCGAAGGTCCGCCGTATTTTGCGTCAGATGCGGCACAGTTTTCACATTTACAGTAATTGGAATTGTCGTTCTGAGAGATTGAGATGATATCACCGTCGGGGTTATCTTTCAGCATTTTCAGAACGTTTTCAAGCATTACCTCATAAACCTCGTCACTTGTGAGACAAGGCTGACTATCATACTGCTCACTGTAGGATGTGCCGTCGGGAGCATTGTCAAGCTCGTCAAAGGTGTGACAGCGGCGGATCCACTTGAGCTGAGTATGTCTTTCTCTGTCAGTAAATAAACTCTGATATCCGCGTTCGGATATTACCGATCCTTCGGTGTAATCAAGTCCTGTGATATCAAGAGCATCCTTAGGTGACAGATAATCTCCTGTTCCACGGGTATCGGTTAAGAATACCCAGCCGATAACGTCGTCTATAAGGTCGTAGCAACCGTAAAGTGCGCCTCTTTCGGCAGAGCCTGAGATGCGGATGTTGTTTCCTTCTGATTTCAGTGAGAAGTTGTCAACGTTATCGTTTGGAGAGCCTTCTACAACAATTGTTTTCTCTTCAATGATAATAGCAAAGTCACCATCAGAGCCCACCTTTGCGGGGAGCTTTGCTCCGCAGGACATTTCGATGTACTTCTGAAGCTCGGAAACGCCCGTCATGGTCTTTTCGGAGGCGTTTTCGGGGTAGAGGATAGTGTACTTTGCAATATCGTTACCGTTGATTGTCAGTTTATCAATGGGGTAACCGGAGGTATCCTTGTAGGAATAATTTTCAGCGATATTAAATCCATTTTCATCTGTGCAGGTGTTCAGAAGCTTCACGGCACCGCCGTAAAGACCGTCGTCGGACGCACCGTCGATGAAGACCTTTTCGCCAACTGACTTGATCTCGTATTCGTCAAGGATCATCTTGGAAGTGTCGATCTTTTCGCCTCTGTTCGTCTTACCGAGGACGATTTCCTTTACGTATGCCTTTTCCTTGTGGTCGATGACCTCAAGGTCAATGCCGTATTTTGTTTTCATCTGCCAGACCATACGTTCAGCGGCGTCAACGGCACCCGTGTTCTCCTTGTCGATGACTACAACGAAGTCTTCGTTAGGTGTTTCGGGCATTTTTTCTTCGGTTACTGCTTCCGTTTTTGCTGCCGTAGTACCCGTTTCCTTATTGTCCGTCTTTCCGCAGGCAGTGACAGACAACATCATCACTGCGGCGAGGATGAGGGACAGTATACGCTTCAGTTTCATTGTTTTTCTCCTTATACGGTAGAATTCTTTACATAAATTATAAATGCTTTTGAACTACAAGTCAACAAAATGGGGATAATTCAAAATGTAGATTTTTAAGACGTTATTTTGGTGAAAACGACAAAAAACGGGACCCCCGCATGGGTGTCCCGAATCTTCATAGTATGGATTAAACGTAATTATCTTTTACTTACACTGCCGGAACGCTTAA